>NZ_JAOWCH010000070.1:0-532365 GCF_030337065.1 Citrobacter sp. Cb004 | reverse complement strand
CTGAAGTGTTTTACGAAACATCTTCGGGTTGTGAGGTTAAGCGACTAAGCGTACACGGTGGATGCCCTGGCAGTCAGAGGCGATGAAGGACGTGCTAATCTGCGATAAGCGTCGGTAAGGTGATATGAACCGTTATAACCGGCGATTTCCGAATGGGGAAACCCAGTGTGATTCGTCACACTATCATTACGTGAATACATAGCGTAATGAAGCGAACCGGGGGAACTGAAACATCTAAGTACCCCGAGGAAAAGAAATCAACCGAGATTCCCCCAGTAGCGGCGAGCGAACGGGGAGCAGCCCAGAGTCTGAATCAGCATGTGTGGTAGTGGAACGGTCTGGAAAGTCCGGCGATACAGGGTGATAGTCCCGTACACAAAAGTGCATGTGTTGTGAACTCGAAGAGTAGGGCGGGACACGTGGTATCCTGTCTGAATATGGGGGGACCATCCTCCAAGGCTAAATACTCCTGACTGACCGATAGTGAACCAGTACCGTGAGGGAAAGGCGAAAAGAACCCCGGCGAGGGGAGTGAAAAAGAACCTGAAACCGTGTACGTACAAGCAGTGGGAGCCTCTTTATGGGGTGACTGCGTACCTTTTGTATAATGGGTCAGCGACTTATATTCTGTAGCAAGGTTAACCGAATAGGGGAGCCGAAGGGAAACCGAGTCTTAACTGGGCGTTAAGTTGCAGGGTATAGACCCGAAACCCGGTGATCTAGCCATGGGCAGGTTGAAGGTTGGGTAACACTAACTGGAGGACCGAACCGACTAATGTTGAAAAATTAGCGGATGACTTGTGGCTGGGGGTGAAAGGCCAATCAAACCGGGAGATAGCTGGTTCTCCCCGAAAGCTATTTAGGTAGCGCCTCGTGAATTCATCTTCGGGGGTAGAGCACTGTTTCGGCTAGGGGGTCATCCCGACTTACCAACCCGATGCAAACTGCGAATACCGAAGAATGTTATCACGGGAGACACACGGCGGGTGCTAACGTCCGTCGTGAAGAGGGAAACAACCCAGACCGCCAGCTAAGGTCCCAAAGTCATGGTTAAGTGGGAAACGATGTGGGAAGGCACAGACAGCCAGGATGTTGGCTTAGAAGCAGCCATCATTTAAAGAAAGCGTAATAGCTCACTGGTCGAGTCGGCCTGCGCGGAAGATGTAACGGGGCTAAACCATGCACCGAAGCTGCGGCAGCGACACTATGTGTTGTTGGGTAGGGGAGCGTTCTGTAAGCCGTTGAAGGTGTGCTGTGAGGCATGCTGGAGGTATCAGAAGTGCGAATGCTGACATAAGTAACGATAATGCGGGTGAAAAACCCGCACGCCGGAAGACCAAGGGTTCCTGTCCAACGTTAATCGGGGCAGGGTGAGTCGACCCCTAAGGCGAGGCCGAAAGGCGTAGTCGATGGGAAACAGGTTAATATTCCTGTACTTGGTGTTACTGCGAAGGGGGGACGGAGAAGGCTATGTTAGCCGGGCGACGGTTGTCCCGGTTTAAGCATGTAGGCGGAGATTCCAGGTAAATCCGGAGTCTTGTTAACGCTGAGGTGTGATGACGAGGCACTACGGTGCTGAAGTAACAAATGCCCTGCTTCCAGGAAAAGCCTCTAAGCATCAGGTAACACAAAATCGTACCCCAAACCGACACAGGTGGTCAGGTAGAGAATACCAAGGCGCTTGAGAGAACTCGGGTGAAGGAACTAGGCAAAATGGTGCCGTAACTTCGGGAGAAGGCACGCTGATATGTAGGTGAAGTGATTTACTCATGGAGCTGAAATCAGTCGAAGATACCAGCTGGCTGCAACTGTTTATTAAAAACACAGCACTGTGCAAACACGAAAGTGGACGTATACGGTGTGACGCCTGCCCGGTGCCGGAAGGTTAATTGATGGGGTTATCCGTAAGGAGAAGCTCTTGATCGAAGCCCCGGTAAACGGCGGCCGTAACTATAACGGTCCTAAGGTAGCGAAATTCCTTGTCGGGTAAGTTCCGACCTGCACGAATGGCGTAATGATGGCCAGGCTGTCTCCACCCGAGACTCAGTGAAATTGAACTCGCTGTGAAGATGCAGTGTACCCGCGGCAAGACGGAAAGACCCCGTGAACCTTTACTATAGCTTGACACTGAACACTGGTCCTTGATGTGTAGGATAGGTGGGAGGCTTTGAAGTGTGGACGCCAGTCTGCATGGAGCCAACCTTGAAATACCACCCTTTAATGGCTGGTGTTCTAACGTAGACCCGTGATCCGGGTTGCGGACAGTGTCTGGTGGGTAGTTTGACTGGGGCGGTCTCCTCCTAAAGAGTAACGGAGGAGCACGAAGGTTAGCTAATCCTGGTCGGACATCAGGAGGTTAGTGCAAAGGCATAAGCTAGCTTGACTGCGAGAGTGACGGCTCGAGCAGGTGCGAAAGCAGGTCTTAGTGATCCGGTGGTTCTGAATGGAAGGGCCATCGCTCAACGGATAAAAGGTACTCCGGGGATAACAGGCTGATACCGCCCAAGAGTTCATATCGACGGCGGTGTTTGGCACCTCGATGTCGGCTCATCACATCCTGGGGCTGAAGTAGGTCCCAAGGGTATGGCTGTTCGCCATTTAAAGTGGTACGCGAGCTGGGTTTAGAACGTCGTGAGACAGTTCGGTCCCTATCTGCCGTGGGCGCTGGAGAATTGAGGGGGGCTGCTCCTAGTACGAGAGGACCGGAGTGGACGCATCACTGGTGTTCGGGTTGTCATGCCAATGGCATTGCCCGGTAGCTAAATGCGGAAGAGATAAGTGCTGAAAGCATCTAAGCACGAAACTTGCCCCGAGATGAGTTCTCCCTGACCCTTTAAGGGTCCTGAAGGAACGTTGAAGACGACGACGTTGATAGGTCGGGTGTGTAAGCGTAGCGATACGTTGAGCTAACCGATACTAATGAACCGTGAGGCTTAACCTTACAACGCCGAAGATGTTTTGGCGAAAGAGACATCGAAATTCAGCTTGATTACAGATTACATCGACATGCGAAAAGCGTGTTGATAAACAGAATTTGCCTGGCGGCTGTAGCGCGGTGGTCCCACCTGACCCCATGCCGAACTCAGAAGTGAAACGCCGTAGCGCCGATGGTAGTGTGGGGTCTCCCCATGCGAGAGTAGGGAACTGCCAGGCATCAAATAAAAGCGAAAGGCCCGGTCGAAAGACCGGGCCTTTTGTTTTATCTGTGGTCTGTCGGTGAGTGCTCTCCTGAGGAGGACAAACCCGCCGGGAGCGGATTTGAACGTTGCGCAGCAACGGCCCGGAGGGGGGCGGGCAGGACGCCCGCCATAAACTGCCAGGCATCAAATAAGTGAAGAAGCCCATCCTGCCGGATGGGCTTTTTTGCGTCTGCAGGGAGTGAAAACTGCCGGATGCAGCGTACCATTTTATCCAACCCATAAAAGCCCACTCTATTTCAAACCGATTTTTCTCTTTCTCGAACATATCTGAATCCTTTCTCTGCTAATGAAAACCGTGATCTTTCTCTCATAATAAATTATAACAATTATATAACATTTATTTCACCAAAAAAGACACAACCACCATTGATAAATTAATGCAATCGTTGGCAGGGGTACAATTCTAATGGCTGATAGCAGTGTAACTGAGAACGGGGCGCTGGCAGACGGCGATACTCGGCGTCGTATATGGGCGATTGTCGGAGCATCATCAGGGAATCTGGTTGAATGGTTTGATTTCTATATCTATTCTTTCTGCTCTCTCTATTTTGCTCATATCTTTTTTCCATCAGGAAACACCACCACGCAACTCTTACAAACAGCCGGAGTTTTTGCTGCAGGCTTTCTGATGCGACCGATTGGCGGCTGGCTGTTTGGTCGCATCGCGGATAAGCACGGGCGTAAAAAGTCGATGCTGCTGTCAGTTTGTATGATGTGTATGGGATCGCTGGTGATCGCTTGTCTTCCGGGATATGAAACCATCGGTACCTGGGCTCCTGCTCTATTGCTGCTGGCTAGGTTATTTCAGGGGCTGTCTGTGGGTGGTGAATACGGGACCAGCGCTACCTATATGAGTGAAGTAGCCGTTGAAGGTAAGAAAGGTTTTTATGCTTCCTTCCAGTACGTGACGTTAATCGGCGGGCAGTTACTGGCACTGCTGGTTGTGGTCATATTACAGCAAACGTTAGAAGACTCAGCGCTAAGATCGTGGGGTTGGCGTATTCCATTTGCGTTGGGCGCCGTACTGGCTATTGTTGCGTTATGGCTGCGTCGACAGTTGGATGAAACCTCGAAACAGGACGTTCGCGCGCTGAAAGAAGCTGGCTCTCTGAAAGGTCTGTGGCGTAATCGCAAAGCCTTCATCATGGTGCTTGGCTTTACCGCTGCTGGCTCGCTGTGTTTTTACACGTTCACAACCTACATGCAGAAGTACCTGGTTAATACCGCCGGTATGCATGCCAACGTAGCCAGTGGGATTATGACGGCGGCACTGTGTGTGTTTATGCTGGTGCAACCGTTGTTCGGTGCCTTGTCAGATAAAATTGGCCGACGTACTTCAATGCTGTGTTTTGGCGCGTTGGCCGCGATTTTCACCGTCCCCATTCTGACAGCGTTGCAAAGCGTGACGTCCCCGTATATGGCGTTTGCTCTGGTGATGTGTGCCTTGCTGATTGTGAGTTTCTATACGTCAATCAGCGGTATTCTGAAGGCCGAGATGTTCCCGGCACAGGTGCGCGCTCTGGGGGTTGGATTATCTTATGCGGTGGCCAATGCTCTGTTTGGTGGCTCAGCCGAATATGTTGCGTTATCCCTGAAGTCTGTCGGTATGGAAACAACATTCTTCTGGTACGTTACAGCACTGGCAATAGTCGCATTTTTGGTATCGCTGATGCTGCATGGGAAGGGGAAAGGTCTGCGCCTCTAGTGATGTGCCAGTTGCCAGACCGCATAGCCGGTAGACGCACCTGCAACATCCCAGGCGAAGTCTTTCCAGCTCCAGCCGCTCCCAGCGGGACGGCTGTCCCATAACTCTTTTGACGCGCCCAGGCTGACAGAGAACATCAGGCCGATAGCCGCGCTGCGATCGCGGCTGTTGCCCTGATGTTGAGCATATTCGTTTCCAGCTGCGGAGAGCATAGCGGAGGCGATAAAGTGTTGAGCCTTGTCTTGTCCGCTCCAGCGGTCGTTTGCCATGTGGCTGCAGCCAGAAATGGCCAGGATACTGAAAAGAATAAACAAGCGCACCGTTGCCTCCATAGGAAAAACCCCGTCACTGGACGGGGTCTTGGTTACAGAATACGGCTAATTAGTCTGTCGATACGGATACGGCGTAGTCGACGGATGAGCTTACGCACTTTGACTGGATAGTCGGCAATGCTTTGCAGGTCGCGATAGTGCTTAACGACGGTAGTATGCGTGCGAATATGCTCCAGCTCTTTATCGCGCTGGGGAGTCAGCTCTTGCTTCGGATCGTGGATAAGGATGGCGTTTTCCAGATCCAGACGCCAGGCGCGAGGGTTAAGGTTGTTGCCGGTGAGCAGCATCCATTTATCATCAACCCACATGCCTTTCAGATGATAGGTGTTGTCATCATCTTTCCATAAGCGCACGACCAGTTGGTCGGTATTCACGTAATATTGCAGTCTGCTCAGGAAACGGCGCAGGTTAATTTCATACAGGTAGGGCAGCGCGCCGATGATTTTAAATGGCTCATCTTCTGGAATGAAAAAGTCGTTGGCGGTTTTATCACCGACAATGATCTCGACCTTTTTGCCTTCACGCAGCAGCTGAATGATATTGCGCACCAGTATAGCGGGCAGGTTGAAATAAGGGGTACAGATTGTGAGCTTGTGCTCCGCGCAGGGCATAAGGTGGAAAATTGTCTTATTTAACAGACTGGATTTTCCAAGGCCTACCAGAGGCGTTACCGAAAGCTGTTCATTATCCGCATCACCCTGAAAATGGAATGACGCATCGCGCAGTTCCTGACGGTACAGGCGGATGTCGTTTTTAATTTCCGGGCTTTTAGGGCGATTAATATCATCAAGGCGATTAACGCCGCGACCGTTCATCAGGTTCTGCGTGACCCAATCGAACATGATATCGGCCATTTGCGCGTTGCGAATCAACTGATAACGGTCATAGCGATATTTATCATGCTGATGCAGATAAACATCATTCAGGCTGGCCCCGCTATACAGGACGCTGTCATCGATGATAAAGCCTTTAAAATGCAGGACGCCAAGCGCTTCTCGGGTGTTAATCGGAACACCGTAGACAGGAATATCAATACCTGGGTTTTCTTGTGCCATTCGGCAATACCAGTCAGCGTTGGTATTCGATGCCGCAGCACCAATGCGTCCGCGCTGGGCTCGGTGCCAGTCGACAAGCACCCGGACATCCAGTTCAGGACGCTGCCGTTTTGCCGCATAGAGCGCGTCGAGTATGCCTTTGCCACCGTCATCCTGTTCCAGGTACAGCGCAATAATGCAGATCCGTCGCGTCGCGCTGGCTATTTTTTCCAGCAGAGTCTCCCTGAAATTAGCGGGAGCATAAAAGAAATCTACATCATCAACTGACTGAGAAATCTTGGGTAGTTGGGCAAGGTGTTGTTGATGTTTATTACGCTTAAATTTTGACAACATCACAGTGCATTTCTTCTCTGTTCATTGAAGGGTCCTCTGTGCTATGCAGACGACATAAGCGGGTAATGATACCACCAGTACCTATTAATGTGGTCAACATTTCCAGTACCTTACTCACGATTCCTCAAATTGGGCCAGATTAAGCGTTAGCCCAACAATTCCCTCTTCGAGTTGGACGTCAACAGCGAACCCGAGTTTCCGGGCCAGGGCGACCATCCCACGATTGTTTGGCATCGTAATACCATTCAAACGTCTAAGTCCGTGATCTCGGGTATATGCAATTAATTTTTCCATCAACCGGCGACCCAGTCCAAGCCCTTTGAGATCTGAACGAACCAGCACGGCGAACTCGGCGTCAATGTTATCAGGATCCGAGATTGCTCGCGTTACGCCGAGGATCTCTTGCTGATTGTTTTTACAGCGTACCGCAACAAAGGCCATTTCCCGATCGTAGTCGATCTGCGTCATATTGGCTAAATCTTCGTGGGTAAATTCGTTGATCTCACTGAAATAGCGATAATAAAGATCTTCTTTTGTTACCTGAGAAATGAACTGCTGCAGATGAGGTTCATCCTCGGGCAAAATAGGGCGGAACAAGCAACGCTCGCCGTTCTTCAACTCCACCCATTCTTCAAGCTGATGGGGGTAGGGACGTATAGCCAGCCTGCTTTCGTTATCGCCCGTGAAAGGGGCAATGTCCAGCGTGACATCCAGCGCGGTAAATTCACCGGCGGAGGCCAACAGCGGATGAATATCCAGACGCTGAATTTCCGGACAATCGACGATCAGATTGGAGACCTGCACCAGAAGCTGACTTAACCCGGCGATATCCAATGGGCGTAATGCGCTGCGAGCGCGGATCTTTTTATTTTTGATCCCCTGGATCACCAGATAACGCGCCAGATTCATGTTCAATGGCGGCAACGCCACCACGGCCTGCTCTTCTGGTCGCCACTCAACTCCGCCTTCACCAAGCATAATCAACGGGCCAAATACCGGGTCGTGTTCAACGACAACGCGCAGCTCCTGAGCGCCAGCGCGATTCGCCATACTTTGTACTAATAAACCGTGAATGCGCGCCTGCGGCCAGGCCATTTTTACCCGATCAAAAATCGCATTGGCTGCCTGCTGCACCTCTGTTGCCGTTCGCAGGTAGAGCATTACCCCCTGAACTTCTGATTTATGCGGGATATCAGGAGAACGCAGCTTTAGCGCCACCGGGTAACCGATTTGCTCCGCGATGTGTACGGCTTCAGCGCTGTCGCTGGCGATCCACGTCGGCAGCGTGTGTAAGCCATAGGCTTGTAAAATCGGCTGCACTTCATGGGTATCCAGCGACGTAGCTCCTTCAGCAATCGCCTGCTGTAAAAGATTATGCGCCTCGGCGGTGTTGGTGGTCAGGTAGTCGGGCAGCGCAGGGGTTTCCCGCAGTTGCTTCTGGTTACGCCGGTACTCCACCATATGCATAAACGCGGTGATGGTGCCTTCTGGCGTGCGGTAGGTAGGTAATCCGGCTTCGCTAAACAGTCTACGGGCTTCCTGGGAGGAAAACTCTCCGCACCAGTTGGTCAGCAACGAGACGAACTTACCGCGGGGATGACGTTTTACCGCTTCGATTAACGCTTGTGCGCTTTCTGTTCCCGGGGCGGCTGCGCTGGGTGAGTGAATCACCATCAGTGCGTCGAAATCCTGGCTGGCGAGCAAGATATCCAGCGTCTTAACGTAGTGTTCGCTGCTGGCGTCGTCACGCAGATCCAGCGGGTTGGCGATATCAATATGTTCAGGTAACGCATCGCGTAATTTCTGGCAGGTATCTTCACTCAGTGTCGCCAACTTGCCATTTTTTGACCACAGCTCATCTAATGCCAGTGCGGCAGGCGCGGCCCCATTGCTGATGATCATCAGCCTGTCGCCGCGCAGCGGACGCATGTGGCTTAGGGTTTCTACCGCAGAGAAGAGCTCGTGAGTGTCTTGTACGCGTAATAAACCGGCGCGCTGGATAGCCGCGTCCCACGCAGGGTCCATCCCTGCACTGGTATGCAGTAAACGCTGCGCCGCCGGACTGCGACCACTCTTAATCACCAGAATGGGTTTATTGCGCGAGGCGCTACGGGCGGCGGAGACAAAGCGCCGGGCATCACTTAAATGTTCGAGATAAAGTAATATCGCGCTGGTTTTACTGTCGCGCGCCAGGTAATCCAGCAGTTCATCAACGTCGATATCCAGGCTGTCGCCCAGCGCGATAAACCAGGAAAAACCCATGTCGCGCTGCTGCGCCCAGTCCAGAATGGTGTTGGAAATCGCCGCTGACTGGGAAATAAATGCCAACTTACCGCGCTTGATGGGGACGGGAGAAAAGCTGGCGTTAAGCCCCTGCCAGGGCGCGAGAAGTCCCAGGCTGTTGGGGCCTAGCAGACGTATGTTGTAGCGTGCGGCGCAGGCCAACAATTCCAGGTGCTGCGATGCGGGAGCTGAAAGAATAATGCAGGTTTTACAGCCTTTCTCGCCAAGCGCTTCGAGTAATGCCAGGTTGCGGCTGGCATTGGTGCACAACACGGCAAGGTCTGGGCTAAAAGGCAGGCTGTTGATATTGGGCCAGGCCAGGACGCCCAACACCGCTTTCCATGCTGGCGTCACTGGTAAAACAGGTCCATTGAAACCGCCGGCAAGCAGGTTACGCATCATCAGGTAACCTGCGCGATTAGGCTTCATTGACGCCCCAATCACCGCAATGGATTTCGGTCGCAGAAGTGCTTCCAGACCACGCTGACTCATATCGGCTTCCTTAATGACACCAGTGACCGAATGATTTTAAACGCTTTCTGGCGAGTCTGCTGTGACGCTTCCCTGATGTTGAGTTTTTCCTGCCAGGTAGCGGGTTTTAAAGCGAGTAAAATGATCGCTCAACCCCTCCGCGGCTTGCGTATCGCCCGCCAGATCCAACAATGCAATGGCCACTTCGGCAGTACAGTATTGCCCTTCGGCGTGAATGCCACGCAGGTGGTAAGCGGAAAGTCGCGATAAATCAACGGAGATCACCGGCAGGTTATCAAGGTACGGGCTTTTGCGGAACATTTTACGCGCTTCAGGCCAGGTACCATCAAGCATGATAAACAACGGTGGTTTACCGGCTGGTGGCGCGAAAATCACTTCACGCTCTTCGCCCGCATAGGATGCCGGGAATACAACCATCGGCTGGTAATCCGGATTTTTCACCAGTTCGAGCAGCGCCTGCGGCGGTTCGGTGCGTGACCACTGAAAAGCCGTGGTATCGGGCAAAATATCGGCAATCAAACGTCCCGTGTTGCTGGGCTTCATCGGCTCGGTATCAAACATCACCAGACAAAAGCGGCTTTTGGCCTCAGACGGCACCAGCGTTGCGCACAAGCAGAGCTTCAGCGGCAGCAGGCAGCGCTGACAGCGGCGAATGCGATTACCTCGGGCAAGGAAAGGGCGCGTGGCGCGCGCGAGGCGCTCAGCGCGTAACTGAAGAACAGCGTTATCGGTCATGGGAGAACACGTTGAAAAACGCTATTGTCGCAGAGGTGAAAACGGGGCACAAGATGCGCCCCGTAGAGATTATAATGATTCGTTAAGCCAGCTATCAAACGGGGCTTTAGGTACGGCGCCATTAAGCATGTCGACGATTTCACCTTTTCTGAAGATCATAATGGTCGGGATGCTGCGGATACCGAAACGGGCGCTGAGTTCTCGCTCGGCTTCTGTATTCACTTTAACAAAACGCACTTTACCGCTACGCTCTTCCGCGACATCTTCAAAAATCGGGGCGAAGTTACGGCATGGACCACACCAGGGGGCCCAAAAATCAACCACCACCGGGAGATCGTCTTTTAACAGTTTATCCAGTGTTTCACCGGTCGCATTGATCACCTCCCCATCAAACAGGTCGTGACCACAGCGTCCGCATTTAGCCGCTTCCTGGACACGATCGTCGGGGATGCGGTTGATAGCCTGGCAGCTGGTACAAACGGTATTCATAACTAACCTCTGGATGAGTGGAGTGGACTTCACGGCAGTAACGCCAGTATGTTTCTATTATGTTACATATTATCGGGGAGTCTGTTCTAAACAACAATGCGTTTTATTCAATGAGTACAATAGTCCTTAGCTTTTAAATGAAATAATGGCTAACGACGTGCACATCGGGTAATCTTCGCGCTTCGCGCAGAGCAGGTGGAGAAAAACATGAGCGACGAACTGAAGAACAAAAACGGCAAGGTCAAAGTGATGTACGTCCGCAGTGACGATGACTCGGACAAACGCACCCAAAATCCACGTACTGGTAAAGGCGGCGGTCGCCCCGGTACTTCCCGAGCCGAAGGCGGTCGTCGCCCTGCCCGTGATGACAGAAAGGGTCCGAACAGCGAACGTGGTCGTGAACGTGGTCGTGGCCGCGATGTAGAACGCGATCGTGGACGTGAAGATTCACCATGGCGTACCGTGTCCCGCGCACCGAATGATGATGCAGCAGACAAAGCCGATCACGGTGGTATCAGCGGCAAAAGCTTTATCGATCCTGAAGTATTACGTCGTCAGCGCGCGGAAGAAACCCGCGTTTACGGTGAGAATGCCTGTCAGGCTCTGTTCCAGAGTCGTCCGGACGCTATTGTTCGCGCCTGGTTTGTTCAGAGCGTAACCCCGCGCTTTAAAGAAGCATTACGCTGGATGGCGGCGAACCGCAAAGCCTACCACGTGGTTGACGAAGCCGAGCTGGCGAAAGCCTCCGGCACTGAACACCATGGCGGCGTCTGTTTCCTGATCAAAAAACGTAACGGTACCACTGTTAAGCAGTGGGTTGGTCAGGCCGGGGCGCAGGATTGTGTGCTGGCCCTGGAAGATATTGCTAACCCGCACAACCTGGGCGGCATGATGCGTAGCTGCGCGCACTTCGGTGTGAAAGGCGTGGTGGTACAGGATGCGGCGCTGTTGGAATCAGGTGCGGCTATCCGCACCGCTGAAGGCGGAGCTGAGCACGTTCAGCCGATCACCGGTGACAGTATTGTCGATGTGCTGGACGACTTCCGTAAAGCGGGTTACACGGTAGTGATGACCTCAAGCGTGAAAGGCAAGCCGCTGTTTACTACCACGTTGCCGGAAAAAATGGTGCTGGTATTAGGGCGTGAGCGTGAGGCTCTGCCAGAAGCAGCATGCTCAGCCGACGACCTGTGCGTGGCGATAGACGGTACGGGCAACGTAGAAACGCTCAACGTTTCTGTCGCGACCGGCGTGCTGCTCGCGGAGTGGTGGCGTCAGAACAAAGCCTGATAATAAAAATGCCAGCGATTCGCTGGCATTTTTTTACTCGCTTTCTGCTGGTAATACCGGCGTCCAGTCAATCGGCTTTTCACCTCGCTGTTCCAGCCACTCATTAGCCAGTACAAAATGATTGCAGCCAAAGAAACCGCGATGCGCAGAGAGCGGTGATGGGTGTGGCGCTTTCAATACATGGTGACGCTGCGCATCAATAATCGCACCTTTCTTTTGTGCGTGTGAACCCCAGAGCAGGAATACCACGCCTTCCCGATGTTGGTTAATCAGGCTGATGACTTTATCGGTAAATGTTTCCCATCCCAGACTGGCGTGCGAATGCGCCTGCCCGGCGCGGACAGTAAGCACGCTGTTGAGTAACAGCACACCCTGGCGTGCCCAGCTTTCCAGATATCCGTGCGTTGGGCGTGTGAAGCCAGGAATCGTTGCTTCCAGCTCTTTGTACATGTTCAGCAACGAGGGCGGGGTGGCAATACCGGGGCGGACAGAAAACGCGAGACCGTGTGCCTGGCCCGGACCGTGGTATGGATCCTGCCCCAGGATGACGACTTTCACGTCGCCAAGTTCGGTAAAGCGAAAAGCGTTGAATACATCTTTTTGTGGCGGATAAATTGTCATACCTGACTGACGCTCGCCCGCCACAGTATGCAGCGTGTTAACAAAATAAGGCTGCTGTTTCTCTTCTGCCAGCACATCGTGCCAGGTTAATTCGGTGGCCATCTCGCTCTCCTGCGAATTTTCAATCCCCCTAGCTTAACTGCTTCTTTCGGCGTCGCAAAATTCTGTACGTTTCTCAAGGGTCTACCCCTTAAAGATAGTTGAAAATTTATGTAAAAAGTTTAGCTGCGCATGTGGCGTAAGTTGATGTAAAACAATAAAATCCACCTATCACCACTTTTCATGTATGGTTTTTATTGATTTAAATCAAAGATTCAAGGGTGTGTGAGGGGTATATATACACTCAAGCAACAATGGTTTTACCAATTGGCCGGATGACGGCCAACCGAGATCAAATAATTTTGCCGGGGAGGCATCAAATGATTACAGGTATCCAGATTACTAAAGCTGCAAATGACGACCTGCTGAACTCTTTCTGGCTGCTGGACAGCGAAAAAGGCGAAGCACGCTGCATCGTTGCGAAAGCAGGTTTCAATGCTGATGAAGTCGTTGCTGTCAGCAAACTGGGTGAAATCGAATACCGTGAAGTACCGGTAGACGTACAGCCGGAAGTCCGTGTGGAAGGTGGTCAGCACCTGAACGTGAACGTTCTGCGCCGAGAAACTCTGGAAGATGCGGTTAAGCATCCGGAAAAATATCCGCAGCTGACCATCCGTGTTTCTGGTTATGCCGTGCGTTTCAACTCTCTGACGCCAGAACAGCAGCGCGACGTTATTGCTCGTACCTTTACTGAGAGCCTGTAAGGTTCACGGGGAATAACCCCGTCTGGCAGAGAATCTGAAAGCGGAAGATGCCAACGTATCTTCCGCTTTTTTGTGCACAAAAAATGCCGGGCTAAACGGCCCGGCATTCGGTTTACTCTTTGTCGGACTGCTGGGAAGCAGCTCCGCTTGGCTTACGGCGTTTGCCGACATTTTTGGCGTCGCGGTGACGTTTTTTCACCCGCGGTTTCTCTTTCTCTTTCGCTTTTTGCTCCGCGCGCTTCGCCAGCACTTTCTTGGATGGCTTACCGTTAGATTTCTCACTTGGCGCGCGCGTGGTTGGACGCAGTTCGTCGATGACGCGTGCTTTCAGTGGCTCGTCAATGTAGCGGCTCGCTTTGCCGAGCAGCAGATGGTCGTGGGCTTCAACCAAAGAGATCGCAGTACCTTTACGGCCTGCACGACCGGTACGGCCAATGCGGTGCAGATAGGCATCACCACTGCGCGGCATGTCGAAGTTAAACACATGGCTGACGTCAGGAATATCGATCCCACGAGCGGCAACGTCGGTTGCTACCAGCACGTTCACACGACCATCGGTCAGGCGTTTGATCGCTTCATTACGTTTGTTCTGCACCATCTCGCCTTCGAGATAGCAGTTATTAATGCCCGCCTGGCGCAGCCAGCCTGCCAGCTCGTGCACACGCTCGCGTTTACGTACGAAGACAATCGAGCGAGTCGCTTCCGGCTGTTTTAACAAATGGATCAGCAGGGCAGTTTTGTGCTCGATGTCATCGGCACGGTAGTAAAACTGATGAATCTTCTTGCGTTCGCGGGTAGACGGATCCGCCGAAACTTCGACCGGATCCTCCAGCAGACGCTCAGCAAAATCTTTGATCGCATCGCCTTCCAGCGTGGCGGAGAACAGCATAGTTTGCTTACGCCAGCGGGTTTCTCCAGCGATATGCTCGATGTCCTGGGCAAAGCCCATGTCCAACATGCGGTCTGCTTCATCGAGGATTAGTGTCTCAACCGCATGGCAGTCGAAGTTTTCTTCTTTAATGTACTGCAGCAGACGACCGGTAGTGGCGACCACGATGTCCTGGTTTTCGCTAAAGACTTCCATGTGGTTCATGTAAGCCACGCCGCCGGTAATCGTGGCGATATCCAGATGCGTATTCTTCGCCAGTTCACGGGCGTGTTCGGCAACCTGCATCGCCAGTTCGCGCGTCGGTGTCAAAATCAAAATGCGCGGCGGGCCAGATTTCTTGCGCGGGAAGTCGAGCAGGTGCTGCAACGCTGGCAGCAAATATGCCGCCGTTTTACCGGTGCCTGTCGGCGCAGAACCGAGTACATCACGGCCATCGAGCGCAGGCGGAATGGCGGCAGCCTGAATGGCGGTCGGGCGAGTGAAACCTTTTTCCTGGAGGGCATCCAGAAGGCTTTCATCGAGTTCAAGTTCGGAAAAAGTCGTTACAGTCATGTTCTACCTCTGAGTGGGGCGCTGATTATAGACGTTACGGCTGCAATCTTCATCTGTTTGTATGGATATACCTTCTCAGGTATTGTTTTTATCCTATGTTATCGTTTTTTTTCCAGGAAGGTTGTTCTTCATGCCCCAGTCTACATCCGTACTTAGACGTAATGGATTTACTTTTAAGCAGTTTTTTGTGGCACACGATCGTTGTGCAATGAAAGTCGGAACGGACGGCATTTTATTGGGGGCCTGGGCCCCTGTTGCTGGCGTAAAGCGGATCCTGGATATTGGTACCGGGAGCGGCCTGTTGGCGCTGATGCTGGCCCAGCGCACAGATGAAAACGTCATCATTGACGCCGTGGAGCTTGATGTTGATGCCGCGCAGCAGGCGCAGGAGAACATCGCGCAATCCCCGTGGATGCATCGCGTGAACGTTCATACCGAAGATGTGCAGCAGTGGGTACCGCGCCAGACCGTGCGCTTTGATTTGATCATCAGCAACCCTCCCTATTATGAACAGGGAGTGGAATGTGCCACGCCGCAGCGCGAGCAGGCTCGCTACACCACCACGCTCGATCATCAAGTATTGCTAACGCTGGCGGCAGACAGCATTACGGAAGAAGGTTTTTTTTGTGTGGTGTTGCCCGAACAGATTGGTAACGCCTTTTCCCAGCAGGCACTGGGCATGGGCTGGCATCTGCGATTGCGCACGGATGTAGCAGAAACCGAGGCCCGACTACCGAATCGGGTACTGCTGGCATTCTCCCCGCAGGCCGGGGAGTGCTTTAGTGACAGGCTGGTGATCCGTGGGCCAGACCAACGTTACTCTGAAGGTTACACGGCGCTGACCCAGGCGTTTTATCTGTTCATGTGATGACTTAGCGGCGAGAGAATGGACGGGCCTGCCTCTGGAAGCTGTTCTGGATAATCCAGCGTATAGTGCAGGCCCCGACTCTCTTTACGCATCATCGCGCAGCGGACAATCAGCTCAGCAACCTGCACCAGATTGCGCAGTTCCAGCAAGTTGTTCGACACGCGGAAATGAGCGTAATACTCGTCGATTTCCTGTTGCAACATGGTGATACGGCGCAGGGCGCGCTCCAGACGTTTAGTTGTGCGCACGATACCGACGTAATCCCACATAAATAGCCGCAGCTCATGCCAGTTATGCTGAATCACAACCAGTTCATCCGGGTTTTCTACCCGGCTTTCATCCCAATCCGGGAGGGTGCTGACGCTGCGAGCATAAGGCATTCGCCTGTCGATATCTTCAGCCGCGGACCAGCCGTAAACCAGGCACTCCAGTAATGAGTTTGACGCCATCCGGTTGGCTCCATGCAGGCCGGTGTAACTCACTTCGCCGATCGCATACAGCCCGTCGACATCCGTACGGCCAAAGTCATCCACCATCACGCCGCCGCAGGTATAGTGCGCGGCAGGAACGATGGGAACCGGCTCTTTGGTCAAATCGATGCCCAGTCCCAGCAATTTTTCATAAATCATCGGGAAATGCTGACGAACAAATTCTTCCGGTTTATGGCTGATGTCGAGAAACATGCAGTCAGCGCCCAGGCGCTTCATTTCGTGGTCAATGGCGCGGGCAACAATATCGCGGGGAGCCAGTTCGCCACGCTCGTCAAAATCGGGCATAAAGCGCGAACCGTCCGGGCGCTTCAGATGTGCGCCTTCGCCACGCAGCGCCTCGGTTAGCAGAAAGTTGCGCGCCTGCGGATGATACAGCGCTGTCGGGTGAAACTGGTTAAATTCCAGGTTGGCGACACGGCATCCCGCACGCCAGGCCATCGCAATCCCGTCACCCGAGGAAATATCTGGATTGGTGGTGTATTGGTACACCTTTGACGCGCCGCCGGTGGCCAACACTACTGACTTGGCATGGCAGGTTTCTACGGCTTCTTTATTACGGTTCCAGATCCAGGCTCCGACAACCCGACGCGTTCCCGGCAGACCGATTTTATCGGAGACAATCAGATCGACGGCATTACTGCGCTCAAGAACCCGTATGTTGGGGTGATTTTGTGCCTGGCTGACGAGGGTGGTTTCGACTTCTTTACCGGTGGCATCCGCAGAGTGCAGAATGCGTCGATGGCTATGACCACCTTCACGGGTCAGGTGATAGCTTTCTTCACCGTTGGGCTGAACCTGCGTATCAAATAAGACGCCCTGATCGATAAGCCACTGAACGCAGGTGCGGGCATTGCTGGCGACAAATTCAACCGCATGGCGATCGCACAGGCCGGCCCCGGCAATCAGAGTATCTTCAACGTGGGAATCGATGCTGTCGGTTTCATCAAACACCGCGGCAATACCGCCCTGGGCATAAAATGTCGAGCCTTCGCTGACCGGACCTTTGCTCAGGACAATAACCTGATGTTTTTCGGCCAGGCGCAGCGCCAGTGAGAGTCCGGCAGCCCCGCTGCCAATGATCAGCACGTCACAGGATAATTCAGGAGTCGTATTCATGATTTTTGTTTAATTTACTAAACAGTGTTTGGTCACCATAGCACCACATTGCGCGATACTGCACGTTTTATTTTTAAATGTGTTGCAGTGACTAAACATGAAAAAAAAGCATGACGAGGGCGAAATGAGCAAAAATATTTTGTGAAGCAGGCCGTTAGCACCAGATTATGTGATGAAATAAAGTGGCCGTTGGGTTACTCTGCAAGCGGTGAAATGGGCATTTCTAAACAGATAGTGCGTCGATCGGATTATGTAGACTTATAATGAGAGATAAGACCTGTCTACAACATGACAAACAAAAAACAATGCGTAACGGAACTTTACGAAACTTGAGCACTCTAAGCATTTGCTTGCTCATAGTGAAGCTGATGGAGTGGCGTTTCGAAGGCGCGTGGAAATTTGGTTTGGGGAGACTTTACCTCGGATGAGCGAGCAGTTAACGGACCAGGTCCTGGTAGAACGGGTCCAGAAGGGAGATCAGAAAGCCTTTAACCTACTGGTAGTGCGCTATCAGCATAAGGTGGCGAGTCTGGTTTCTCGCTATGTACCGTCGGGCGATGTACCCGATGTAGTACAAGAAGCATTTATCAAGGCCTATCGTGCGCTGGACTCGTTCCGGGGAGATAGTGCTTTTTATACCTGGCTGTATCGTATTGCAGTCAATACAGCGAAGAATTACCTGGTCGCTCAGGGGCGTCGTCCACCTTCCAGTGATATTGATGCGATTGAAGCAGAAAATTACGAAAGTGGCGGTGCGCTGAAAGAAATTTCGAACCCTGAGAACTTAATGTTGTCAGAAGAACTGAGACAGATAGTTTTCCGGACTATTGAGTCCCTCCCGGAAGATTTACGCATGGCAATAACCTTGCGGGAGCTGGATGGCCTGAGCTATGAAGAGATAGCCGCTATCATGGATTGTCCGGTAGGTACGGTGCGTTCACGTATCTTCCGAGCGAGGGAAGCTATTGATAATAAAGTTCAACCGCTTATCAGGCGTTGACGATAGCGGGATACTGGAAAAGGTATTAGGCATGCAGAAAGAAAAACTTTCCGCTTTAATGGATGGCGAAACGCTGGATACTGAGTTACTCAAAGAGCTGACTCATGACCCGGAAATGCAAAAAACCTGGGAGAGTTATCACCTGATTCGCGATTCCATGCGAGGTGATACCGCCGACGTTCTCCATTTCGATATTTCCGCCCGCGTAATGGCTGCCATCCAGGATGAGCCAGTACGTCAGACGGTGCCATTGATTCCTGAGGCCCAGCCAGCACCGCACCAGTGGCAGAAAATGCCATTCTGGAAGAAAATGCGTCCGTGGGCCGCGCAGCTTACCCAAATGGGTGTGGCCGCGTGTGTATCACTTGCAGTTATTGTTGGCGTCCAGCACTATAATGGGCAATCTGAAACGTCCCAGCAGCCCGAAACGCCGGTATTTAATACATTACCAATGATGGGTAAAGCCAGTCCGGTAAGCCTGGGTGTACCCTCTGACGCGACGGCCAGCGGCGGTCAGCAACAGCAGGTACAGGAGCAGCGTCGTCGTATTAATGCCATGTTGCAGGACTACGAACTGCAACGTCGACTGCACTCTGAACAGCTTCAGTTTGAGCAGGCCCAAACACAGCAAGCCGCTGTGCAGGTGCCAGGAATTCAAACTTTAGGAACGCAATCGCAGTAATGAAGCAACTTTGGTTTGCCATGTCACTTGTGGCTGGTAGCCTGTTTTTCTCTGTAAACGCCTCGGCCAATCCTGCGTCCGGGGCGTTGTTGCAGCAGATGAATCTGGCCAGCCAGTCGCTAACCTATGAGCTGTCATTTGTCAGCATCAATAAGCAGGGTGTTGAATCCCTACGTTATCGCCATGCTCGCCTGGATAACCGTCCGCTAGCGCAACTGTTGCAAATGGATGGACCGCGCCGGGAAGTGGTGCAGCGTGGCAATGAAATCAGCTATTTTGAGCCTGGTCTCGAACCGTTCACGCTGAACGGCGACTATATCGTTGACTCTCTGCCCTCTCTGATTTACACCGACTTCAAACGTCTTGCTCCCTACTATGACTTTATCTCAGTAGGTCGCACCCGCATTGCCGATCGGCTCTGTGAAGTGATCCGCGTAGTCGCCCGTGACGGTACGCGTTACAGCTATATCGTCTGGATGGACACGGAGACTAAGCTGCCGATGCGCGTCGATCTTCTCGACCGTGATGGTGAGACGCTGGAACAGTTCCGTGTTATCGCCTTTACCGTAAACAACGGCGTTAGCGATAGCATGCAGGCGCTGGCGAAAGCCAATCTACCGCCGTTGCTGTCAGTTCCTGCGGGCGAGAAAACCAACTTCAACTGGAGTCCGTCGTGGTTGCCGCAAGGCTTCAGCGAAGTTTCCAGCAGTCGACGTCCGCTGCCGACGATGGATAACATGCCGATCGAATCGCGCCTATATTCTGATGGCCTGTTCAGTTTCTCCGTGAACGTAAACCGTGCGATGCAAAACAGCGCCGATCAGCTGTTGCGAACCGGGCGTAGAACGGTTAGCACCAGCGTGCGTGATAACGCGGAAATTACGATTGTGGGCGAGCTTCCACCGCAAACGGCGAAGCGTATCGCGGACAATATTAAGTTCAGGGCTGCACAATGATTAAAGAGTGGGCGACAGTCGTCTCCTGGCAAAATGGTCTGGCGACGGTCAGCTGTGATGTTAAAGCATCATGTAGCAGTTGTGCTTCGCGGGCCGGATGCGGGAGCCGCGTGCTGAACAAACTTGGGCCGCAGACCACGCATACCATCGTGGTGCCCAGCGACGAACCCTTAGCGCCCGGTCAAAAAGTTGAACTGGGTATTGCCGAGGGTAGCCTGCTGGGTTCAGCGATGTTGGTCTACATGTCTCCGTTGGCGGGGCTCTTTCTCTTCGCAGCGCTATTCCAGGTGCTGTTTGGTTCCGACCTTGCGGCATTAAGCGGAGCCGTGCTGGGGGGCGTGGGCGGATTCCTGATTGCCCGTGGATACTCTCGTAAGCTTGCTGAGCGCGAAGCCTGGCAGCCGGTCATTCTGAACGTTGCTCTTCCACCCGATCTCATTCGCGTCGAAACCCAACAGTGATAGCTTTGCCTGATGGCGCTTGTGTCGCCATCCGGCAAAAGTTTCACTGACTTTGCAAAGTTGTTTCCAGTTCCCGCTATCCTTGCTCTATGAACATTTCCTCGCCTCAGCGTTGTAGTGTAGAATGCGGCGTTTCACTTAAACAGACGTTAAGCTCAGATCAGCGACTTCTCAGAGCCTGCTCAGGCGGGCGTAAGGCACAATAATTACACTATATGAAGAACATACGTAACTTTTCAATCATAGCTCACATCGACCACGGTAAATCGACGCTGTCTGACCGTATTATCCAGATCTGCGGTGGCCTGTCTGACCGTGAAATGGAAGCGCAGGTTCTCGACTCGATGGATCTTGAGCGTGAGCGCGGTATTACTATCAAAGCGCAGAGCGTGACGCTCGATTTCAAAGCATCTGATGGTGAAACCTATCAGCTTAACTTTATCGACACCCCGGGCCACGTTGACTTCTCGTATGAAGTTTCCCGCTCGCTTGCCGCCTGTGAAGGCGCATTGCTGGTGGTTGATGCCGGACAGGGCGTCGAAGCACAGACCCTGGCTAACTGCTATACCGCCATGGAAATGGATCTGGAAGTGGTGCCGGTACTGAACAAAATTGACCTGCCAGCCGCCGATCCTGAGCGTGTGGCGGAAGAGATCGAAGATATCGTCGGTATCGATGCGACGGATGCCGTTCGCTGCTCGGCGAAAACCGGCGTTGGCGTCACTGACGTTCTTGAACGTCTGGTGCGCGACATTCCGCCGCCGGAAGGCGACCCGGAAGGTCCGTTACAGGCGCTAATCATCGACTCCTGGTTCGATAACTACCTGGGCGTCGTGTCACTGGTGCGTATTAAAAACGGCACCATGCGTAAAGGCGACAAAATTAAAGTGATGAGCACCGGTCAGGTCTATAACGCTGACCGTCTGGGCATCTTCACGCCAAAACAGGTTGACCGTACCGAGCTGAAATGCGGCGAGGTGGGTTGGTTGGTTTGTGCGATTAAAGACATCCTGGGCGCACCGGTTGGCGATACCCTGACGCAGGCGCGTAACCCGGCGGACAAGCCGCTGCCAGGCTTTAAAAAAGTGAAGCCGCAGGTTTACGCCGGTCTGTTCCCGGTGAGCTCTGACGACTACGAAAACTTCCGTGACGCGCTCGGCAAGCTGAGCCTCAACGATGCCTCCCTGTTCTATGAACCGGAAAGCTCAACCGCGCTGGGCTTCGGCTTCCGCTGTGGCTTCCTCGGTCTGCTGCACATGGAGATCATTCAGGAACGTCTGGAACGTGAATACGATCTGGATCTGATCACTACCGCGCCGACCGTAGTCTACGAAGTCGAAACCACGGCGAAAGAGACGATCTACGTCGATAGCCCGTCCAAGCTGCCGCCGTTGAACAACATTTACGAACTGCGTGAGCCGATTGCTGAGTGTCATATGCTGCTGCCGCAGGCTTACCTCGGTAACGTCATCACGCTGTGTATCGAGAAGCGCGGCGTACAGACCAACATGGTTTACCACGGTAACCAGGTGGCGCTGACCTATGAAATTCCGATGGCGGAAGTGGTACTCGACTTCTTCGACCGTCTGAAGTCAACTTCTCGCGGCTATGCGTCGCTGGACTATAACTTCAAACGTTTCCAGGCGTCTGACATGGTGCGCGTTGATGTTCTCATCAACAACGAACGTGTCGATGCGCTGGCGCTGATTACCCACCGCGACAACTCCCAGAGCCGTGGTCGTGAACTGGTCGAGAAGATGAAAGATCTGATCCCTCGCCAGCAGTTTGATATCGCGATCCAGGCGGCCATTGGTACGCACATCATCGCGCGTTCAACGGTTAAGCAGCTGCGTAAAAACGTTCTGGCGAAATGCTACGGTGGCGATATCAGCCGTAAGAAAAAGCTGCTGCAAAAACAGAAAGAGGGTAAAAAGCGCATGAAGCAGATCGGTAACGTCGAACTGCCACAGGAAGCCTTCCTCGCCATTCTGCATGTCGGTAAAG
This sequence comes from Citrobacter sp. Cb004, assembly GCF_030337065.1. NCBI lineage: Bacteria > Pseudomonadati > Pseudomonadota > Gammaproteobacteria > Enterobacterales > Enterobacteriaceae > Citrobacter > Citrobacter sp. Cb004. The sequence continues at coordinate 510,011 of NZ_JAOWCH010000070.1, read as the reverse complement.
ACAGCAAATAATCTTAAGGAGTTGGCATGGCGAACATGTTTGCCCTGATTCTGGTGATTGCCACACTGGTGACGGGCATTTTATGGTGCGTAGATAAATTCATCTTCGCGCCAAAACGCCGGGAGCGTCAGGCCGCAGCGCAAGCTGCTGCAGGTGATTCACTGGATAAAGCAACGCTGAAAAAAGTGGCCCCTAAGCCGGGCTGGCTGGAAACCGGGGCATCCGTTTTCCCGGTTTTAGCTATTGTGCTGGTGGTGCGTTCATTTATTTATGAGCCGTTCCAGATCCCGTCTGGTTCGATGATGCCGACACTGCTTATCGGTGACTTTATCCTGGTGGAGAAATTCGCCTACGGGATTAAAGATCCGATTTACCAGAAAACGCTGATCGAAACCGGCCATCCGAAACGTGGTGATATCGTGGTGTTTAAATACCCGGAAGATCCGCGTCTGGACTACATCAAACGTGCTGTCGGTTTACCGGGAGACAAAGTGACGTACGATCCGGTGGCAAAAGAGGTAACTATTCAGCCTGGATGCAGTTCCGGTCAGGCGTGTGAAAACGCGCTGCCGGTAACGTACTCTGATGTTCAGCCAAGTGATTTTGTGCAGACCTTTGCGCGTCGTAACGGCGGTGAAGCGACCAGCGGCTTCTTTGAGGTTCCGCTGAATGAAACGAAAGATAACGGTATTCGCCTCTCTGAGCGTAAAGAAACGCTGGGTGAGGTAACGCACCGCATTCTGACCGTGCCAATCGCGCAGGATCAGGTGGGGATGTATTACCGCCAGCCAGGCCAGCAGTTGGCAACCTGGATCGTCCCGCCGGGACACTACTTCATGATGGGTGATAACCGTGACAACAGCGCGGACAGCCGTTACTGGGGATTTGTGCCGGAAGCGAATCTGGTTGGTAAAGCGACCGCTATCTGGATGAGTTTCGATAAGCAAGAAGGCGAATGGCCGACCGGTGTGCGTTTGAGCCGTATTGGTGGCATTCACTAATCGCTGATAATCGTTCACGTTGTCGTCATTATGGCGACAACGTGAATTATTTCTCGGATAAATTCCCGCAGACTAACGACATCCCTTGTCGTTGTGTATAGAATATTCCCCCGAAGTTTGAGGTTGGCACCGACAGGTTGCCACGGCACACGAAACAGCGTTGGTTTGTGTATAAATGCATTCAGCCGAAGCGGGATGGCTAAGCGAAATGCGTATATCAGGTCTGTTTCGTGTGCTGAATTGTTGACGCATTCATTTATTGGTATCGCATGAACCCCATCGTAATTAATCGGCTTCAACGGAAGCTGGGCTACACTTTTAATCATCAGGAGCTGTTGCAGCAGGCATTAACTCACCGTAGCGCCAGCAGCAAACATAACGAGCGTTTAGAATTTTTAGGCGACTCTATTCTGAGCTTTGTTATCGCTAATGCGCTGTATCACCGTTTTCCGCGTGTGGATGAAGGTGATATGAGTCGCATGCGCGCGACGCTGGTTCGCGGCAATACGCTGGCTGAATTAGCCCGTGAGTTTGACCTCGGTGAATGTTTACGTTTGGGGCCAGGCGAGCTGAAAAGCGGCGGTTTCCGTCGTGAATCGATCCTGGCAGATACCGTTGAAGCTTTGATCGGCGGCGTCTTCCTCGACAGCGATATTCAAACCGTTGAACAACTGATCCTGAACTGGTATCAGACTCGTCTGGATGAAATTAGCCCAGGCGATAAACAAAAAGATCCGAAAACGCGCCTGCAGGAATATTTGCAGGGTCGCCACCTGCCGCTACCGTCCTATCTGGTGGTGCAGGTTCGTGGTGAAGCACACGATCAAGAATTTACTATCCACTGCCAGGTCAGCGGCCTGAGTGAACCGGTGGTTGGCACAGGTTCGAGCCGTCGTAAGGCTGAGCAGGCTGCCGCCGAACAGGCGTTGAAAAAACTGGAGCTGGAATGAGCGAAGAGAAAACTTACTGCGGATTTATTGCCATCGTCGGTCGCCCGAACGTCGGCAAATCCACCCTGTTGAATAATCTGCTTGGGCAGAAGATTTCCATAACCTCACGTAAGGCTCAGACAACACGTCACCGTATTGTTGGCATCCATACCGAAGGTGCGTATCAGGCGATTTATGTTGATACCCCGGGCCTGCATATGGAAGAAAAACGGGCGATCAACCGCCTGATGAACAAAGCGGCAAGCAGCTCGATTGGTGATGTTGAACTGGTTATTTTCGTTGTGGAAGGCACCCGCTGGACGCCGGACGACGAAATGGTGCTCAACAAGCTGCGCGACGGTAAAGCCCCGGTTATTCTGGCTGTGAACAAAGTGGACAACGTTCAGGAAAAAGCCGATTTACTGCCGCACCTGCAGTTCCTGGCAAGCCAGATGGACTTCCTTGATATTGTCCCGATTTCTGCCGAAACCGGTCTGAATGTTGATACCGTTGCGGGCATCGTGCGTAAGCACCTGCCGGAAGCCATTCATCACTTCCCGGAAGATTACATCACCGACCGTTCTCAGCGCTTTATGGCGTCTGAAATCATCCGTGAAAAGCTGATGCGTTTTCTGGGGGCTGAACTGCCGTACTCCGTTACCGTGGAGATTGAACGTTTTATCTCTAACGAACGCGGTGGTTACGATATTAACGGTCTGATCCTCGTTGAACGTGAAGGGCAGAAGAAGATGGTTATTGGCAACAAAGGGGCCAAAATTAAAACCATCGGCATCGAAGCGCGTAAAGACATGCAGGAGATGTTCGAAGCGCCCGTTCACCTCGAGCTGTGGGTGAAAGTGAAATCCGGCTGGGCCGATGACGAGCGCGCGCTGCGTAGCCTCGGTTACGGCGACGACGTCTAATTTTTCATAGGTTATGGCTTTCGAGGTGCAGGAAGGCGGCAAGACCGCAGATCCTCGGGAGCTTACTCAAGTGAGTGACTGGGGTGAGTGGGCGCAGCCAACACACCTGCAGCTTGAAAGACGGCGGGTATGATGGAAGGATGGCAACGCGCTTTTGTCCTGCATAGCCGCCCGTGGAGCGAAACCAGTCTCGTGCTGGACGTCTTCACGGAAGAATCGGGTCGTGTGCGCCTGGTGGCTAAAGGCGCGCGCTCCAAACGTTCTAATCTCAAAGGCGCGCTCCAGCCTTTTACTCCGTTGTTGCTTCGCTTTGGTGGACGTGGTGAGGTCAAAACCTTACGCAGTGCCGAAGCCGTTTCTCTGGCTCTCCCCCTTAGCGGTATCACACTGTACAGCGGCTTGTATATCAACGAGCTTATCTCTCGTGTACTTGAGTATGAGACCCGCTTTTCTGAACTCTTTTTCGACTACCTGAACTGTATTCAGGCGCTGGCTGGCGCGACGGGTTCGCCAGAGCCTGCGCTGCGTCGCTTTGAGCTGGCCTTACTTGGACATCTGGGGTACGGCGTCGATTTTACCCACTGTGCGGGTAGTGGCGAGCCGGTGGACGACACCATGACCTATCGTTACCGGGAAGAAAAAGGGTTTATCGCAAGCGTAGTGATTGATAACGCCACCTTTACCGGACGCCATCTGAAAGCACTCGAATCGCGGGAATTTCCGGATGCTGATACGCTTCGCGCCGCGAAACGCTTTACCCGCATGGCGTTAAAGCCGTATCTTGGTGGTAAGCCGTTAAAAAGCCGGGAACTGTTCCGGCAATTTATGCCAAAACGCGCAGTAAAAACAAAAAATGATTAACGAGGATGGATTGCCATGGCCGAATTACTGTTAGGCGTCAACATTGACCACATTGCCACTTTACGTAATGCACGCGGCACCGCATACCCTGACCCGGTTCAGGCGGCGTTTATCGTTGAGCAGGCGGGCGCAGACGGCATTACCGTGCACCTGCGTGAAGACCGTCGCCATATTACCGATCGCGACGTGCGCATTTTGCGCCAGACGCTGGATACGCGTATGAATCTGGAAATGGCGGTAACCGAAGAGATGCTGGCGATTGCCGTTGAGACTAAGCCGCATTTTTGCTGCCTGGTGCCGGAAAAACGTCAGGAAGTGACGACTGAAGGTGGCCTGGACGTCGCCGGTCAGCGTGACAAGATGCGTGATGCCTGCAAACGCCTGGCGGACGCAGGCATTCTGGTTTCGCTGTTTATCGATGCTGATGACGAACAGATTAAGGCCGCTGCTGAAGTCGGCGCGCCTTACATCGAAATTCACACCGGCTGTTACGCCGATGCGAAAACCGACGCTGAACAGGCCAGCGAACTGGCGCGTATCGCCAAAGCGGCGACCTTTGCCGCCAGCCTTGGTCTGAAGGTGAATGCGGGGCACGGCCTGACGTACCACAACGTTAAAGCCATCGCGCGGATCCCGGAAATGCACGAGTTGAACATTGGCCATGCCATTATCGGCCGCGCGGTGATGAGCGGTCTGAAAGATGCAGTAGTCGAAATGAAGCGCCTGATGCTGGAAGCGCGTGGCTAATGGCGATTCTGGGATTAGGTACGGATATCGTGGAGATTGCCCGCATCGAAGCGGTGATCTCCCGTTCCGGCGACCGTCTGGCAAGACGCGTGCTCAGCGACAACGAGTGGGCAATCTGGGAGACGCATCAGCAACCGGTGCGCTTTCTGGCGAAGCGTTTTGCGGTCAAAGAGGCGGCAGCAAAAGCCTTTGGTACCGGTATTCGCAACGGTCTGGCGTTTAATCAGTTTGAGGTCTTTAACGACGAACTCGGTAAGCCGCGTCTGCGGTTATGGGGGGAGGCGTTAAAACTGGCGGAAAAACTCGGCGTCGCACATATGCATGTGACGCTGGCCGATGAGCGTCACTACGCCTGCGCCACGGTGATTATCGAGAGCTAACGTTTCGTCGGCCTGATAAACATAGCGTCATCAGGCAACGTTACAGCTTATCGGCGTGGTGCATCAGTACAAACTTATCCCACAGCTGCTCTTCCGTTTCGACATGTGCCGGATCTTTCAAAATAGTATTAGGGATCGGGCACACCTTCTGGCAGGTTGGCGTGTCGTAATGGCCTACGCATTCCGTACACTTGTCGCTGTTAATCTCGTAAATGCTGTCACCCATCGAAATCGCCTCATTCGGGCATTCGGGCTCGCACATATCGCAATTGATACACTTTTTAGTGATTAACAGGGCCATCAGGAAACTCTCAAAACATCACAAATCGGGCGGGCATTATACGCGCATTCTTTGCTCAGACCAGTTTTTTTACCAGTGCTTCGCTGTGGCGAATGCGTTCCGGAGCATGCTCCAGATCTTGCTGCACCAGCGCCATAAACAGTAAATCAGTGAGCATCATTTGCGCATGGGTAGAGGAAATCGCTGCGCTGCGCGTGGCCTGTTCTTCAGCAATCGTGTACAGACAATGAGTTGCGCGCTGTTGCAGGGCGTTAGGGGTAAATCCGGTGATGGCGAGAATTTTGGCTCCGGCGCGCAACGTTTCATCCGCAGCCAGGTTGAGTTCGCGGCGTTCTCCGGTATACGAAATGGCCAGCAGCAGATCGTTGGGTGAAAGCGCCTGCACCGCCGCCAGCAGGGCGTGCATATCGCGTTCAACCACCGCGTTAAAACCAATCTTTAGCAGTTTCCAGGCAAAATTCTGCGCTACCAGACCCGATGCGCCAATCCCGGTCAGGATAATGCGCCGGGCTGAGCGCAGCATTGTGACGCTCTCTATCAGTTTCTCTTCGCTGTTGACGTCCAGCGTCGCATGCATCGCGGCCACGTTTTCTTTAATCAGTTTTTCGCCCACCATACGCATGGGGTCGTCACCGCGAATCTGATTATGCACCGGAATGGAATGAGGGTTGGGATTGCTGGCCAACGCTTCGCTAATCGCCAGTTTCAGCGCCGGAAACCCTTTAAAGCCCATCTTTTGCGCGAACTTCACCACGCTGGACTGGCTGACGCCTGCTTCAAAGGCCAGCTGCTGTGAGCTGAGATGACGCGCGGTATCCGGCTGAGCAAGAAGATAATCCGCAAGTTTTTTATCGCTTTGCGCGAGGTCCGGGTAACGCTGACGAATGCGAATTAAACAGTTCATGCTGTCTCCTGGCGAAAACGTGATGGCGATTGCAAAACAAAATTTCACTCGCCTGGATGAATATAATATTCCATTATGACAGATTATTATGAATTAAAAATTCCTAAGGAACAAAAAATGAATCTCGGTGCATTAGTTTCAGAAACCCGCAATCCACAGACCATGGATCTGGATGCGCTCTCAACGTTGGAGTTGGTTCATCGATTTAATCAACAGGATACGCTGGTAGCGGAAGCAGTAAAAGCAACTCTGCCTCAAGTTGCGTGCGCGGTCGATGCGGCAGCTAACGCGTTAAAAGCCGGTGGACGCATTATTTACATGGGCGCAGGTACCAGCGGACGTCTTGGCGTGCTGGACGCGTCTGAGTGCCCACCGACCTTCGGTGTACCGCATGGTCTGGTGGTTGGGCTGATTGCCGGGGGGCCGGGCGCGCTGCTCAAGGCGGTAGAAGGCGCGGAAGATAACCCGCAGTTAGGCGAGGACGATCTGCGCGCACTCAACCTTACCGCACAGGATCTGGTGGTTGGTCTGGCGGCTTCAGGTCGCACGCCGTATGTGATTGGCGGGCTGAAATATGCGCGTTCGGTGGGTTGTACGACGGCGGCTATTTCCTGCAATCCGGATTCTCCTGTCGCGCATGAAGCGGATATTGCGATCTCCCCGGTGGTGGGACCGGAGGCGTTGACCGGGTCAACACGACTGAAATCCGGCACCGCGCAAAAACTGGTGCTCAATATGATCTCCACCGGTGCGATGGTGAAATTTGGCAAGGTGTACCAGAACCTGATGGTGGATATGCAGGCAACCAACGTCAAACTGGTCGATCGGGCGTGCCGTATGGTGGTTGAAGCCACCGGCATTGCGCGTGAACAGGCGCAAGCGCTGTTAAAGCAGACTGATTTTGACGTTAAGCCAGCGATTTTAATGGCGCTCACCGGCCTGGATGCCGCTGCCGCCCGTGAAAAGCTTGCCGCTCACCAGGGTTTTTTACGCGCGGCGTTAGAACACTAAGAGGTGTATATGGATAATACGGCGGTGCTGGCCAGCGACATTCTGCTGGGCGTAGGCGGAGAGCAAAATATTCTGCGCCTGGAAAACTGTATGACTCGTGTCAGGGTGGAAGTTCAGGATGACGGTCAGATTGATATTCCCCGTCTCAGGCAACTGCCCGGTGTTAGCGGTTACGTGAAGCAGGGCGCGCAGCATCAGATAATCGTCGGCCCCGGTAAAGCTGCCAAGGTGGTGGATGCCATGCGCTCCCTGATTGCCGATGGCGGCGAGCGTGCAGATGTGAATAATATCGAGCGCACCAAATCAGAGGCCAAAGCGAAGTACAAAGCGCCAATGAGCGATGCGCTGCGCAAGCTGGCGAACGTCTTTATCCCTCTTATTCCGGCGTTTATCGCCTCCGGTTTGATTACCGGCATTATTAACATCCTTAAGCGACCGGATATCGTGGGGGATTTTGCGACCCATTATCCGAATATGCTGGGGCTGATGGGCATATTTGGTAGCGCCGTGTTTGCCATCATGAATATTCTGGTTGGGGTGAATACCGCCAAAGTCTTCGGCGGCTCTCTGGCGATGGGTGGGGTGATGGCGGGGATCCTCTCCAGTCCGCAGCTGGCGCAGATTACCCTGTTTGGCGAAGCGTTGCAGCCGGGGCGCGGCGGGGTGATCGCAGTGCTGCTGGTGGTTGCGCTGATGTGTTGGATCGAGCGCAAATTCCGCGAGCTGTTGCCGGAATCGCTGGAGCTTATCCTTAACCCGCTGCTGACCACCATCATTACCGGGGCCATCGCGATTGTGGCGCTACAACCGCTTGGAGGCTGGATTTCTGAATCTATCGCTCACGGCGCATCCTGGGCTATCGACCGCGGCGGTTTCCTGGTTGGTGCCATACTGGCGGGAACTTTCCTGCCATTGGTGCTCACCGGACTTCATCAAGGGTTGGTGCCCATCCACGTTGAGCTGGTACAGGCACACGGTTATAACGCGCTCTTTCCTATCCTGGCGATGGCAGGCGTTGGACAAGTAGGGGCTGCGATAGCGGTGTTGATGAAAACCCGCAATGCGCGGCTAAAGAAAGTGATCAAAGGAGCGCTGCCGGTCGGGCTGCTGGGCATTGGCGAGCCGCTTATTTTTGGCGTCACGCTGCCGTTGGGTAAACCGTTTATCGGTGCCTGTCTTGGCGGAGCGGTAGGCGGGGCGCTGATTAGCTACTGGAAGGTGGCGACGGTTATCACCTTTGGCATCTCCGGTTTGCCGCTGGCACTGACGATTGTTGCCGGAAAAGTGATGTTCTATCTGTTAGGCTATCTGGTAGCAGTTATCGCCGGGTTCCTGTTTACCTGGCTATTGGGGTTCAACGATCCAGAGGAATAAGGTTTGACCAATCACCAGCGCCGCGTTGTTTTTTTTGATTTGGATGGCACGTTACACCAGCAGGATATGTTCGGTAGCTTTATACGTTATCTGCTGCGTCGCCAGCCGCTGAACGCGTTGCTTGTGCTGCCTCTGCTACCGGTGATTGCGCTGGCGCTGCTGATACAAGGGCGCGCCGCCCGCTGGCCAATGAGCCTGCTGTTGTGGGGATGCACTTTTGGTCGTAGCGAGGCGCGTCTGAAAGGGCATCAGGCTGACTTTGTGCGCTGGTTTCGCAGTAACGTGACGGCCTTTCCGCTCGTGCAGCAGCGCCTGACAACCTACCTGTTAAGCTCTGACGCCGAAATCTGGCTTATCACTGGCTCCCCGCAGTCGCTGGTCGAGCAGGTGTACTTCGACACGCCGTGGCTACCGCGAGTCAATCTGATCGCCAGTAAAATGGCGCGGGGATACGGCGGGTGGGTGCTGCCTCTGCGCTGTCTGGGCCATGAGAAAGTGACGCAACTGGAACGCCACATTGGTGCGCCGCTTCAGCTTTACAGTGGCTACAGCGACAGTAATCAGGACAATCCTCTGCTCTCTTTTTGCCAGCATCGCTGGCGCGTCACGCCGCGCGGAGAGCTACAACAACTCGAATAGAGTAAACGATAGCGTCTGTGTATAATGCGCCCGCTTTGATTACTGGAGTTACCCCCTTTGTCTGAAGTTGAATTTAGCCACGAATACTGGATGCGTCATGCTTTAACGCTGGCTAAGCGCGCCTGGGATGAGCGTGAAGTCCCGGTGGGCGCGGTATTAGTACATAACAACCGCGTGATTGGCGAAGGCTGGAACCGTCCGATTGGTCACCATGATCCGACTGCCCACGCTGAAATTATGGCGCTGCGTCAGGGCGGCCTGGTGCTGCAAAACTACCGTCTGTTGGATACCACGCTGTATGTCACTCTGGAGCCGTGTGTGATGTGCGCAGGCGCGATGGTGCACAGCCGTATCGGTCAGGTCGTTTTTGGCGCGCGCGATGCGAAAACGGGGGCAGCCGGGTCATTAATGGATGTATTGCATCACCCTGGAATGAATCATCGGGTGGAGGTGACCGAAGGGGTGCTACGGGATGAATGCGCCACGTTGCTCAGTGATTTCTTTCGCATGCGTCGTCAGGAAATCAAAGCGCTGAAAAAAAACGCCAATTTGTAAATGCCGGTCTGATTGCCTGATGACGCTGCGCTTATCAGGCCTACGAGGCTACTTGCCCTCTTTTTTCTGCGGTGAAAACAGCAGGGAAGGGGAGTGCGACAGGTAATTTGACGACGTCTGAGACAAAAACGACGAAAGCGGCAATTCATCTTTACCTATTAGCTCTGCCGGCGTCACCGCCGGGTAATCCTGCGCCAGTTGCTGCGTTTCAAGCGCCCGTTTTTCTTTCTCCTGCAGATACCCCACCAGGCTAATCTGGTACTTACGGATATTTTCTACATAAGCGTAGGCTTCGTGGCCTCGCGCATAACCATAGGTCAGCTTGTTGTAATACGGCTTTTGGCTGAGCAGTGGCAGACGCTGTTTTACGTCGGACCAGCTGTTCGGATTGCCTTTGGTTTTCACGGTCAGCGCCCGTGCATCCAGCATGTGCGCATAACCCATGTTGTAGGCTGCGAGCGCAAACCAGATGCGTTCCCCTTCGGGGACGGTATCGGGCACTTTACTCATCATATCCTGCAAATACCGTGCGCCGCCGCTGATGCTTTGTTCGGCATCGGTACGGTCGGTAAGTCCGAGACTTTGAGCGGTATTTTTGGTCAGCATCATCAACCCGCGTACGCCGGTCGGGGAAGTGGCCTGCGCGTCCCAGTGTGACTCCTGATAAGAGATTGCGGCGAGCAGTCGCCAGTCTATCTCCTGAGCATATTTCTCAAACAGCGGCTTAAGGTCCGGTAATACGCTGTCTACGGCGCGCAAAAAGGTGCGGGTATCGACATAGTCAAAATCATCGCCATGTCCGAGATACTTTTCTTCCAGCCGCGCCAGAGAGCCGTCTTCATTCATGGTGTTAAAAAAATCCAACAGGGCGGCAGACAGCGTGTTGTCATCGTCCAGGCGACTAAACCAGGTCACCGGCTGTTCGTCAGATACGTCCAGCGCTACGGCCAGTTCAGGATGTACGCGTTGGTATAAGCTGATGGCGACGGAATCGGCAATGGTGTAATCCAGCTTCCCGGCGATAACATCATCAAGCAGTTCAGTAGTGCCCTTTTTGTCATCCACCTTCCAGCTCAGATCGGGAAATTTATTCTCTTTAAGTAACTGGAGATCGTTAACCACCACGTGCCCCGGGGCGATGGTCAGTTGATTTTCGTTCACGGTGGCAAGAGTACGCGGGCGGTATTGCCCAACCCGATACACCAACTGTTGTGAAACCGAATAGTAGGTTGGGCCGGGCTGGTAATTTTTCACCCGCTCGCTGTTATATACCAGGCCTGCGGCTAACAGATCGGCATGGCCGTTATCCAGGTCGTCAAAAAGCTGGCTGATGTTCTGGCGCACGGTGACTTTTAACTTCACGCCCAGATAGTTGGCGAACGCCTGAGTCAGTTCATAATCCAGGCCGAATTTCTTACCGTTGAGGGTCGCGTAAGTTAACGGCGAGTCGAGGGTACTGACGCGCAGTTCTCCCCGCGACTGAATGGCGGCGATACGATTTTCGGCTTTACCGAACCAGGGAATAGATGGCCAGAGGGCCGCTGCCAACAACAGCGTTAATATGCCGATGAACAGATAATTAATCTTTAATTTTTTCAATTAGTTAATTCTCTGAACCGTACGTTGTCTCTGCCTGCTGTGGTGATGATTAAGAAGTGAAGTCGTCATTAATGAGCGGCATTTTGCTTAAACTTGCGTCAGTTGGCAACTTATTCAGAAACCAGACCGCATTTGATGATAAGAGAAGGTCGTGATTTTATTTCGACGCAAACGGTTTCGTCGGCGCGGTAGATTCTTTATAATGACGCCCGTTTCCCCCACTTGGGCACACCGAAAGCTTAGAAGACGAGAGACTTATGATGGAAATTCTGCGTGGTTCACCTGCACTGTCTGCATTCCGTATTAACAAACTGCTGGCACGTTTTCAGGCTGCCAACCTCCAGGTCCACAATATTTACGCCGAGTACGTCCATTTTGCCGATCTGAATGCACCGTTGAATGAGGATGAGCACGCCCAGCTTGTACGCCTGCTGAAATATGGTCCTGCTCTTCACAGCCATGCCCCTGAAGGCAAACTGCTGCTGGTTACGCCTCGCCCTGGCACCATCTCCCCGTGGTCTTCTAAAGCGACTGATATTGCCCACAACTGCGGCCTGCAACAGATTAGCCGTCTGGAACGTGGCATTGCCTGGTATGTAGAAGCCTCTACGCTGACCGCTGAGCAGTGGCAGATGGTTGCCGACGAACTGCACGACCGCATGATGGAAACGGTTTTCTCTGCGCTGAACGATGCCGAAAAACTGTTTGTCCATCACCAGCCTGCGCCGGTCTCCAGTGTTGATCTGCTGGGTGAGGGACGCCAGGCGCTGATCGACGCTAACCTGCGTCTGGGTCTGGCGCTGGCGGAAGACGAAATCGACTATCTGCAGGATGCGTTTACCAAACTGGGACGCAACCCGAACGACATTGAACTGTACATGTTTGCGCAGGCTAACTCCGAGCACTGCCGCCACAAAATTTTTAACGCCGACTGGGTTATCGACGGTAAACAGCAGCCCAAGTCGTTGTTCAAGATGATTAAAAACACTTTCGAAACCACGCCGGACCACGTGCTGTCTGCCTATAAAGACAACGCCGCGGTAATGGAAGGTTCTGAAGTGGGCCGCTACTTTGCCGACCACAAAACCGGCCGCTACGATTTCCATCAGGAGCCAGCCCACATCCTGATGAAGGTTGAAACCCACAACCACCCGACGGCTATCTCTCCGTGGCCGGGCGCGGCTACCGGCTCCGGCGGCGAAATCCGCGACGAGGGTGCAACCGGTCGCGGTGCAAAACCGAAAGCCGGGCTGGTGGGCTTCTCCGTTTCCAACCTGCGTATTCCTGGCTTTGAACAGCCGTGGGAAGAAGACTTTGGTAAGCCGGACCGTATTGTTACCGCGCTCGATATCATGACCGAAGGTCCGTTGGGCGGCGCGGCGTTTAACAACGAATTCGGTCGTCCGGCGCTGACCGGCTACTTCCGCACCTACGAAGAAAAGGTCAACAGCCACAACGGCGAAGAGCTACGCGGTTACCATAAACCGATCATGCTGGCGGGCGGGATCGGTAACATCCGTGCCGATCACGTGCAAAAAGGTGAGATCGTCGTTGGCGCCAAGCTGATCGTCCTCGGCGGCCCGGCGATGAACATCGGGCTTGGCGGCGGGGCGGCCTCCTCTATGGCTTCCGGCCAGTCTGATGCCGATCTTGATTTCGCTTCGGTACAGCGCGACAACCCGGAAATGGAACGTCGTTGCCAGGAAGTTATCGACCGCTGCTGGCAGATGGGCGATGCGAACCCGATCCTGTTTATCCATGACGTTGGCGCGGGCGGTCTGTCTAACGCCATGCCGGAGTTGGTAAGCGATGGCGGTCGCGGCGGTAAATTCCAGCTGCGCGATATCCTTAGCGACGAGCCGGGTATGAGCCCGCTGGAAATCTGGTGTAACGAATCCCAGGAGCGCTATGTGCTGGCGGTTGCCGCTGACCAGCTACCGCTGTTTGACGAACTGTGTAAGCGCGAGCGCGCGCCGTATGCGGTGATCGGTGAGGCCACCGAAGAACAGCATCTCACACTGAGCGACAGCCACTTCGATAACCAGCCGATCGACATGCCGCTTGATGTGCTGCTGGGTAAAACCCCGAAAATGACCCGCGATGTGCAGACGCTGAAAGCCAAAGGCGACGCCCTGAATCGTGGCGAAATCTCGATTGCAGATGCGGTTAACCGCGTGCTGCATCTGCCGACTGTCGCTGAGAAAACGTTCCTCGTGACGATCGGCGACCGTACCGTTACCGGCATGGTGGCGCGTGACCAGATGGTTGGTCCGTGGCAGATCCCGGTAGCCAACTGCGCGGTCACCACCGCAAGCCTGGATAGCTACTACGGTGAAGCGATGTCTATCGGTGAGCGTGCGCCAGTTGCGCTACTGGATTTCTCGGCCTCTGCGCGTCTGGCGGTAGGTGAAGCGCTGACTAACATTGCGGCAACGCAGATTGGCGATATCAAACGCATTAAACTGTCGGCCAACTGGATGGCTGCTGCGGGTCACCCCGGTGAAGATGCCGGGCTGTACGAAGCGGTAAAAGCCGTTGGGGAAGAATTATGTCCGGCGCTTGGCCTGACTATTCCGGTGGGCAAAGACTCTATGTCGATGAAAACCCGCTGGCAGGAAGGTAATGAGCAGCGTGAAATGACTTCGCCGCTGTCGCTGGTGATCACCGCCTTTGCCCGCGTGGAAGACGTGCGCCACACGATAACCCCACAGCTCTCTACTGAAGACAACGCCCTGCTGCTGATTGATCTCGGTCTTGGTCACAACGCGCTGGGCGCGACGGCGCTGGCACAGGTTTATCGTCAACTGGGCGATAAGCCTGCCGACGTGCGTAACGTTGAGCAACTGAAAGGCTTCTACGACGCCATTCAGGCGCTGGTCGCGCAGCGTAAGCTGCTGGCCTACCATGACCGTTCCGACGGCGGACTGCTGGTTACGCTGGCGGAAATGGCCTTCACCGGTCACTGCGGTATTGACGCTGATATCCACTCTCTGGGTGACGATCGTCTGGCGGCGCTGTTTAATGAAGAGCTGGGCGCAGTGATCCAGGTTCGCGCTGCTGACCGTGAAGCGGTTGAGGTGTTGCTGGCACAACATGGCCTGGCAGATTGCGTGCACTATCTCGGCCAGGCGTTAACGGGTGACCGTTTCACCCTGAGCGCCAACGGTCAGCCGGTGTTCAGCGAAAGCCGCACCACGCTGCGCATGTGGTGGGCGGAAACCACCTGGCAGATGCAGCGTCTGCGCGACAACCCGGAGTGTGCCGATCAGGAACACGACGCGAAAACCAACGATGCCGATCCTGGCCTCAACGTTAAACTGTCGTTTGATATCAACGAAGATGTTGCCGCCCCGTACATCGCTACCGGCGCGCGTCCAAAAGTGGCCGTACTGCGCGAGCAGGGCGTGAACTCCCACGTCGAAATGGCGGCTGCCTTCCACCGTGCGGGCTTTGACGCCATCGATGTGCATATGAGCGACCTGCTGGGCGGACGCATCGGTCTGGGTAACTTCCAGGCGCTGGTCGCTTGTGGCGGTTTCTCTTACGGCGATGTGCTCGGTGCAGGGGAAGGCTGGGCGAAGTCGATTCTGTTCAACAACCGCGTCCGTGATGAGTTCGAAACCTTCTTCCATCGCCCGCAAACGCTGGCGCTCGGGGTGTGTAACGGTTGCCAGATGATGTCTAACCTGCGTGAACTGATCCCGGGAAGCGAGCTGTGGCCGCGCTTTGTGCGTAACCACTCCGATCGTTTTGAAGCCCGCTTCAGCCTGGTCGAAGTGACGCAAAGCCCGTCTTTACTGCTTGCCGATATGGTTGGTTCGATGATGCCGATTGCCGTTTCTCACGGTGAAGGCCGTGTGGAAGTGCGTGACGGCGCGCATCTGGCCGCGCTGGAGAGTAAGGGGCTGGTGGCGCTGCGCTACGTTGATAACTTCGGTAAGGTGACCGAGACCTACCCGGCTAACCCGAACGGTTCGCCGAACGGAATTACTGCCGTTACTACTGAAAATGGTCGCGTCACCATTATGATGCCGCACCCGGAACGCGTATTCCGTACCGTGAGCAACTCCTGGCACCCGGAAAACTGGGGCGAGGACAGCCCGTGGATGCGTATCTTCCGCAACGCGCGTAAACAGCTCGGGTAATCAGCTCGATAACCTTTAAGCCCCTCTGCGTGAGGGGCTTTTTTTTGTCAGTCATTTTGTATGCCGCTATCCGACAATGCGTTTAAGTGTCGGGAAATCCCGACATAGGTGGGGTTACGCTGTCGCTAAAAAGAGACATTTAATTATATGATTTACAATGAATTTGTTTTTAAGTGCTGTGGGTGTTGCTGATTGGCGACAGTAAGGGTGAAAAATAGCCAAAATCATTTTTCATATGAATAAGAACATTTTCCATATTTATCATTGTGTTAATAAAGTGTTTTGAATATTGGCACAGATGCTGCATAATATAGCCCAGTGGCTCATTCACCTTCTTATGTCAGCCCCTTCGGGACGTGCTACATAAACTTCGAATGACGCACAACAAGGTGCCTGCCGTCCAACATCTGATATTAGCATCGCTCATATCAACCTTCGGGCGAAACGTCGAGTTAGGCACCGCCTTATTCCACAACAAAGCCGGGTTAATCCCGGCTTTGTTGTATCTGACGTTCCCCTCAGTTAGCATCAACCTATTCCTGTCCATTGAGAGTAACGCCTTGAAGCGCTGGTCTGTTTTCCCCCGATCTTTACGTCAATTGGTTACGTTGGCATTTTTGCTTATCCTGCTGCCGTTGTTAGTTTTGGCCTGGCAGGCGTGGCAAAGTCTGAATGCCCTGAGCGCGCAGGCGGCGCTGACGAACCAAACCACGCTGATTGACGCCAGACGCAGCGAAGCGATGACCAATGCCGCGCTGGAGATGGAGCGTAGCTACCGGCAATACTGTGTGCTTGATGACCCAACGCTGGCTAAGGTTTACCAGAGCCAACGTAAACGCTACAGCGACATGCTGGATGCGCATGCGGGCGTGTTGCCGGATACCAAGCTTTATCAGGCACTGCGTCAGGACCTCAACGATCTCGCGCAGTTACAGTGCACCAACAGTGGTCCTGATAGCGTGGCGGCGGCGCGGCTGGACGCTTTCGCCAGTGCCAATACTGAAATGGTACAAGCGACGCGCACGGTCGTCTTTTCTCGTGGGCAGCAGCTACAGCAGGAAATAGCCGAACGTGGGCAGTTCTTTGGCTGGCAGGCGCTGGTGCTGTTTCTTGTCAGCCTGGCGATGGTGTTGCTGTTTACCCGCATGATAATCGGTCCGGTGAAGGGCATAGAAAAAATGATCAATCGTCTGGGGGAAGGGCGCTCGCTGGGCGATAGCGTATTATTTACGGGACCCCGGGAGCTGCGCTCCGTGGGGCAGCGCATTATCTGGCTGAGCGAACGTCTCTCCTGGCTGGAGTCACAACGACATCAGTTTTTACGCCACCTGTCTCATGAGCTGAAAACGCCTCTGGCGAGTATGCGCGAAGGTACCGAGCTGTTAGCCGATCAGGTCGTTGGGCCGTTAACGCCAGAGCAAAAAGAGGTGGTCGGTATTCTCGATGACAGTAGCCGCAACCTGCAAAAACTGATTGAGCAACTGCTCGATTACAACCGCAAGCTGGCGGATGACGAGGTTGAGCTTGAATGTGTGGAAATCGCGCCGCTGGTGGAAAGCGTTGTTTCTGCACATAGCCTGCCCGCTCGCGCCAAAATGATACATACTGATGTTGCGCTTGCGGTGAACGCCTGCCTGGCAGAACCGATGCTATTGATGAGCGTGCTGGACAATCTTTATTCCAATGCGGTGCACTATGGCGCTGAATCCGGTAACATTTGGATCCGCAGCAGTTTGCATGGCTCAATGGTATACATTGATGTAATGAATACCGGCACACCGATTCCAGAAGCAGAACAGACCATGATCTTCGAGCCTTTTTTCCAGGGTAGCCATCAGCGAAAAGGGGCGGTAAAAGGAAGCGGGTTGGGGCTGAGCATTGCCAGAGATTGCATCCGCCGTATGCGGGGCAAACTGTATCTGGTTGATGAGCATGCGCAAAACGTTTGTTTTCGCATAGAACTGCCGCTATCTGCAGCGAAAAATCACTAAAATAAACCTAAGTCTGGTGAGTATGCCATACGTTGTTGTCCGAATGCTTAAACGACATTTTTTCCGTCGCGTCATCCTCGCAAGCCTGCCGTGTCTGGCGCTGGTAGGCTGCGTCCCGAACGCGGTGAATCATATTATCGGCGACCCCTCGCAGGAGAAAATTCCGCCTCATCAACTGGCGGACTACCTTGCAACCGACTGTAGCGATATCTGGTCGCTGTCTGGTCAGCCCACAGAGACCAATCCGCTGTACTGGCTGCGGGCGATGGATTGCGCCAATCGCCTGATGCCGGTACAGGCGCGTAGTGAAGCCAGCACGATGATGCCTGATACCTGGCAGGGGGCTTTCAGGCGCGGGATCCTGCTTGATAACGCCAGCATTACGCCGCCTGAAAGGCGGGAGACGGTTACGCGCCTCGACGCATTAAGCCCGCAAATTCCGCCACAGGTACGCCCGCTGTATCAGGTCTGGCGCAGCAGTCAGACGTTGCAGTTGCAACTGGCCGAAGAGCGTATGCGCTACAGCAAGCTTCAGCAGGCATCAGACAGCGATCTTGATACGTTACGTCAGCAGCAACAACACTTGCAGTCTCAGCTCGATCTCACGACCCGCAAGCTGGAGAATCTAACCGATATTGAACGCCAGCTTTCCACGCGCAAACCTGCCGGTAGTTACAACCCTGATGCGCCGCACGGGAACGAAAAAGTCACCCTACCTGATAACGAGGAAGGCGCAGCGCCGTCTGCCGATGAGGTCACGCCATGATAAGCCGTAAGCCCGCGCATCTGCTGCTGGTGGATGACGATCCCGGCCTGTTGAAATTACTTGGAATGCGCCTGACCAGCGAAGGTTACAGCGTCGTAACCGCAGAAAGCGGGCAGGAAGGACTACGGGTGCTTAACCGTGAAAAAGTGGATCTGGTTATTAGCGATCTGCGCATGGATGAAATGGACGGCATGCAGCTGTTTACTGAAATCCAGAAAGTGCAGCCGGGAATGCCGGTTATTATCCTTACCGCTCACGGTTCCATCCCCGACGCCGTTGCGGCGACCCAGCAAGGGGTGTTCAGCTTTCTCACTAAGCCGGTGGATAAAGACGCGTTATACCATGCGATCGACGGGGCGTTGGAACAGTCTGCGCCTGCCGCTGATGACAGCTGGCGTGAGTCCATCGTCACCCGCAGCCCACTGATGCTGCGCCTGCTGGAACAGGCGCGCATGGTGGCGCAATCGGACGTAAGCGTATTGATCAACGGCCAAAGCGGAACCGGGAAAGAAGTTTTTGCCCAGGCCATTCACAACGCCAGCCCGCGCAGCCACAAGCCCTTTATTGCCATTAACTGCGGCGCATTGCCGGAACAACTGCTGGAGTCCGAACTGTTTGGTCATGCGCGCGGCGCTTTTACCGGTGCGGTGAGCAATCGTGAAGGGCTGTTTCAGGCCGCGGAAGGCGGGACGCTGTTTCTCGATGAGATTGGCGATATGCCCGCGCCGTTGCAGGTTAAATTGCTACGTGTATTGCAGGAGCGAAAAGTCAGGCCGCTGGGCAGTAACCGCGATATCGATATTGATGTGCGGATCGTTTCCGCGACCCACCGTGATTTACCCAAAGCGATGGCTCGGGGGGAATTTCGCGAAGATTTGTACTATCGCCTCAACGTGGTGAGCCTGAAGATCCCGGCGCTGGCCGAGCGTACGGAAGATATTCCGCTGCTGGCAAACCATCTGCTGCGCCAGTCTGCTGAACGACACAAACCGTTCGTGCGCGCCTTTTCGACCGATGCCATGAAACGGTTAATGACCGCCAGTTGGCCTGGTAACGTGCGTCAGTTGGTTAACGTGATTGAGCAGTGCGTGGCGTTGACCTCTTCGCCGGTGATCAGCGACGCGCTGGTGGAGCAGGCGCTGGAAGGGGAGAACACCGCGCTGCCGACCTTTGTTGAAGCGCGTAACCAGTTTGAACTCAACTACCTGCGTAAGCTGTTGCAAATCACCAAGGGCAATGTGACTCATGCGGCGCGAATGGCGGGGCGCAACCGCACCGAATTCTACAAGTTGCTCTCTCGCCATGAGCTGGATGCAAACGATTTCAAAGAATAAATCTGCGGATTATGTTAGTTTTATTCGATCAAAAGACAGGCGACCTTTTCAAGGAATAGCATGAAAAAGATTGATGCGATTATTAAACCCTTCAAGCTGGACGACGTCCGCGAAGCGCTGGCTGAAGTCGGCATTACCGGTATGACTGTAACAGAAGTGAAAGGGTTTGGCCGTCAGAAAGGCCATACTGAGCTGTACCGTGGTGCGGAATATATGGTGGATTTTCTGCCGAAGGTAAAAATTGAAATTGTGGTCACCGACGACATCGTCGATACCTGCGTCGACACCATTATTCGTACTGCCCAGACCGGTAAAATCGGCGACGGTAAGATTTTTGTCTTCGACGTGGCACGCGTGATTCGTATTCGCACCGGTGAAGAAGACGACGCGGCAATCTAAGCCGCGCCGTGCTTGCCGGATGGCGGTGTAAACACCTTATCAGGCCTACAATATCCCGTAGGCCTGATAAGCGCAGCGCCATCAGGCATGAGTAATTACAAGACTTTATGCGGGCCGAAGCATTCGTAATGAATGTTCTCGTTTTTCACGCCAAGACCGACCAGCTGCTTCGCGGCAAACTGCATAAAGCCAACCGGACCGCACAGATAAAACTGCATCGCCGGATCGCTGATTGCGCCTTCCAGTTTGTTCAAATCCATCAGACCAACGCTATCAAACGCACCTTTCGCGCGATCGGCTTCGGTTGGTTCACGATACCAGGTGTGTGCGCTAAAGCGTGGCAGCGTTTTGCCCAGTTCATTCACTTCATCGGCAAAGGCATGTACATCGCCATTTTCTGCCGCGTGGAACCAGTTAATCTGCGCCGTATGATTCGCTTTTGCCAGCGTATCCAGCATCGCCAGCATCGGGGTCTGACCTACGCCTGCTGAAATCAGAGACACTGGGGTATCGGTCGCGACGTCCATAAAGAAATCGCCCGCAGGTGCAGCTAAGTGAACGACGTCGCCCACATTCGCATGGTTGTGCAGCCAGGTGGAAACCTGACCACCGTCTTCACGCTTCACAGCAATACGGTAGCCTTTGCCATCGGGTTTACGGGTCAGTGAGTACTGCCGAATTTCCTGATGCGGGAAACCTTCCGGCTTCAGCCAGACGCCCAGGTATTGCCCCGGATGATATTCAGCCACTGCGCCACCGTCGACAGGTTCAAATTCAAAGCTGGTGATAAGCGCACTGCGTGGGGTTTTTGCCACGATGCGGAAAGGACGGGTACCTTCCCAGCCGCCATTTTTATTGGCATTTTCACTGTAGATCTGCGCTTCACGGTTGATGAAAACGTTCGCCAGCACGCCGTATGCTTTGCCCCATGCATCCAGAACTTCCTGGCCCGGGCTGAACATTTCGTCCAGCGTTGCCAGCAAATGGCCACCTACGATGTTGTACTGCTCCGGTTTAATCTGGAAGCTGGTATGCTTCTGCGCGATTTTCTCAACGGCAGGCAACAGCGCCGCCAGGTTCTCGATATTGCTGGCATACGCGGCAATAGCGTTAAACAGCGCTTCACGCTGATCGCCATTACGCTGGTTACTCATGTTGAAGATTTCTTTCAGCTCTGGGTTATGCGTAAACATGCGATCGTAGAAATGGGCGGTCAGCTTCGGGCCTGTTTCAACCAGCAGGGGAATGGTGGCTTTCACTGTAGCGATGGTTTGTGCGTCAAGCATACGGTCTTCCTTTATCTGAAATTTTAATGATGTATGTCAAATGCATCTTATAAAAAATACCCCTGCATTGTAAATGGTTCTTTGTCACTTTGCGTTGTAAAGGTTACATCGTGAAAAATCTGCATCACAAACCTGAAAAGAAATCCGTTGAAATTCAGCAGACCTTTGTTCTCCAAAGCCTTGCGTGCCGTGAAGGTAATCGTTTGCGTAAAATCCTTTGTCAAGACCTGTTATCGAAGAATGATTCGGTTATACTGTTCGCCGTCGTCCAACGGGACTGCCTTTTTAGGCCGAAATTCTATTGTTAGCTGAGTCAGGAGATGCGGATGTTAAAGCGTGAAATGAACATTGCCGATTATGATGCCGAACTGTGGCAGGCTATGGAGCAGGAAAAAGTACGTCAGGAAGAGCACATCGAACTGATCGCCTCCGAAAACTACACCAGCCCGCGTGTTATGCAGGCGCAGGGTTCTCAGCTGACCAACAAATACGCTGAAGGTTATCCGGGCAAGCGCTACTACGGCGGTTGTGAGTACGTTGATATCGTTGAGCAATTGGCTATCGATCGTGCAAAAGAGCTGTTTGGCGCTGACTACGCTAACGTACAGCCGCACTCCGGCTCCCAGGCTAACTTCGCTGTTTACACCGCTCTGCTGCAACCGGGTGATACCGTTCTGGGTATGAACCTGGCGCAAGGCGGCCACCTGACTCACGGTTCCCCGGTTAACTTCTCTGGCAAGCTGTACAACATCATCCCTTACGGTATTGATGAGTCCGGTAAAATTGACTACGAAGATATGGCTAAGCAGGCCAAAGAGCACAAGCCGAAGATGATCATCGGCGGATTCTCTGCTTACTCCGGCGTTGTTGATTGGGCAAAAATGCGTGAAATCGCCGACAGCATTGGCGCATACCTGTTCGTTGACATGGCGCACGTTGCGGGCCTGATAGCCGCAGGCGTTTACCCGAACCCGGTTCCACACGCACACGTAGTGACCACCACCACCCACAAAACCCTGGCGGGTCCGCGCGGCGGCCTGATCCTGGCGAAAGGCGGTGACGAAGAGCTGTACAAAAAGCTGAACTCCGCGGTGTTCCCAAGCGCGCAGGGCGGCCCGCTGATGCACGTGATCGCGGCGAAAGCCGTGGCGCTGAAAGAAGCGATGGAGCCTGAGTTTAAGGTTTACCAGCAGCAGGTTGCCAAAAACGCCAAAGCGATGGTGGAAGTGTTCCTGAACCGTGGCTACAAAGTGGTTTCTGGCGGTACTGAAAACCACCTGTTCCTGCTGGATCTGGTTGATAAAAACCTGACCGGTAAAGAAGCTGACGCCGCACTGGGCCGCGCTAACATCACTGTTAACAAAAACAGCGTGCCGAACGATCCGAAGAGCCCGTTTGTGACTTCCGGTATCCGTATCGGTTCTCCGGCTGTAACTCGCCGTGGCTTTAAAGAAGCGGAAGTGAAAGAGCTGGCTGGCTGGATGTGTGACGTTCTGGACAACATCAATGACGAAGCCGTTATCGAGCGCGTCAAAGGTAAAGTTCTGGATATCTGCGCACGCTTCCCGGTTTACGCGTAATTCTGCTTTACGCAAAACGAAAGGCCGCTGATGCGGCCTTTTTTAATGCCTGATAGCGCTGCGCTTATCAGGCTGCTATCACAACGACTTCAGCGGCACGCTTTCATTGCACAGTGCTTCCTCGCTTACCACTCGTCCTGAATGAATTAACTTACGCAGTGCGCGCACTTCGCGTCCGTTGTTGAGCGCTACTGCGCCAATTAGCTTCCCATCACGCAGGTGGAACCAGATAGCCTTGCTGTCATCCGGATTGCCACGACATAACCATGTTTGCCCTTGCATATCGCCAACAAATTGCAGATTGTCATTAAATTGGTCGGTCCAGAACCAGCCTGGCGTCTTCTCCGGCAACGGCAGGTTGAGCATTGTGGCAGCGGCAATCTGTGCCTGGTTATTGGCATTTTCCCAGCTTTCTACTCGTTCTAACGAACCGTCGGGCTGGCGCGTTATCGCCACATCACCGGCGGCAAAAATCGCGGGATCGGAGGTGATGCAGGCGGAGTCAACGATAATACCGTTAGCCGTCTCCAGCCCCGCTTCGCGAGCCAGCGCATCATTCGCCACGATGCCGACTCCATAAACCAGCGCATCGGCCTGTAGCGTCTCGCCGTTTTGCAGGGTAAGCGAGAGAAACTCTCCCGCTTCAGCGTGCTCAATGGCGCTGTTGAGCAGCACCCGCACCCCTGCCTGTCGGTGGCGGTTTAGCAGATAGTCGCGCACCGGAGCAGGGGCGTTGCGGCCCATTACCGTTGAGGCCAGCTCCACTAACGTCACCCGACAGCCGCGTTGGATCGCGCTGGCCGCTAATTCCAGGCCAATGGTGCCCGCACCGACAATCACAATCGCCTTGCCCGGCAGCAAGGCACCGCGCAGACGCTCGGCATCTGTGGCGTGACGCAGGGTAAAGCAACGTTCGCCCAGTTTATCCAGTAGCGGCAGCGGTCTGGCGGCGGCCCCGGTCGCCAACAGCAACTGCGACCAGCGGTAAGACTGACCATCGGCGAGCATCAGCGTGCGCGAGGTGCGGTCAATCTGACGCAGCGTGACGCCAAGATGCAACTGTACGTTGTTCTCCAGCCACCAGTCAGCGTTCAGGATCGGCTGTCGCTGTGGATTTTCGTCCAGCAGCATCGCTTTGGAGAGCGGAGGGCGTTCATAGGGCAGATACGGCTCATCGGAAAACAGATGCAATTCGCCGTTAAATCCTTGCTGACGCAGTGCGACGGCGGCCATTGCCGCAGCCTGACCACCGCCGACGATAGCGATAATTTTATGGCTCATAACGCCTCCTCAGAGATCCAGTCCGGCGGCAACGTGACGAATACCGCGAATACCCAAACCGGCATCGGCATTGATCATCACGCCACTCAATGTGCGATTGTTGCGCTTTGACGCCAGCATCACATACGGGCCGGTAAAATCCGCTGGCTCAGGAAAAAACTGCAACGGCAAAATGGCGGCGATTTTTTCCGGCGTCAGCGACTGCATAATCGACGTATCGCCCTGGCCCAGCGCCTGTGGGCCGCGCAGATCGGTCGCCATACCGCACGGACCGACGCCGTTGACGCGCACCTTTGGCGCCAGCTCGTAGGCTAACTGGCGAATCAACCCGGTGGCGGCATGTTTAGAGGCGGTATACAACGGACCGCCGCCGCCGGGATACCACGCCGCGTTGGAAAGGGTAAAGATGATGTTGCCTTCGCTGGCGATAAGCGCAGGGGCGCAGGCTTTTGCGCCCAGCAGATAGCCCAGCACGTTGACGTTAAACAGCTCATGAAAGCCGCTCTCCAGCGCGTCTGCTGGCGTATTGACCAGCGAGGCGTTGTGATCCCATATCCCGGCGTTGCCGATCAAACAGTCCAGCGTGCCGTAGCGCGCCAGAATTTGATCCACCGCGCGCTGATAGTCGGCGTAGCAGGTGACGTTGCCTTCTACTGCCAGCACATGTTCGCCAAAACGTTGGCGCAGGCTGGCGACTTTGGCTGGCGAAAGTTCCAGCGTGGCGACCCGCGCGCCTTCCTCAATGAAACGCTCGACCAGCGCCAGGCCAAGACCGGAGCCGCCGCCGGTGATAAAGACCACGTTATCGCGTAAATCGCTCATCTCGCGTCCTCTGGAATATCAACGAACACATCGCTACCTTCCACGTACACCGCGTAGGTGGTCAGCGGATCGGTGGCAGGTAAACACAACGCCTTACCGGTTTTCAGGCAGAAACTGGCGGCATGCAGCGGGCATTCCACCGTCGCGTCGTCTTCCAGATAACCTTCCGACATCGAGGCATTACCGTGGCTACAGCGATCGTTAATGGCATAAAACTCGCCGCCAACGTTGAACAGCGCGATGACGGGCGAGGTGTCGAGCCGGAGCGCTTCACCCTCCGGCAAATCCCCTACGGGGCAGGCATAAATACGACTCATCAGAACAATACACTCAGGTTATGGGAGGTGATCACCGCTTGATCCAGCACGATCTCACGCTCCAGTAAGCGCCACTCATCGCCCGGTAAACGGCGCACTTTGTCCATGCGCATGCCGACGTAAAAGGTTTCATCGCGCTCTTTTTGCGCGCGATACAGCAGATAGTTAAGGCGCACGGCGAACACATCCGGCACTTTGGTTTCACTGACCTGGCAGTTGCTGATCAGGTGTCGGGTACGCGACGGCGGCTCCTCTGCCCAGGCCATTCCGGTTTCCAGTCGCGCAATACGGCGTTCAAGCTGATCTTTGTTGTCGTTAAAAATCCAGGTGGTTGGCGGCTGCACGCCTTTGCGACGGTCGCGCGTCTGGGCATTGACCGTTGTGCGCATGGTATAGCGAATGTCGTCATCCAGCTGTGCCAGCCAGTCGCGAAACTGCCAGTCATCCAGCAGGCTGGCTTCATGGTAGAGAAACTGCGTAATGCGGTGATGCAGTTCCAGGGAAACTAAAGCACTCATTTCATCACCTCCTGCTGGTAAGCGGCGGTTTTTTCCTGCACTTCCTGCCAGCTTTCGCTGCTGAGTAAATCAGCCCAGCGCTGATACATGCCGCGGGCGGCGGTTTCTGAGAATATGTAGTTGGTGATCCCCGGAATGCCGTCTTCACGGCGTTTCTCCTGACCTAACCCCATTTCCAGGCACAGTTTGCTATTACGCGCCCGATGGCCCTTCAGAAGTTTTTGAATTTCACACCAGTTTTCCGAGTCGTCCTGTTCAAGGAATCCGGCGGGGCCAAAAGCGCGCGTAGCGCTGTTTTCAAATGCGGATTTCACTTCATCAGAGGCGGCTTTATCGGTAATACAGAACGCCCACACTTCAACCTGATCAGGACCGCGCGGATGCCAGACGCGCAACGTAGCGGTACCATTGAGCCAGGAAAGCGTTGGAAAAATGTTGTTGTGACCGGCCAGACGCAGGGCACGAACCTTACCCAGACGCTGTTCAGCTTCCGCGTAGGTGTCGCGGTAGTAGCTGGAGACTTCGCCGTCGACCCACACGTTGGCATCCGGCTTTTCGGTAAAGAAGAAGCCGCTGCCGTGCCCGTCCTGGCCGAACTGTAGTGCATCTTTGGCGGTTTCCCACACCGGGCGAGCGGTTTGTCCGTCACCGAGGCGTTTATCGCTACCGTCGTCTTTTGCCCCCAACACCTGCACAGCGGAGGCATGACTGAACAATGCGTGATACTGATCGCTGGCAAACTGTTCGGCGGGGAATTTCCAGTTACAGTCGATGGTCCACTTCTGTACGCCGCCGACGATTTCTGTGCCGCCTTCGCGGCGGTCAAGCACGCCGTCGAGATACCACGCAATGTCGCCGAGATAATCGCGTAGCGTGGGCGCGGTGGTGTCCCAGTTGCCGAAAATCAGCCCTTTATAGCTCTCTACGCCAGGAACTTCGTTCAGTCCCCAGTGCGATTTGCATAGCCCTTGCGGGTAAGCGCGAGGCTCCAGCGGGACGTCGATCAGCTCGCCATTGATACCGTACGACCAGCCGTGATACGGGCAGGTAAAGGCGCGAGTGTTCCCGCAGTCGGCGTAGCTGACGCGCATCGCCCGGTGGCGGCACTGGTTGAGAAACGCTTTGATGCTGCCGTCCTTCTGGCGAACCACCACGACCGCATCCTCGCCCATGTAGGTGTTAAAAAAATCACCGGCTTTGGGGATTTGGCTTTCGTGGGCGAGAAATAGCCAGCAGCGCCCGAAGATGCGCTCCAGCTCTAGTTGGTAAATTTCTGGGTCAGTATAAATCCGTGGGGTTACACGACCGTTTTGCGTGTCGATCAGTTGGTAGATGTCTAAATTTGAGGGTGTGGTCATATTTTTTAATCCTGAAAGATAAGATGTATTGACCTTCTATTTTTGTGCCATAAGGATGTTGCTGGTTAGTTATCAATTTGTGAAATAGTAAATTTCTACCAGTTGAGACATTTTTTCGATAACAAGGAGAAGGGCATGGAACTGAGGCACTTACGCTATTTTGTGGCGGTGGCGCAGGCGCTGAATTTCACCCGGGCGGCAGAAAAGCTGCATACCTCTCAGCCGTCGTTAAGCAGCCAGATCCGCGATCTGGAAACCTGCGTGGGCGTTCCGTTACTGGTGCGGGACAAGCGAAAAGTTGCGCTGACGGCGGCCGGGGAGTGCTTTTTACAGGACGCGCTGTCGATCCTTGAGCAGGCGGAAAATGCCAAAGTTCGCGCCCGTAAAACGGGGCAGGAAGATAATCATTTCTCTATTGGTTTTGTCCCTTCCGCTGAGGTGAATTTGCTCCCGAAAGTGCTGCCCTTATTTCGTTTAAAACAACCGGATACGCACATTGAGCTGGTAAGCCTGATAACCACCGAACAGGAAGAAAGGATCCTCAACGGAGAACTGGATGTGGGCTTAATGCGTCACCCGGTGTACAGCCCGGAGCTGGATTATCTGGAGCTGATTCATGAGCCGCTGGTCGTGGTGTTACCGGTGAATCATCCGTTAGCCAATGAGCCAGCGATCTCCGCAGAACAGTTACACGGCGTAAATTTTGTCAGTACCGATCCCGCTTATTCCGGGGCGCTAGCGATGATTGTCAAAAACTGGTTTCAGCAGCAGAAAAGCCAGCCCAACATTGTGCAGGTAGCGACCAATATTCTGGTGACCATGAATCTGGTCGGCATGGGGCTGGGGGTGACTTTGATACCCGGTTATATGAATAATTTTAATACCGGGCAGGTGGTTTTTCGGCCTATTGTTGGCGATGTTCCGACCATTGCCCTGCTGATGGCGTGGAAAAAAGGGCCAATCAAACCGGCATTGACCGATTTTATCGCCACTGTGCATGAACGTTTAGCCGTGAGCCTGGCGGAGTAATGACTACAGCTCGCTAAGCTGTGATTCGACATAAAGATAGCCAATTCCCATGAGTTGCTGAGGGCGATTAAGCTGACCGAAGCTTATCTGAGTTGCTCTGGCACGCGGGTTATCGCCGTGATCGAACGGATTAAACCCGGTTTGCTGTACCAGCGTATTGAGCCAGCTATCGCCAAATGCACAGCTACGACCATACAACCATATTTGATTAATGTTCAGTATATTCAAAAAATTATAAAGACTCAGGCCGATGGCGCTGGCGGCATGTTCGGCCCAGGCCTGAATGCGAACATCTCCGTGTTGCCAGGCAGTAATAAGCTGGTCGGTGGTGAGCGTTTCCGGGTCGTAAAGGGATGTCGGCTGCGATTTCATCCACACGCGGGCCTGCTTTTTCAACGCGCTCAATGACGCCACTGTTTCCAGACAGCCATAACGGCCACAGTCACAGGCGATCCCATCGGGATGAATGATGGTATGTCCAATCTGACCGCTGCCATACAGACTCCCGCGCCAGATGTTATCGTTAATCACAAACGATGAGCCAATACCGTAATCAACGTTAATCACGCAAAAATCACCGTTAGCCGCCGGGTTTTGCCATTTTTCCGCCAGCGCCAGCATCACGCAGTCATTATCCAGCCGGACCTGTACGCCGAGCATCTCCTCCAGCAGATATTTTATTTCCACCGGTGTTTTCCACGGCGCCTGAGGCATGGTTTTTGATGCGCCGGTTATCGGATCAACCTGACCGTGAACGCCAAGCGCCAGATTAATCGTGACCTCGGGAAATTGTCGACGATATTCCCGCCAGTGCGCCGCCAATGCTGTCAGCAGCGCTTTTGGCGATTCGGGGTTGATGACTTCATGCTGCCAGTCGCCGACGGCAACCAGCCGAGCATCCGCCAGTTGACTGGTGATGCTGGTGGGGGTGACGTTGATACACAGCGTCCAGGCACCTTTTTCTGGCAAATGATAGCTGCCACTGCTCAAACCGCGCTGGCTTAAAGTTTCTCGTGAATGGCTGATTCTTCCTTCATCCATCAGTTCTTCGAGGATATTGCTAACCGCCGGGATCGACAGGCTGGTGAGCTGCGCCAGCTGTGACTTGCTGAGCTGCTTTTCTCGCCACAGATGTGACAAAAAAATCTGTTTATTCGCCTGACGTACCCTGGCGTTGTTGAACCCCGAACGCTGCATTCACTTAACTCCCTTAACTATATTGCGTGAGCATTGCGCATTTTAACGCCACTTAACTGCCGCAGAATAGCATCAAGTTGAATTTTTACTTTTGTTTATTAAGTGGAGCGCGGCATGTACGGTTCAGTAAAAGTTTGGCAGGAAACGATCACCCTCCCCACGTGGACAGCGGGTGAAGAAGACGCCAACCCAATGTTTCTGGAAAAGCGAGTTTATCAGGGGTCTTCAGGAGCGGTTTATCCCTATGGCGTGATTGATACGCTGACCGGCAAACGTGAAATGCGCGACTATCAGGCGGTATGGATGGAGAATGACTTCATTCGCATCATGCTGCTGCCGGAGTTAGGCGGACGCATTCATCGAGCGTATGACAAAGTGCAGCAGCGCGACTTCGTCTACTACAACGAAGTGGTAAAACCTGCGCTGGTCGGTCTGCTTGGGCCGTGGATCTCTGGCGGCATTGAGTTTAACTGGCCGCAACATCATCGCCCGACCACCTTTATGCCGGTGGATTTTACGCAACAGCAGGGTGAGCAGGGCGAATACACCGTCTGGATGGGCGAGGTAGAGCCCATGCGTGGTTTACAGGTCATGACCGGATTCACGCTGTATCCGGATCGCGCGTTGATCGAGATAACCGGGAAGGTTTTTAACGGTAACGCTACCCCGCGCCACTTCTTATGGTGGGCGAATCCGGCGGTGAAGGGCGGCGACGATCACCAAAGCGTGTTTCCACCGGATGTGACGGCGGTATTCGACCACGGTAAGCGCGATGTCTCTGCGTTTCCCATCGCCACCGGCACATACTACAAAGTGGACTATTCGGCTGGCGTGGATATCTCGCGCTACAAAAACGTACCAGTGCCAACCTCCTATATGGCTGAAAAATCTGATTATGATTTTGTTGGTGCCTGGCATCACGGCGAGCGCGGTGGGTTGCTGCATGTGGCCGATCACCACGTTTCGCCAGGGAAAAAACAATGGACTTGGGGTTATGGCGACTTTGGCGTTGCCTGGGATCGTAATCTCACTGATGACAACGGTCCGTATATCGAACTTATGACCGGGGTCTTTACCGATAACCAGCCGGATTTCACCTGGCTTGCGCCGTACGAAGAGAAAGTCTTCGTGCAAAACTTCCTGCCTTACAGCGAACTGGGTATGGTGCAAAACGCCAGCACGCAGTTGGCGCTTCGTCTGGTGCGTGAGAGTCGCCAGCTTTCTGTGGGCATTTATGCGATTGCGCCGTTACGCGATGTTCAGGTTACGCTTGCCGCACACGGGCAGCCATTCTATGAAAATACACTCACTCTGGAGCCGGGACAGAGCTGGCTGACTGATGTGTCAGACAATGGCCATACCCGGGTGACAATGACCGTCACTAACGCCGATGGCACTACGCTTTTGCAGTACGAAGAGCACATTGCGCAAGAGTTACCGCTGCCTTCGGCGGCCGTCGCGCCAGCACAGCCAGAAGCACTCTCTAATACCGATGAACTCTATTTTATTGGTCAGCATCTGGAGCAGTACAACCATGCCAGCCGCTATGCTGAAGATTATTATCGCCGCGCGCTGGATGTTGATCCGCTGGATTACCGCAATAATGTGGCCCTGGGGACGCTGGCGCTAAACCGCGCGGACTGGGCGCTGGCGGCGCATTGTGCGGGTAAGGCGCTGGAACGGGCGCATAAGCTCAATAAAAATCCGCGTGATGGCGAGGCGAGCATGCTGCTGGCCGCCGCACAGGAACGTCAGAGCGACAATGACAGCGCTTGGGATAATTATTATAAGGCCAGTTGGAGCGGCAACTGTCGGGATGCGGCTTTCTGGTCGTTAGCGCGTCTGGCGATGAAGCGTCAGGACTACGTTGGCGCGTTGGAAAAGGTCGAGCAGAGCCTGCGCTTTAACGGCAGTAATAACCTGGCGATGGGACTGAAAGCGCTGGCGCTGGCAAAACTTGATCGCATTCCGCAAGCCCTGGACTACATTCGCCAACAGCTGGTTGATTATCCTCTGAGCTACACCCTGCACTATGCGCGCTGGGCCATCTGTCAGGACGAGGCGACGGCGCAAGCGCTGATCTCGATTACCGGGCGGCGCGGTACCAACGCGTGTGAACTGGCAGGCTGGCTGATCTCTTTGGGGCAAAAGGATGCTGCCCGTGGTGTGCTGGAACTGCTCGACAGCCAGGAAACGCTGCCTATGCTGTGGCGCGCCTCGCTAAGTGACAACCCACAACCCTTCATCGAACGTGCCCGCGAATGCCTGCAAAACCGCGTTCGTTTCCCCAATACGCTGGATGAAGTGCAGATGCTGCAAACCCTCGAACAGAGCGCTTTTGCCCGCTATTTACTTGGCTGTTTCTGGTACAGCAAACGGCGTTATGCCGAAGCGGTATCCTGCTGGCAGTTTACCCTTGCGCAGGAAGCGGATTTCGCTCCTGTACACCGCTTACTGGGGATCTATGCCTGGAACAAACTGCATGATGCGCAGCAGGCGATGCAGTATCTGTCGCAGGCCGTGGCACTGGAGCCGCAAAATGCCCGTTTCCTGTTTGAACTCGACTATCTCAAGAAGCTGATGGCGCAACCGGCTGAGCTGCGCCTGCAGCGACTGGAAGCCAGCAAAGAGATTGTCTTCCATCGTGATGATCTGACGGTGGAACTGCTCAGTCTGTGGAATGGATTAGGGCGTTACGACGATGCCGCAGCAGTATTACGTGAGCGCGTGTTCCATCCGTGGGAAGGTGGTGAAGGCAAAGCCACAGGGCAATATCTGCTGAATCAGATGCATCGTGCGCTGGCTGCCATTCAGTCCGGCGACCCGCAAACCGCCATCGCGCAGTTGCAACAGGCGTTGCACTACCCGCAAAACCTCGGGGAGGGGCGTTTACCCGGACAAACGGATAACGATATCTGGTATTTACTGGGACATTGCGCGCAGCAGCAGGGGTGTTTTGATGAATCCCAGCGTTACTTCTCCCGTGCGACACGCGGCGGTAGCACACTGGATGCTGGCCGTTACTACAACGACCAGCCTGTGGATTATCTCTTCTGGCAGGGTATGGCGCAGAGAAAACTTGGCGATGATGCTCAGGCGAACGCTCTGTTTAATAGCTTCCTGCAATGGGTTGAATCGCATCGCGACAATGTCCCGGATGTCGATTTCTTTGCCGTATCGCTACCCGATCTGGTGGTGCTGGATACCTCAGCACAAGCAAAACACCAGCAACACTGCCTGTTTATCAGTGTGCTCGGGCATCTGGGGTTGGGAAATAGTGCTGCTTGCCAGCGCGATCTTGACGCACTCCTGCAACTCAATCCGGCGCATGACAAGGCATTACTGCTACGTCACGCCATTAACGTAAGGCTTTTCCAGTAACACCCGAAATGGGTGGGGGCAACCTCACCCGAAACCTACTGTCCCCTGCGTTTCCCTGAAAGAGGAATCATAATGAATAACGCGCAGACACATTTAAAGATTGGTTACGTCTGGACTATCTGCCTGGTTGCGGCCTGCGGTGGTTTACTGTTTGGCTATGACTGGGTGGTGATCGGTGGGGCAAAACCCTTCTATGAAGCCTATTTCTCGATTACCGATCCGGCGCAATCCGGCTGGGCGATGAGTTCGGCTTTGGTCGGTTGTATCTTTGGCGCGCTGATTTCCGGATGGTGCGCCGATAAGTTTGGCCGAAAGATGCCGCTGATTCTCTCGGCGATCCTCTTTAGCGCTTCCGCCTGGGGAACTGCCGTCGCCAGTAATTTCGACATGTTTATTGTTTATCGCATCGTTGGAGGCGTGGGGATTGGTCTGGCGTCTGCGCTAAGCCCGTTGTATATCGCCGAGGTTAGCCCGGCTGAAAAGCGTGGGCGCTTTGTTGCCGTTAACCAGCTCACTATCGTGATTGGCGTACTGGCGGCGCAGCTTATCAACCTGATGATTGCCGAACCAGTAGCCTCAGGCGCTACGCAGCAGGCGATTGTGGAAAGCTGGAACGGTCAGACGGGCTGGCGTTGGATGTTTGGCGCTGAATTAGTGCCCGCGATAATTTTCCTGGTGCTGATGTTCTTTGTACCTGAATCGCCGCGCTGGCTGGTGAAAGCAGGCAAAGCCGATCGTGCGCGTACCATGCTGCAGCGCATTGGTTCCGCGGAATATGCTGGTCAAACGCTGAAAGAGATTGAACATACGTTGCAAAAAGATAATCACAAGGTCGCGTGGTCAACGCTGTTACAACCGCAGATCAAACCGATCGTGATTATTGGAATGGTGCTGGCAGTGTTCCAGCAGTGGTGTGGGATCAACGTTATTTTCAACTATGCGCAGGAGATCTTCGCCTCTGCCGGATTCGACATCAACGGTACGTTAAAATCGATCGTGGCGACAGGGATCATCAATCTGGTCTTTACCCTTGCCGCTCTGCCGTTAGTAGACAAAATTGGTCGCCGTAAACTGATGTTGTTCGGGGCGTCAGGATTAACGGTTATCTATATGCTGATTGCCGGGGCGTACGGGTTGGGCATTATGGGCTGGCCGGTTCTGGTTTTGGTGCTGGCGGCGATCGCTATTTATGCCCTGACGCTGGCCCCGGTGACCTGGGTGCTGCTGTCTGAAATTTTCCCTAACCGCGTCCGCGGGCTGGCGATGTCGCTCGGTACGCTAGCTCTGTGGATTGCCTGCTTCCTGCTGACCTATACTTTCCCGCTGCTCAATGCGAGTCTGGGCGCGTCGGGAAGCTTCCTGTTGTACGGTGTGATTTGCGCGATGGGATTCATGTATGTTCTGCGTAATGTTCCGGAAACCAAAGGCGTGACGCTGGAAGCGCTGGAAGAGCAGCTGGCGGCGCAGCATACGAAAGTTGGCGCATCAGCCCAACAACGAAGCGCTCGCTAATGGATGGTCTGCTGATGCTACAAAACGCACATCTGCGGATGTGCGTAGATCCGCAGGGCGGTTCGCTATTAAGTCTGGTTTCGTTACAACATCAACAGGCAATTTTACGCGAAGGTCATGGTCAGCAGCCCGGTGATTGCGGCCTGTTCCCGATGCTGCCGGTCGCGAATCGGGTGGCGGGAAATCGTTTTATGCTGCGCGGTGAAGAGGTGGTGTTACCTCAACATGGCGCAGATGACACCTTTTTCCTGCACGGTGACGGCTGGCTGCAACGCTGGCAGGTTATCACCGTGACCCAAAGCGGTTGTTTGCTGCAGTTGCGCAGTTGGCATCCCTGTGGCTATGACTATACGGCGCAACTTTGCTATCAACTGGAAACCTCAAGCCTGCACGTCTCGTTGACGCTCACCCATTGCGGTGAACAGCCGATGATTTATGGCTGTGGGTTCCATCCGTTTTTCGCTTTTGATAAGCACAGCACGGCGCAATTCACCACCGGCGGCTACTGGCCGGAGGGGGAACAGCATCTGCCGCTGGAATGGCAACGTGAAATCCCTCCTGCGGCGGATTTCATGTACGCGCAATACGGCGAGGATAGCTGGCTGAACGTTGGATATTCTGGCTGGAGCGGGCGGGCCGTTATTCAGCGAGATGTGATGAAAGTCACGATTTTAGCGCAAACTCCATGGTTGATGCTGTTCAGAATGTCGGGTGAGGAGTTCCTGTGCCTGGAGCCGCAAACGCATCCGGTGAATGCCCACCACATGCAGGGGCAGCCGGGATTGCAGGTTTTAGCGCAGGGAGAACGCTGCCATTTTGCGATGCAGATTTGCGTCGAATAGGGCAAAAATCATGTTATCTGCCTGTTAATGCTCTCTTGCGCCAGCCTGCGTTTGTCGCCAGACTATCGCCTCCAAACGGGAGGGATTCATGGCTTTGCATTCCACGCGCTGGCTGGCGCTCGGTTATTTCACCTACTTCTTTAGCTACGGTATTTTTCTGCCTTTCTGGAGCGTCTGGCTCGAAGGGCTGGGGCTGACGCCGGAAACCATCGGTTTACTGCTGGGCGCGGGGCTGATTGCCCGTTTTCTCGGCAGTTTGCTGATTGCGCCGCGCGTAAGCGATCCCTCTCGTCTGATCTCCGCTTTACGTATTCTGGCCCTGTTGACGCTGGTGTTTGCGCTGGCCTTCTGGGCAGGCACCAACGTGGCGTGGCTGATGGTGGTGATGGTCGGCTTTAACCTGTTTTTCTCGCCGCTGGTGCCGTTGACCGACGCGCTGGCCAACACCTGGCAAAAACAGATAACCATGGACTACGGTCGGGTAAGGCTGTGGGGATCCGTTGCCTTTGTGATTGGCTCCGCGCTGACCGGTAAGCTGGTGAGCCTGTTTGACTATCGGGTGATCCTGGTCCTGCTGTCGCTTGGCGTCGCGTCGATGCTATTGGGGATGATGATCCGCCCGAGCGTGCAGCCAGCAGGGGAAAACCGTCAGCAGGAGAGCGCGGGATGGCCCGCCTGGCGTGCGTTGATAACCCAAAGCTGGCGTTTTCTGGCCTGCGTGAGTCTGTTGCAAGGTGCGCATGCCGCTTATTACGGGTTCAGCGCCATCTACTGGCAGTCTGCCGGATATTCCGCTTCGGCGGTGGGCTATTTGTGGTCATTAGGCGTGGTGGCGGAAGTGATTATTTTTGCGCTCAGTCACAAGCTATTCCGCCGCTTTAGCGCGCGCGATTTGCTGCTGCTTTCCGCTGTTTGCGGCGTGGCACGTTGGGGTTTGATGGGCTGGAGCACTGAGCTACCGTGGCTGATTGTGGTGCAAATCCTCCATTGCGGAACCTTTACCGTCTGCCACCTGGCGGCAATGCGCTATATCGCGACGCGCCAGGGCAGCGAAGTGATACGTTTGCAGGCGGTGTATTCTGCGGTGGCGATGGGCGGCAGCATCGCCATCATGACCGTATTCGCAGGCTACCTGTACCAGAATCTGGGCAACGGCGTATTCTGGGTGATGGCGCTGGTGGCGCTACCGGCAATCTTTCTGCGCCCGAAGGTGGTGGCGCAGCCTGCAACGTTATGATTCGAGGATTTTGCGGATCTGCTGCTGCTGATGCGGCGTAAGTGCCAGATCCGCATGAATCAACGGCGGAGAAAACAGCGGCAGTGGCGTGGTATACGGCGTAATAATCAACGTGACTCCGCGCGGCGAACCCTGTTTTTGAAAGTCCTGCATCGGCATATGTTTTACGTTGAGCGGCAGCAGCGTCAGTTCGCGCAGCTGTTGCTCAATATGCGTTTCAAGTTGTTCATTGTTGCCGGTCAGCAGGATAATCTGCTTCTCGTGCAAATCCTTCTCCTGCATCAGCCAGGCACCGAAAATAACGGCGACCAGCCCGATCTCTTCTTCTGAAAACTGCACATCGTACTCCGCTTCGAAGCCATGTATCGCCTCGCGGGTAGTACGAACCAGACGGGGATAAAGTCGGCTGAACTCCTCCGGCAGCGTGTTATCTATGCCAATGGCAAACACGCTGCGGTTAAGCGCCTGGGCAAGGTGAATATACAGCTGATCGTTCAGTCCTTGCTCATCGCTGAAGCGCACATTGCCATACTCGCGAAAACGCAGCACCAGCCGTGCAATAGCAAGGCGCAGGCGACGATCCTGCTGGTGGTTATCGCGCACTGGGTCGGGGATACGGAGCATTGAGAACAGCAACGCCATAAACAGCGATTCGCCCGGCGGCGCACTCTGCATGACGTGGCGCTGCCAGTGGCGGCCAATTTCCTCAGCGAGCGGATACTCTGCGCAGGATTGCGCCCAGCGTTGCTGGAGCGGATTAAATTCCGGGGTGACTCCCGCGTGATGCTGTAGCAGACAATACTGTAAATACAGGCGCAGGAACTGGATGTCACGGTACTCAAACGGCTTCTGCAAGCGCCGGGAGCACAGATTAATGAGCGCATGCAGATTGGTGTCGTCATACAGCGTACGCGCGATACCTTGTTGTTTCAGCGCCATTTTTAATGCGGGTGTGAAATGCTGGGCGATAAAAGTCGGGCAGATCCGCAGACCGCGGCGCAGCCACTGCAACAGACACAGGCGCTGATTTAGCGGGGTCCCTTCGATCGTATAGCCGCCATTCAGCGCGGTGGTAATCGCGAGCCGGTGATAGCGCTGGATTTCGAGTCCTGCGCCAATAATATCTTCCTCAACAGTGGCATCATCAACGCCATTGAGGCTACTGAAGGTTTGAGCTGTAGCGATTTGCCCTGGCAGGAAAAGCGTCAGCAGCACTTGGCAACGGCGCTGGGGAGCGGAAAGTACAGATGGTGGAGCAAGCGTTGACATCATCTGCAGGATCTCCCGTAAGTATGTTTGATAAGAATAGCTAAAGTTTGCTCATAGATTTGGAGAATGGAATGCTTTCCACCAGGAATGCTGGAGAGCGTCACAGAATTTTTAACGTGCGGAACAGATAGCAGGAGTGGAACGCAGCGCGTTAACTGGCTTTTTCACTGTTTTATCTTCTATTGAGACATAAAAAAACCCGCCTGAGGGTGACGGGTTGAGAAGACGAGTGGAAATGCGCGGTCTGGTGTTACTGCTCGCGGCTCAGCGTTAATCCCACATCACCGCCAGGATGTACAGACAATAGCGTCTCTTTTGAGTAACCGCTTTCGCTCATCAGACAGGCGCAGGCGGCGTCAAAGATAGCCAGGACCAGTAAAATTGAGGTGGTGGCCAACATGTTCAGCGGGTCGGCCTCACGCTGGACGCCGGTGGAAATCACCAGCCTTGACGCTTTAGCAATGGCTGAGTCGGCGTTTTCAGTCACGCTCAGGATGGGCACATTTCTCGCAGCTAGTCCGGGCAGCAGCCGAGTGAGTTCATCCGAATTTCCCCCGCGTGATAGCATAATGACCAGGTCGTCGGCGCGTAAAAAACCGAGATCGCCATGCGCCGCATCCGTCGCGTTGAGGTAAATCGCCGGACGTTCCACGCAGGCGAGCATGTGCGCGACTTTACGCGCCGCAATACCGGATGTACCGACGCCAGTGACGACGATTTTCCCCTGGCAACCGCGCAGCTCCGCCATTAGCGACTGCCAGACCGGTTCAGTCAGATGCTGTCCCAGACCTGCGAGGGCATCGCTATAGAGCTGAAATACGCCGATGGCCTGAGACCAGGAGTTACTCATGCGTCCTCCTGCATCAGTTGGCGGTATTTCATATGATCCTGATACATCTCGTGGAATACCCGATATTTGCGATCGTAGTACTGCTTAATGCGATTGGTCTGCGGGGTGACCGTTTTACCAATCCGGCTCATCGCCGACATCGCTTCCGGGAACGTGTCGAACACGCCTGCGGCGATAGTCCCCATCATCGCGCCGCCCAGCAGCATGGCTTCGCTCTCTTCAGGCAGCAGCATGGCGCAACCGGTGGCGTTGGCATGCTCCTGAACGAAGATCGGGTTTTTCGTCCCGCCGCCGCTGGCCATGATTGTATCGATGGTGTAGCCGCTTTGGTTCATCGTTTCAATGATATGGCGCGTTCCCAGCGCAATGGCCTGGATGGTTGCGAGGTACTGGAGCGCCATATCTTCCGGCGTGCGGGACAGCTTCAGTCCGGTTATTGCTCCCGTGAGCGTGGGGTTAGCGCGCGGCGAGCGGTTGCCGTGGAAATAGGGCAGGATATGCATGTCACGGGTCAAAAAGGCGATATCTTCCGGCTCACCAGCCATTTTGCGCAGCAGCGCATTCAGCACTTCATAAATGGTTTGCCCCTGAGACTTAGCCTGCGTTAGCAGGGTTTCGTAACACGGGTGCGACTGAATAACGTGGTCGATTAACGCCCCGGTTGCTGACTGCCCGCCTTCATTGAGCCAGTATTCCGGCAGTACGGCTGAGTAGTAAGGGCCCCAGACGCCGCCGATAAAACGCGGCTCTTTGGAAATTGCCATGTGTCCGGTGGAGGTGCCACCAATTAGCGCGACACGACGGTCAAAATCCGCCACCTCGCCGGAAACACCGCTTGCGCCGAGCGTACCGAGTGTACCGGCGTGGGCATCGATTATCGAGACGCTGACCGCGGTCCCCGGAATCAGTCCCATTTCGCTGGCGGCGCGCGCGGACAGCCCGTGACCGAGCGGTTCGCCCATGGTTTTCACGTAGCGACCAATTTTGGCAGCATCATGTTCCAGCAGGTCTTCCAGCCCAATCTGGCGGAAATAGCTGGCATCCCATTTGTCTTCATGGCCCATATATGTCCATTTACACACTGTCGAACACAATGATCGTGTGTCATCGCCTGTTGCGCGCCAGGTCAGAAAATCGGGCAGGTCAAAGTAGTAACCCGCATTGGCCCAGGTATTGGGCATATGCTGCTTCAGCCACAGCAGCTTGGGCGTTTGCATTTCCGGGGAGATAATGCCGCCAACGTAGTCCAGCACCCGATGATGCAGGGCGTTAATGCGTTCAGCCTGGGTAATGGCGCGGTGATCCATCCACACAATGATGTTCTGTTCGCTGCGCCCGGACGGGCTGATGGTCAGCGGTTTACCTTCTTTATCCAGCACCACCAGTGAGCAGGTAGCGTCAAAGCCCAGACCTTTCACCTGGATTGGGTTGATATCTGACTGGTTAATCGCATCGCGAACCGCGTTACACACCGCCTGCCAGATGTTATCGGAAGACTGCTCAACAAAATCGGCCTGCGGGCGGTAAATCTCGATAGCCCGACTGGCCTGGCCGACCATTCTGCCGTTGAGATCAAACACGCCGGCACGGGCGCTTCCGGTTCCGACATCCACACCAATAAAGTAACTTGCCATAATTTTTTCTCCTGAAATCAGGCTTTACGATTCTGTAATGCGATAAAGAGGATCAGCACCGCGCCCCACAGCGCCATCGTCAGATAGCTGCTGACCCCCAGCAAGTTAAGGCCGCTTTCCAGCATTTGCAGCACAATCAGCGCCAGTACCAGGCCGATAATGCGCCCGAAACCGCCATCCGGGTTGATGCCGCCGAGGACGGAGGCAAGGATGGTGACCAGCAGGTATGACTCACCGTATCCGGCTTTTGCCGAGTTGAATTTCGCCATCATCAGAATGGCGGCGACCCAGCCGAGCAGGGCAGAAATCACGTACACGGAAATTTGT
This sequence comes from Citrobacter sp. Cb004, assembly GCF_030337065.1. Lineage (NCBI taxonomy): Bacteria > Pseudomonadati > Pseudomonadota > Gammaproteobacteria > Enterobacterales > Enterobacteriaceae > Citrobacter > Citrobacter sp. Cb004. Next base: position 469,712 of record NZ_JAOWCH010000070.1, on the reverse strand, counting down.
ACCCGGACGGTATTTACGCCGCTGTAGCGGGTAGCCTGTTCATTGGAACCCACGAGATACAGACTGCGCCCAAGCGTGGTGTGCTCCAGCAGTACCCACAGCAGGATTGCCACCAGGAAAAAGAGCAGCAGTGCTACCGGAATACCGGCAATCGTGGCGTTACCAAGATATTGAATGGCGGTCGGGAAACCGGAAATCACCGTCCCATTGGAAAGCAGAATATTCAGCCCGGAGATAAGCGTCATCGTGCCGAGCGTGGCGAGAATCGGCGAAACCCCGACCCAGGCAATCAGCGCGCCGTTGAGCGTACCGATTGCGACCGCCACGGCAGCGCCTGCCAGCAGCGCCAGCACCAGAAACAGCGGGTTATCCGGATGGGTGACGATAATCGCCGCCATTACCAGCGAGCAGGCATTCGCTCCTGCAATTATCGACAGGTTTATGCCGCCGGTCAGCATGGTCATGCCCATCCCGAGGGCCAGCATGCCAAGGATCGGCAGCTGCGAGCCAATCGACTGGAAGTTAGCGACGCTGAAAAAACGGCTGCCGAGCAGGGCCGAGAAGACCAGGGCGACGACCACAATAATGACGCATTGCAGACGAATGATGGCATCACCGGGTAAAAATCTGGCGATTGTTTTCATCTCAAAGCTCCCTTGCCAGTTTGCGTTTTTCGTTCCAGGCCGTGGCGCTAATGCTGACCAGGATAATGGCGCCGCTGAACACGGTGTGCCAGTAAGAGGAGACGCTGAGCAGCGTCAGGCCATTTTGTAAGAAGGCCAGCAGGACCACGCCGAGCAGGGTTCCGGTTAATGTGCCGCGTCCGCCGCTCATGCTGGTTCCGCCGAGCACGACCGCCGCCAGCACCGTCAACTCAAAACCGAGCAGCGAATTGGGCGCAACTGACTGGGTGATTTGCGCCTGAACCACGGCGGCAACGCCTGCCAGAATGCCCATGTAGCCATACACGTAGAAATGCAGCTTCAGCAGATTCAGCCCCAGGCGCGAGGCCGCATCACGATTACCGCCCATGGCGTAAACCTGACGGCCAAGACGGGTATAGTTCATCAGCACGGCGGTAAAGATGATCACAGCCGCCAGGCACAACAGGGGCAGTGTCAAGCCGTAGTCGTAGCCATCCGCCGCGGTGAACGAGAACCAATTGATGCCGTTCATAAACCAGTCCGGAAAGCCGTACAGCCAGGTGCCTTTGGTGGCGTACACCAGCAGACCGTAGTAAACGTTCAACGTGGCGATGGTAATGATGATGGCCGGAACGCGCAGCCAGTAGACCAGGAAGCCATTAATAAGTCCCAGCAGCAGACCCACCGCAATCGCGATGATTAACGCCAACGCGAAGTTGCCGCCGTGGCCAATAACCCAACTAGCCATCGCATACTGGGCTATCGCGGTCATCGCCGGAAATGAGATGTCGATCCCGCCGGAAATCAGTACCACAAACAGCCCGCAGGCAAGGATGCCGAGAATCGCATAGCTGGTAGCCACATCCGTCAGGTTCCCCAAAGACAAGAACTCATCGGTGCTGATGCTCAGCCCAACGGCAAGGGCCACAACCAGCAGGCCCAGCCAAAACTCATGTTGCCCGATTAAACGGGAGAGATGCATCTTATTCATTGATTACCTCGACCACTTCAGCAATCTCCTCTTCACGGCACTGATGAGGATTAAATTCCGCCACCAGCCTGCCGCGACGCATCACCAGCACGCGGTGGCTGTTGTAATACGCTTCCGGGATTTCATCGCAAATCATCAGCACCGCCATACCCTGTTCCGCCAGATCGCGGGCTATCTGGTAAATACCCTCTTTGTTGGCGATATCTACGCCTACGGTAGGGGAGTCGAGGATCAGGATGCGGGGATTAGTCGCCACCCATTTGGCAATGGCGATACGCTGGGCATTACCGCCGGAAAGGGTTTTAACCGGCAGGTGTGGATCGGACACTTTGATATTCAGCTCGCGGATCAAGTCGGCGACCAGTTTTTGCGCTTTACGATGATCGAGCAGGCCGCTGCCGGTATGCAGTTGATCAAACACCGTGACGATGGTGTTGTCGTAGATCGACTGCTCCATAATCAGCCCTTGCGTCAGGCGATCTTCTGAGACGTAGCCGATCCCATGTTTGATGGCATCATGGTTATTGCGAAGAGTGACCGGCTGGCCGTTAATGCGAATCTCACCGCTTTCTGGGTGCGTCATGCCAAACAGGCTCAGACAAAGTTCGGTGCGTCCGGCGCCCAGCAGGCCCACAATGGAGACAATCTCGCCGCCGTGCAGCGACAGATTAATGTTTTGGTATTTGCCTCTGCGGCTGAGGTTGCGCAGCTCCAGCAGGGGCTCTTGCTCAATAGCGGGTCTTTCCGGCAGCGGGCTATAGTGGAAGCGTTGTCCGGTCATCAGGAAAGCCAGCTCGTGGCTGTCGAGTTCGCTGGCAGGATAAGTGCCCACCAGTTTGCCGTCGCGCATCACGCTGATGCGGTCAGCCACTTCCATCACTTCATCCAGACGGTGGCTGACAAACACTACACAAATTCCGGCAGCTTTTAGTTCGTTAACGACCCGTAGCAGGCCATTAACCTCCTGACGGGTTAGTGAGGCGGTGGGCTCGTCCATAATCACCAGACGCGCGTCGGCGGCAATCGCCCGGCAAATGGCGACCAGTTGTCGGTCGGCAATCGAGAGTTTTTCAACCTTTTTATCGGGATCGATGTTCACACCGATGCGCTTCATGGCTGCCAGCGCCTGCTGCTTCATGGCGCCACGACGTACCCAGATATCGCCACCGGGCAGATAGCGGTTGACCGCGATATTCTCCGCGACGCTAAAGTTAGGGAACAACGACAGGTCCTGGTAAATAACCTGAATGCCATAATGGGAAGAGAGCTGCGGCGTCAGGTGATGGAACAATTTGCCATCGAGTAAAATCTGCGCGCCTTTTTCCGGATGATAAACTCCGGAGATCACTTTAATAATGGTACTTTTACCACAGCCGTTTTGACCCGCCAGACAGTGAACTTCGCCTTTTCTCAGCGTCAGATTCACGTTATCCAGCGCCAGCACGCCCGGGAATTGTTTGCTGATATTCTCAAGAGTGATAAATGCGGTGGTGTCTGCCATGGACAATACCCCTGCGAGCGCCCGGATGGACGCTGAGTGTTAGTTTGGTTGATAGCGCCGGCCAGACGGCCGGCGTTAAGGTTCCCTGGTGTTGGCTAAAGCCTTAGAAACCAAGTGATTGTGCGTTGTCTTTGGTGACTTCGAGGATCTTGTTAAAGCGGATCACTTTCTTCTCCGTGTCGATATCGGCTTTCCCTAAACCATCGATACTCAGGTCGGCGTTAACTTCTTTGCCCTGCAACAGCTGATCGGCAACCGTTACCAGCGCGTAGCCCGCGTCTTTTGGATCCCACAGCAGCGCTTTTTTGATATCACCACGCATCAGGTAAGGTGCAGCCTGTGCTGGCATTGCGATCCCGACGACGGCGATTTTATCTTTGGCGCGTTTTTTCTGCACAGCCTGACCCGCCCCGATTGGACCCAGCGAGCCGAAACCGATAATGCCCTTCATCTGTGGATAGGTTTTCATCAGGTCCAGCGTCGTGGCGTAGGATTTATCGATGCTTTCCGCAACCGGCAGACGTGAAGTGACCTCAAACATTTCCGGATATTTTTCTTTCTGGTACTTAATTGCATAATCCGCCCACGCGTTATGCAGCGGCACCGTCAGTGAACCGACATAGATGGCGTAACCCCCTTTGCCGCCCATGTTTTTTGCTAACTCATCGACGTTGGCCTGTGCGTATTTTTCACTATCGATGGTTTCGATATCCCATTGGCCAATTTGCTCATCCGGGGATTCGTGCGTCAGAACGACAATGCCTTTATCGCGCGCTTTTTTCAGTACTGGCTCAAGGACCTTGGCATCATTCGGTACCACGATGATGGCGTTGACGTTTTTGGCGATCAGATCCTCAATCACTTTGACCTGCTGTGCCGGATCCGGCGTGGAAGGCCCGGTCTGGTAAGCATTCACATCCAGTTTTTTTGCTGCTTCATTAACACCGGTTTCCATCCGGTTAAACCACGGAATCCCGGTGACTTTGGCAACCACAGCAATTTCATATTTTTCCGCCGCAAAGGACGTGCCGGACAACATGCATGCAGAAACCAGGGTTGCACTGAGTAATGCGAGTTTGAATTTCATAGTTGTACCTTTCGTAGGGGGCAGGACATGTCACGGCGTGAAGTTAACAACGAATGGAAGAGGGAATGAATCACAAGTTTGGTGAATGTGATCTATGCCCATTGTTGTAATTTTATGGAAAACAAACGGTTAAATATTAGTTAAATTTGCACGTAAATACACTCAGGGATTTAAATTCAGTGTTAACAAAACATTAAAATGAAACCATAAATTAACAAATTGTTATCATTTTACTTAAGTTGTGGCGACGAAAAGGTATTTGAGAGGATGTTGCTGAAGAAGAAATTGTTGAAATTGAGAACTGAATCGATACCGGAAAAGGGGGCTCAACATTTTTTCGTTCAATGGTATCCTCAGCACACTTTCGCCAAACACAGCATCATTATTTGTGGCGGTGTAGATTTTTCTCGTGGAGAACTCATGCAAGGCGTTAAACGTATCATTATGACGTTGTTTCTCGCGATCCTGTCCTTTGGCGCAGGTGCGCATCCCCACAGCTTTATCCATTTGAAAACCGAGATAGTGGGCGAGAATGACCAGTTCGTCGCGCTAAAAATGCGCTGGACGATGGATGAAATCACCTCGGCAGATCTGCTTTACGATGCGGGAAATGCCAAGCCTGGTGATGAGATCTGGAAAAAACTGGCGGCAGAAGTGATGGCCAACGTCCTCGGGCAGCACTATTTCACCGAAGTGTGGCACGACGGGAAAAAGGTAAAGTTTAAAAACAGGCCGACGGAATATGGCATGGAGCGTGAAGAACATCAGGCAGTGCTGACGTTCGTGTTGCCGCTGGCAGAAGCTCAGCCGCTGAGCGGTCAAAAATATACCATTTCAACCTTCGACCCCACCTACTACGTTGATATGAGCTATGACAAAGACAGCGATGCCTGGCTGGCGCAGGCCATAAGTCAGCAATGCCGTATTTCAGTACATACGCCGACGCCGAATGAACAAATGCTGAGCTTTGCGCAGTCGCTGGATAAAGAAGACGCACCGCCGGAGGATATGGAGTTGGGTAAACAGTTTGCACAGACGGTGACGCTGCAATGTCCGTAGTTTATCAACAACGCGCCGCCAGACGCCGCTGGCTGACACTATGGCCGCTGGCGGTGTTTTTACTGTTGGCTGCAGTCGGCATACTGTGGCTATGGCAGGCCTGGCCGCAGGTGATGATGAAGAGTGTCGTCTGGCAGCGCGACGTTAACCAGCAGATGAGCGGTTTGCTGAAAGCCGTTGCCGCCAATCCGGCCCAGGCCGGGGGATCGCTGCTGCTGTTTAGTTTTCTCTATGGTGTGCTGCATGCGTTGGGACCAGGACATGGAAAAGTCGTCATTACCACCTGGCTGGCAACACATCCCTCGAAGCTGAGGTCGAGTATTGGCCTGACGCTGGCCTCATCTTTATTACAGGGACTGGTCGCCATCGGGCTGGTGGTTGTGGTGCTCACCATTTTGCAGTTGCCTGCACGACAGCTACATATGAGTAGTTTCTGGCTGGAGAAAGGGAGTTATGCGCTGGTTGGCGTGTTGGGCGTTTTATTGTGCGTCCGTGCGCTGAAGAAATTGCGCCAGTTGCTGCGTCGCCCGAAATTTATCGCCTTCACGCCGCACCATGTGCATCACGAGGGATGTGGCTGTGGGCATCAGCATTTGCCTGATCCTGAACAGCTGCAAAGCGGTGATGACTGGCGCGCCCGGCTGATGATCGTTTTGTCTATGGGAATGCGGCCATGCTCCGGGGCAATTATGGTTTTACTGTTTAGCAAAGTGGTTGGCGTTTTTAGCTGGGGCATGGCGTCGGCGCTGGCGATGGCGGCCGGAACCTCTTTGACGATTACGTCACTGGCTTTGCTGGTACACAGTTTCCGCTCGCTGGCGGTGAGACTTAGCGGACATAAAGCGCCGGTGCTGTGGCGACAGATTGGCTGGACGACGCTGGCATTAGCCGGTGGTGCGGTGCTGATTGCTGCTGCGGTAGTGATGTGGGTGAGCGCGGTGCCGGTGGGGCGAGGGATTAGACCGTTTTAATCAAAGCCGGATGGCGGCTTCGCCTTGTCCGGCCTGTATCAACACGTAAGCCCGGTAAGCATGACACCACCGGGCTGTACTGAATTAACGCTTCAGCGCGTCGCTCAGTTCGTCACGCATGTTAGCCAGCATGGCTTTCACTACGCGCGGATTACCTGCAACGATGTTGCCAGTCGCCATGTAGTTATGACCGCCGGTGAAGTCGCAAACCAGTGCGCCTGCTTCACGAGCAATCAGCTCACCTGCGGCGAAATCCCATGGTTTCAGACCGATTTCGAAGTAACCGTCAACACGTGCAGCGGCAACGTAAGCCAGATCCAGCGCAGCAGAACCTGTGCGGCGGAAGTCAGCGCACTCGGTAAACATCTTGCCAAGAATTTTCATGTAAGACGCGGCGTGCTGTTTCGCTTTGAACGGGAAACCGGTGGCGATGATGGTGCCGTCCAGATCGCGTGCGGTGCTGCCACGCAGACGGTAGCCGTTCAGCTGTGCGCCCTGGCCGCGGGTTGCGGTGAACAGTTCGTTACGCATTGGATCGTAAACAACGGCGACTTCAGTACGGCCTTTAATGCGTACTGCGATGGAAACCGCGAAGTGCGGCAGACGTTTTACGAAGTTGGTAGTGCCATCCAGTGGATCGATAACCCATTGAACATCCTGATCTTCACCAACATGCTCACCGCTTTCTTCGGTGATGATGGTGTGCTGTGGGTAAGATTTGCGAATTGTTTCGATAATAATCGCTTCGGCGGCTTTATCGACGTTAGTCACGAAATCATTGCTGCCTTTCTGGCTGGTTTCTACAGAGTCTGGCGTTTCGTAGTGTTTGGCAATTACATTACCCGCCTTGCGCGCTGCGCGCACGGCGATGGTCAGCATCGGATGCATCGGTCTCTCTCACTGGATGTTAAAGAACGGGAAAACGGCGCAGAGTATAGCAGCGAGTTCGGAATATGTCTTCGTTTTATGATAATATGCCCGAATAATCTTTAGCCGAAGAAATACAATGCTGCAAAATATTCGAATCGTGCTGGTGGAAACCTCTCACACTGGCAACATGGGCTCTGTGGCCCGCGCAATGAAAACCATGGGTTTAACTAATCTGTGGCTGGTAAATCCACTGGTTAAACCGGACTCCCAGGCCATCGCCCTGGCGGCTGGTGCCAGCGATGTGATCGGCAGCGCGCAGATCGTCGACACTCTCGATGAAGCGCTGGCGGGTTGCAGCCTGGTGGTGGGTACCAGCGCGCGCTCCCGTACGCTGCCGTGGCCGATGCTGGATCCGCGTGAATGCGGTTTAAAAAGCGTCTCTGAAGCAACGAACTCGCCGGTGGCGCTGGTGTTTGGACGTGAACGCGTTGGCCTGACCAACGAAGAGCTGCAGAAGTGCCATTATCACGTCGCCATTGCCGCAAACCCGGAATACAGCTCGCTCAACCTGGCGATGGCGGTGCAGGTCATCTCTTATGAAGTTCGCATGGCCTGGCTGGCAACGCAGGAAAGCGACAAGACCGCAGAATACGAAGAAGCTGAGTATCCGCTGGTCGATGATTTAGAGCGTTTTTACGGTCATCTGGAACAAACGCTGCTGTCGACCGGGTTTATCCGCGAAGGACATCCGGGGCAGGTGATGAACAAGCTGCGCCGTCTGTTCACTCGTGCGCGTCCTGAGAGCCAGGAGCTGAACATTTTGCGCGGAATTTTAGCTTCTATAGAGCAGCAGAATAAAGGCAAGTAAGCGTCTTGATGTCGGATGGCTGCACGATTTCCAGGCCGGATTAGCGAAGCGCCATCCGGTAAATGAAAATGGCACTGAAGGTTAAATACCTGACTAAATTAGTCAAGTAAATAGTTGACTGATTTAGTCGGGAATGTCAGACTTGCCCCTGCTATGCAATACCCCCATTTTACAATAAAAAACCCCGGGCAGGGGCGAGTTTGAGGCTAAGTAAGACATGAGACTGACATCAAAAGGGCGTTATGCCGTGACCGCAATGTTGGACGTTGCGCTCAACTCCGAAACGGGCCCGGTACCGTTGGCTGATATTTCTGAACGTCAGGGAATTTCCCTGTCATATCTGGAGCAGCTGTTTTCCCGTTTGCGTAAAAACGGTCTGGTTTCCAGCGTACGTGGACCAGGCGGCGGGTATCTGCTGGGTAAAGATGCCGGCAGCATCGCAGTAGGTGAAGTGATTAGCGCTGTTGACGAGTCTGTAGACGCGACCCGTTGCCAGGGCAAAGGCGGTTGTCAGGGCGGCGATAAATGCCTGACCCACGCGCTGTGGCGCGATCTGAGCGATCGTCTGACCGGTTTCCTCAACAACATTACGTTGGGCGAACTGGTGAATAATCAGGAAGTCCTGGATGTGTCTGGTCGCCAGCACACACATGACGCTCCACGCAGCACCCGCACGCAAGACGCTATCGACGTCAAACTGCGTGCCTAATAAAAATTACGCAATATCTTCTGGTTGCATCAAGGCAGCCAGAAAGATGAAGCGTAAAAAGTATTTCAGAATCAGGCCGGGGTGCCAGACGCCCCGTTAACTCGGTCGTACATCCAGCCGGTTGCCTGGTTCCTTGCATTGAAGCGATGTACGGAGTTTATAGAGCAATGAAATTACCGATCTATCTCGACTACTCCGCAACCACGCCGGTGGACCCGCGTGTTGCCGAGAAAATGATGCAGTGTCTGACCCTGGACGGAAACTTTGGTAACCCAGCGTCTCGTTCACACCGTTTCGGCTGGCAGGCTGAAGAGGCGGTAGATATCGCCCGTAACCAGATTGCCGACCTCGTGGGCGCTGACCCGCGTGAAATCGTCTTTACTTCCGGTGCGACGGAATCCGATAACCTGGCGATTAAAGGTGCAGCCAACTTTTATCAGAAAAAAGGCAAGCACATCATCACCAGCAAAACCGAACACAAAGCCGTGCTGGACACCTGCCGTCAGCTGGAGCGCGAAGGGTTTGAAGTGACCTACCTCGCCCCGCAGCGTAACGGCATTATCGACCTGAAAGAACTTGAAGCGGCAATGCGTGACGACACCATTCTGGTCTCCATCATGCACGTTAACAACGAAATCGGCGTGGTACAGGATATCGCAACCATCGGCGAAATGTGCCGTGCTCGCGGCATCATCTATCACGTTGATGCGACCCAGAGCGTGGGCAAACTGCCTATCGATCTGAGCCAACTGAAAGTTGACCTGATGTCCTTCTCCGGCCACAAAATTTATGGCCCGAAAGGTATCGGCGCGCTGTACGTTCGTCGTAAACCGCGTATTCGTATTGAAGCGCAGATGCACGGCGGCGGTCACGAGCGCGGTATGCGTTCCGGTACGCTGCCTGTGCACCAAATCGTTGGGATGGGTGAAGCTTACCGTATCGCCAAAGAAGAGATGGAAACCGAGATGGCGCGCCTGCGCACTCTGCGTAACCGTCTGTGGAACGGCGTGAAAGATATGGAAGAGGTGTACCTCAATGGTGACCTCGAGCAGGGCGCACCGAACATTCTCAACGTCAGCTTCAACTTTGTTGAAGGCGAGTCGCTGATTATGGCGCTGAAAGACCTGGCTGTGTCCTCCGGTTCTGCATGTACCTCTGCAAGCCTGGAGCCATCCTACGTGCTGCGCGCGCTGGGGATGACCGACGAGCTGGCACATAGCTCAATTCGTTTCTCTTTAGGTCGTTTCACTACCGAAGAAGAGATTGACTACGCCATCAATCTGGTTCGCAACTCCATTGGCCGCCTGCGCGACCTTTCCCCGCTGTGGGAAATGTTCAAACAGGGCGTGGATTTGAACAGTATTGAATGGTCACATCACTAATCGGTACCGATAAGGAGAATTCATCATGGCTTATAGCGAAAAAGTAATCGATCATTACGAGAATCCACGTAACGTGGGTTCTTTTGACAACAGCGACGAGAACGTGGGCAGCGGCATGGTGGGTGCACCGGCCTGTGGCGACGTGATGAAGTTGCAGATCAAAGTCAACAATGAGGGTATCATTGAAGACGCGCGTTTCAAGACTTACGGCTGCGGTTCCGCTATTGCCTCCAGCTCTCTGGTTACCGAATGGGTAAAAGGGAAATCTCTGGACGAAGCACAGGCGATCAAAAATACCGATATCGCCGACGAGCTTGAACTGCCACCAGTGAAAATTCACTGCTCTATTCTGGCTGAAGACGCGATTAAAGCCGCGATTGCGGATTACAAAAGCAAACGTGAAGCAAAATAATTAAGAGTTGAGGTTTTATTATGTCGATTACCTTAAGCGACAGTGCAGCAGCGCGTGTAAATACCTTCCTGGCAAACCGCGGTAAAGGGTTTGGTCTGCGTCTGGGCGTGAGAACCTCCGGCTGCTCAGGTATGGCTTATGTACTGGAATTTGTTGACGAGCCGGCGGCTGAAGATACCGTGTTTGAAGACAAAGGCGTAAAAGTCGTGATCGACGGTAAGAGCCTGCAATTCCTCGACGGTACGCAGTTAGACTTCGTCAAAGAAGGTCTGAACGAAGGGTTTAAGTTCACTAACCCGAACGTGAAAGACGAATGTGGATGCGGCGAAAGCTTCCACGTGTAACGCGCTTACTGATAACCCCACCGTGGTCGCCTGCGCGTGGGGTTTGTTTTACCTGACTCTCTGGTTTTGCCTCATCGAACAACAGAGAATCGATGCCCTGAGAATGTTATGGACTACTTCACCCTCTTTGGCTTACCGGCCCGTTATCAGCTCGATACTCAGGCGCTGAGCCTACGTTTTCAGGATCTGCAACGTCAGTATCATCCTGATAAATTCGCCAGCGGTTCTCAGGCGGAACAACTTGCTGCGGTTTCGCAGTCCGCCACTATCAACCAGGCCTGGCAAACGCTGCGTCATCCTTTGATGCGCGCCGAATACTTGTTGTCTTTACACGGCTTTGATATCCGCAGCGAGCAGCACACGGTGCGCGATACCGCGTTCCTGATGGAACAGCTGGAGCTGCGCGAAGAGCTGGACGAGATTGAACAGGCAAAAGACAATCAACGGCTGGATGCGTTTATGCAACGCGTCAGCGAAATGTACAACGTTCGCCATCAACTGATGGTGGAACAGCTGGATAGCGAGACGTGGGACGCAGCGGCAGATACCGTGCGTAAGCTGCGTTTTCTCGATAAACTGCGAAGCAGTGCAGAACAACTCGAAGAAAAACTGCTCGATTTTTAATTTCCGGAAGCGAAAATGGCCTTATTACAAATTAGTGAGCCTGGTCTGAGCGCCGCGCCGCACCAGCGTCGTCTGGCGGTCGGTATCGATTTAGGCACCACCAACTCCCTGGTTGCGACCGTACGCAGCGGCCAGGCCGAAACGCTGGCAGATCATGAAGGTCGCCACCTGTTGCCGTCAGTGGTTCACTATCAGCAGCAGGGCTACTCGGTCGGTTACGATGCCCGCGCCAATGCTGCGCTGGATACGGCAAACACCGTCAGCTCGGTAAAACGCATGATGGGCCGCTCCCTGGCGGATATCCAGGCGCGTTACCCGCATCTGCCTTATTCATTCCAGGCGAGCGAAAACGGCCTGCCGATGATTGAAACCGCTGCCGGTTTGCTTAATCCGGTGCGCGTATCCGCTGACATTCTGAAAGCGCTGGCCGCGCGGGCAACCGAATCGTTGTCCGGCGAACTGGATGGCGTAGTGATCACCGTTCCGGCTTACTTTGACGATGCACAGCGTCAGGGGACGAAAGACGCCGCGCGTCTGGCGGGCCTGCACGTATTGCGTCTGCTGAACGAACCGACCGCTGCGGCGATCGCTTATGGCCTGGATTCCGGTCAGGAAGGCGTGATCGCGGTCTATGACCTTGGCGGCGGTACTTTTGATATTTCTATTCTGCGCCTGAGTCGCGGCGTGTTTGAAGTGCTGGCGACCGGCGGTGATTCCGCGCTCGGCGGCGACGATTTTGACCATCTGCTGGCCGACTATATTCGCGAGCAGGCGGGCGTTGCCGATCGCAGCGATAACCGCGTACAGCGCGAACTGCTGGATGCCGCGATTGCAGCGAAAATCGCACTCAGCGACGCCGATTCTGTGACGGTTAACGTGGCGGGATGGCAGGGTGAAATCACCCGTGAAACCTTTAATGAACTCATTTCCGCACTGGTTAAACGTACGCTGCTGGCCTGCCGCCGTGCGCTGAAAGATGCGGGCGTTGAGCCGCAGGATGTGCTGGAAGTGGTAATGGTCGGTGGTTCAACGCGCGTGCCGCTGGTACGTGAACGCGTCGGTGAATTCTTTGGCCGTACGCCGCTGACCTCTATCGACCCGGACAAAGTGGTCGCTATCGGTGCGGCAATCCAGGCGGATATTCTGGTCGGGAATAAACCGGACAGCGAAATGCTGCTGCTGGACGTTATCCCGCTGTCTCTGGGACTGGAAACCATGGGCGGTCTGGTGGAGAAAGTGATCCCGCGTAACACCACTATCCCGGTGGCGCGTGCGCAGGACTTCACCACGTTTAAAGATGGCCAAACCGCGATGTCCATTCACGTGATGCAAGGCGAGCGTGAGTTGGTGCAGGACTGTCGTTCACTGGCGCGTTTTGCGCTGCGCGGTATCCCGGCGTTGCCGGCAGGCGGCGCGCATATCCGCGTGACCTTCCAGGTCGATGCTGATGGGCTGCTGAGCGTCACCGCTATGGAGAAATCCACCGGCGTTGAGTCCTCGATTCAGGTCAAACCGTCCTACGGTCTGACCGACAGTGAAATCGCCTCCATGATTCAGGATTCGATGAGTTTTGCCGAGCAGGACGTTAAAGCTCGTATGCTGGCAGAACAGAAAGTCGAAGCGGCACGCGTACTGGAGAGTTTATCCGGTGCGCTGAACGCTGATGCCGCGCTGTTAAGCGCCGCAGAACGTCAGGCTATCGACACCGCCGCCGCGCACTTGAGCGAGGTAGCACAGGGTGACGATGTTGACGCGATAGAACAAGCCATTAAAAACGTAGACAAACAAACCCAGGAATTCGCCGCTCGCCGTATGGACAAATCCGTCCGTAGCGCGCTGAAAGGCCATTCCGTGGACGAGGTTTAATATGCCAAAGATTGTTATTTTGCCTCATCAGGATCTCTGTCCCGATGGCGCAGTTCTGGAAGCTGAGACCGGCGAAACCATTCTCGACGTTGCCCTGCGTAACGGTATCGAGATTGAACACGCCTGTGAAAAATCCTGTGCCTGCACGACCTGCCACTGCATCGTACGTGAAGGTTTTGATTCTTTGCCGGAAAGCACAGAAGAAGAAGACGACATGCTGGATAAAGCCTGGGGACTGGAGCCGGAGAGCCGTTTAAGCTGTCAGGCACGGGTAACCGAGGACGATTTAGTGGTCGAAATCCCACGTTACACAATCAATCATGCACGTGAGCATTAACAGAGGGTAGTATGGGACTGAAGTGGACCGATAGCCGCGAAATCGGCGAGGCGCTGTACGACGCGTTCCCCGATCTCGATCCCAAGACCGTTCGTTTCACCGATCTGCACCAATGGATCTGTGACCTGGAAGAGTTCGATGATGATCCACAGGCATCGAACGAAAAAATCCTTGAGGCCATTTTACTGGTCTGGCTGGACGAAGCCGAATAAGTCAACGGGCTGCCCACGGGTGGCCCGTTTTCCTGTATGCGCGAAATAAGGATAAATAAAATGACAGAAGCCATGAAAATTACGCTTTCCACGCAACCCGCTGACGCTCGCTGGGGTGAAAAGGCGACATACAGCATTAATAATGACGGTATTACCCTGCACCTGAACGGAAAAGATGATCTCAGCCTTATCCAGCGCGCCGCGCGTAAAATTGACGGCCTGGGTATTAAACATGTCCAACTGGATGGTGAAGGCTGGGATACCGAACGTAGCTGGGCGTTCTGGCAGGGTTACAAAGGACCAAAAGGCACCCGCAAAGTTGAGTGGGCCGCTCTGGACGAGGCGCAGCGCAAAGAGCTGGATAACCGTCTGAAGATTATTGACTGGGTGCGCGATACCATTAACGCACCTGCAGAAGAGCTGGGCCCGGAACAGCTGGCGCAACGCGCGGTAGATCTGCTGTGCGGCGTGGCCTGCGACAACGTCTCGTACCGTATCACTAAAGGTGAAGATCTGCGCGAGCAGAACTACATGGGGCTGCATACTGTGGGTCGAGGCTCTGAACGTCCGCCGGTGCTGCTGGCGCTCGATTACAACCCGACTGGCGACAAAGAAGCTCCAGTTTATGCCTGCCTGGTTGGCAAGGGAATTACCTTTGACTCTGGCGGATACAGTATCAAGCAAAGCGCATTTATGGACTCAATGAAGTCCGATATGGGCGGTGCGGCAACGGTCACCGGCGCGCTGGCGTTTGCCATCACCCGTGGCCTGAACAAGCGTGTGAAGCTGTATCTGTGCTGCGCGGATAACCTGATCAGCGGCAACGCCTTTAAGCTTGGCGATATCATTCACTATCGCAACGGTAAAAAAGTTGAAGTGATGAATACCGATGCTGAAGGGCGTCTGGTACTGGCCGATGGCCTGATCGATGCCAGTGCGCAAAAACCTGAATTGATCATTGATGCTGCCACGCTGACCGGCGCGGCGAAAACCGCACTGGGCAACGATTACCACGCGCTGTTTAGCTTTGATGACCAACTGGCCGCGCGTTTGTTGGCAAGTGCGGCGCAAGAAAACGAGCCGTTCTGGCGTTTGCCGTTGGCAGAGTTCCACCGTAGCCAACTGCCGTCAAATTTTGCTGAGCTGAATAATACCGGCAGTGCGGCCTACCCAGCGGGTGCAAGCACCGCGGCGGGCTTCCTGTCCCATTTCGTGGAAAATTACCAGCAAGGCTGGCTGCACATCGATTGCTCTGCAACCTATCGCAAAGCGCCTGTTGAGCAGTGGTCTGCGGGCGCAACCGGTCTGGGTGTGCGCACCATCGCGAATCTGCTGACCGCATAATTCATGACTGTATTGCCGGATGGCGCTACGCTTATCCGGCTTACATGTATTCATCCAATTTGTGATACTTATGTCCGAAACAAAAAATGAATTAGAAACGTTGCTGGAGCAAGCAGCGACAGAACCTGCGCATCGTCCGGCATTTTTCCGTACATTACTGGAATCCACCGTCTGGGTGCCGGGTACTGCCGCAGAAGGCGAGGCGGTGGTTGAAGACAGCGCCCTCGACCTTCAGCACTGGGAAAAAGAAGACGGCACGACCGTGATCCCGTTCTTCACCTCCCTGGAAGCCCTGCAACAGGCGGTTGAAGATGAGCAAGCATTTGTCGTTATGCCGGTGCGTACGCTATTTGAAATGACGCTTGGCGAAACGCTCTTTCTCAACGCTAAACTGCCGACCGGCAAAGAGTTTATGCCGCGTGAAATCAGCCTGCTGATGGGGGAAGAGGGGAATCCGCTAAGCACCCAGGAAGTACTGGAAGGTGGTGAATCGCTGATCCTTTCTGAAGTCGCTGAACCTCCGGCGCAGATGATTGACTCACTGACCACGCTGTTTAAAACCATTAAGCCGGTAAAACGCGCATTTCTCTGCTCAATCAAAGAAAGTGCGGAAGCCCAGCCGAATCTGCTGATTGGTATTGAAGCTGAAGGTGATATTGAAGAGATCATCCATGCTGCGGGTAGCGTCGCGACCGATACGTTGCCGGGTGATGAACCCATTGATATCTGCCAGGTGAAGAAAGGTGAGAAGGGCGTGAGTCACTTTATCACTGAGCACATCGCACCGTTCTACGAACGCCGCTGGGGCGGTTTCCTGCGCGACTTCAAACAGAACCGGATTATCTGAGTGAAGGAAAGCCGCCACGAAGGATTATACCTCGCGCACTGAATAATTTTGCCGCTAACTCAGTTGGCTTTTTCTCCCTCAAAAGGGAGTATTAGTGCGCTACGATGAGCCTGCTTTGCTAAAGCAGCACAGCCTGTTGGAAAGGCAGCGAACCGGACTGGCACAAAAAAACCGCTCATTGAGCGGTTTTTTTGTGGGTGAAAAAGATGAGTAAATCAGATTTTATTGAGTCTCAGCCGGTTCTACCGGTAAATCGTTACGCGCGCCCCATTCGCTCCATGCACCGTCATACAATGCGACGTTAGAAACGCCCAGTGTGGCAAGCGCCAGCACAACCACCGCCGCCGTGACGCCTGAGCCGCAGCTGGCGATAATGGGGCGGTCAAAGCTTACGCCGTGGCTGAAGAAAATAGCATCCAGTTCGTCGGTAGTTTTCAGTTCACCGTCACGAACCAGTTCTGTCCACGGTACGTTAAGCGCACCCGGCACATGGCCACGCTTGAGGCCCGGACGCGGCTCGTCAACTTCGGCATTAAAACGCGCAGCCGGTCGGGCATCGACGATCTGCGCCGTTTTTTCATGACTGGCCAGCAGTACGTCGGTAACGCGCACAACCGCTTCAGGCGTAAATGCCACGTTAAATTCACCTTCCGGTAAATCCTCATTTCCTTCTTTGAGCATTAGCTCATCGCGCTGCCAGCCAGCCAGACCGCCCGCCAGAATGGAGACATTCTCGACACCAAATGTCCGCAGCATCCACCATGCGCGCGGCGCGGAAAACAGGTTGCCATCATCGTAGACAACCAGGTGTTTATCCTGATGAACGCCCAATTCGCGCATCGCTACGGCAAAGGCTTCCGGTCGCGGCATCATATGCGGTAGCGGTGACGTATGGTCGGAAAGCGCTTCAATATCAAAAAAGACTGCGCCAGGAATATGGCCTGCACGATACTCCTCGCCAACATCGCGATCTTCCTGTCCTGGAGGTGCCATCCGGGCATCAAGAATTTGTATTTCCGGGTCGTCAATGTGTTCGGCAAGCCAGTCGGCAGCGACAAAAAAGGCGGTGGTCATAGGCATCTCCATTTTTACCAGGTTTTGGCAAATTGTCGGATGTTTAGTGCAATGCGACAAGTAAAAGAGGCTGATTTGTCAGGCGAATCCACATTAATCACGAAAAAATAGGACAACCTGGAACAGTTACTGGCTTCCACAGCCGAAAATCTGACGCATAATAGTTGTTCTACGTAGCTAACGGGCCACTACGGCCAGGGATGAAAAATGAAACATTTACGCGTAGCGGCCTGTATGCTGATGCTGGCACTGGTTGGGTGCGATAATAATAACGAAAAATCACCGACGGCTGCGAAGCCTGATGCGCCTGCACCGCAGACTGCGCCAGCAAAAGATAAGGCCCAATTACAAAAGCTGATTCAGCAAAGCCAGGGCAAGTCGCTGACGTTGCTTGATGCCTCCGAGGTCCAACTCGACGGCGCGGCAACGCTTGTTTTGACCTTTTCCATTCCCCTCGATCCGGAACAAGATTTTTCTCGCGTAGTGCACGTTGTTGATAAAAAAAGCGGCAAAGTGGATGGTGCCTGGGAGCTGGCGCCAAATCTAAAAGAGCTACGCTTACGCCATCTCGAACCTAACCGGGAACTGGTGGTTACCATTGAGCGTGATTTGCTGGCGCTGAATAAAGCGACGTTCGCTATCGATTATGAAAAAAACATTACCACCCGCGACGTCCAGCCAAGCGTAGGGTTCGCTAGTCGCGGCTCGCTGCTGCCGGGAAAAGTGATTGAAGGGTTACCGGTGATGGCCCTTAACGTTAATAGCGTGGATGTGAACTTCTTTCGCGTGAAGCCTGAGTCGCTCGGTGCGTTTGTCAGCCAGTGGGAATACCGTAATTCGTTGTCAAACTGGGAGTCAGACAATCTGCTGAAAATGGCGGAGCTGGTTTATACCGGACGCTTTGACCTCAATCCTGAGCGTAACACCCGAGAGAAGCTGCTACTGCCACTGAGCGATATCAAGCCGTTGCAGCAAGCAGGCGTTTACATTGCGGTGATGAATCAGGCCGGACACTATAACTACAGCAATGCTGCTACGCTGTTTACGCTCAGTGATATTGGTGTCTCTGCGCACCGTTACCACAATCAACTGGATGTCTTTACGCAGAGTCTGGAAAACGGCGCTGCGCAGCAGGGTATTGAGGTCACGTTACTCAACGAAAAAGGGCAGACGCTGGCGCAGGCTACCAGTGACGCGCAGGGTCACGTCAAGCTGGAAACCGATAAAGACGCGGCCTTATTGCTGGCCCGTAAAGACGGGCAAACCACGCTGCTGGACCTGAAGCTCCCGGCGTTGGATCTGGCTGAATTTGATATTGCCGGCGCGCCGGGATACAGCAAGCAGTTCTTTATGTTTGGCCCCCGAGACCTCTATCGCCCTGGCGAAACGGTGATCCTCAACGGATTACTGCGAGATAGCGACGGCAAAACGCTGCCTGACCAGCCGGTGAAGCTGGAGGTCGTTAAGCCCGACGGACAGGTGTTACGCTCGGTAGTGAGCCAACCGGAAAACGGTCTGTATCGCTTTAGCTGGCCGCTGGACAGCAGCGCGCCAACCGGCATGTGGCATATTCGTGCCAATACTGGCGACAACCAGTCGCGGATGTGGGATTTCCACGTCGAAGATTTCATGCCTGAGCGGATGGCGCTCAATCTCACCGCCAATAAGATGCCGCTGGCTCCAACTGATGAAGTGAAGTTCTCGGTGGTGGGCTACTACCTGTACGGCGCGCCCGCCAACGGCAATGCTCTGCAAGGGCAGCTTTTCCTGCGCCCGCTGCGGGAAGCGGTGCAGGCATTACCGGGGTTCCAGTTTGGTAATATTGCCGAAGAAAATCTTTCTCGCAGCCTCGATGAGGTTCAGTTGACGCTGGATGACCACGGTCGCGGCGAAGTGGCTACCAACAGCCAATGGCAGGAGACGCATTCTCCGTTACAGGTGATTCTGCAAGCCAGCCTGCTGGAGTCGGGTGGCCGTCCGGTGACGCGTCGGGTTGAACAAGCCATCTGGCCTGCGGATACGCTGCCAGGTATTCGTCCGCAGTTTGCGGCGAGAGCCGTTTATGACTACCGCACCGATACCACCGTCAATCAGCCTGGCGTTGATGAAAACAGCAATGCCGCTTTTGATATTGTGTATGCCGATGCGCAAGGCGAGAAAAAAGCGGTGTCCGGTTTACAGGTGCGTTTGATCCGTGAACGCCGTGATTATTACTGGAACTGGTCTGAAGGCGAGGGCTGGCAATCGCAGTTCGATCAAAAAGATCTGGTTGAGGGTGAGCAGACCCTGGATCTTAAGGCCGATGAGACCGGTAAAGTCAGCTTCCCTGTCGAGTGGGGTGCCTATCGCCTGGAAGTGAAAGCTCCGAATGATGCGGTGAGCAGCGTGCGCTTCTGGGCTGGTTATAGCTGGCAGGATAACAGCGACGGCAGCGGGGCAGTGCGTCCCGATCGCGTGACCCTGAAACTGGATAAACCCGGCTATCGTCCCGGCGATACCATGAAGCTACACATTGCCGCACCCGCGGCTGGCAAAGGTTACGCGATGGTGGAGTCCAGCGAAGGCCCGCTGTGGTGGCAAGAGATAGACGTACCGACGGATGGTCTTGATATCTCCATCCCGGTCGATAAAACCTGGAATCGCCATGACTTGTATCTCAGCGCGCTGGTGGTTCGTCCTGGCGACAAGTCTCGTTCGGCAACGCCAAAGCGGGCAGTCGGCTTACTGCATTTGCCGTTAGGCGATGAAAACCGTCGTCTGGCGCTGGCGCTGGAAAGCCCGGCAAAAATGCGTCCAAATCAGTCGTTGACCGTCAAGATTAAAGCCAGCGTTAAAAATGGCGATGTGCCAAAACAGGTTAACGTGCTGGTCTCTGCCGTTGACAGCGGGGTGTTGAACATTACCGATTACGCCACGCCGGATCCCTGGCAGGCGTTTTTCGGGCAAAAACGCTATGGCGCGGATATTTATGATATTTACGGCCAGGTGATCGAAGGGCAAGGACGTCTGGCGGCGCTGCGCTTTGGTGGTGATGGCGATGAGTTAAAACGCGGCGGCAAGCCACCGGTTAATCACGTCAATATTGTGGCGCAACAGGCGCTGCCGGTGACGCTTAACGAGCAGGGCGAAGGTACGGTGACGTTACCAATTGGTGATTTCAACGGCGAGCTGCGGGTAATGGCGCAAGCCTGGACGGCGGATGACTTTGGCAGTAGCGAAAGCAAAGTGATTGTCGCCGCGCCGGTAATTGCTGAACTGAACATGCCGCGCTTTCTGGCGGGGGGGGATACCTCGCGCCTGACGCTGGACGTGACCAACCTGACTGACAAACCGCAAACGCTGATTATTAATCTCGCGGCCAGCGGTTTACTGGAGCTGATGGGGCAAGATCCCGCCCCGGTGAATCTGGCGCCAGGCGTACGGACTACGCTGTTTATTCCGGTGCGTGCGCGGGAGGGCTTTGGCGATGGCGAAATTCAGGCGCAAATTAGCGGTCTGAATCTACCGGGTGAAACGCTGCCTGTTCAGCATAAACAGTGGAAAATTGGCGTGCGACCGGCGTTCCCGGCGCAAACTGTTAATTACGGCGTCGCACTTCAGCCGGGCGCAACCTGGCAGATTCCGGGCGAAGAACTGACGAATTTCTCTCCTGTGACGATGCAGGGACAACTGCTGTTCAGCGGTAAACCACCGCTGAATCTGGCGCGCTATATCCGTGAACTGAAAGCTTACCCTTACGGTTGCCTCGAGCAAACGGCGAGCGGGTTGTTCCCATCCTTATACACCAATGCCGCGCAGTTGAAGGCGTTAGGTATCGCGGGCGACAGCGATGAAAAACGCCGTGCGGCAGTAGAGATTGGCATCTCTCGTTTACTGCAAATGCAGCGTGATAACGGCGGTTTTGCGCTGTGGGATAAGAACGGGTCGGAAGAGTACTGGCTGACCGCGTATGTGATGGATTTCCTCGTTCGCGCGAATGAACAGGGCTATAGCGTTCCGGCAGAGGTGATTAACCGGGGTAACGAGCGGCTGCTGCGCTATTTGCAGGATCCGGGCATGATGTCGATTCGCTATACCGACGACGCATCAGCAAGCCGGTTTGCTGTACAGGCCTACGCCGCGCTGGTGCTGGCTCGTCAGCAGAAAGCCCCGCTCGGCGCGCTGCGTGAGATCTGGGAGCGTCGTGCGCAGGCGGCTTCCGGTTTACCGCTGTTGCAACTGGGGATAGCGCTGAAAAACATGGGCGACGCCAACCGCAGTGAACAAGCGTTGACGCTGGCGTTGAATACGCCACGCCGCGATGCGCAGCAGTGGATGGCGGATTACGGCAGTCAGCTACGTGACAACGCGCTGATGCTGGCATTGTTGGAAGAGAACAAGCTTAAACCTGAAGTGCAGAATACGCTGCTGAACACTTTGTCAGAACAGGCCTTTGGGCAGCGCTGGCTCTCTACTCAGGAAAACAATGCGCTGTTCCTTGCCGCGCGTACGTTGCAGGACTTGCCTGGCTCGTGGCAGGCGCAAACGTCACTCTCTGAACAGGCGTTAGCCGGGGAGAAATCACAAACGCGTAATCTGGATGCTGACGCGCTGTCAACGCTGAACGTCACCAATACCGGGAATCTGCCGCTGTGGCTGCGTCTGGATGTGAGTGGTTACCCGCAAACCTCGCCGACGCCTGCCAGCAACGTCCTGCACATTGAGCGTCAGATCCTGGGGCTCGACGGGAACAGCAAAGCGCTGGATTCTCTGCGCAGCGGCGAGCTGGTACTGGTCTGGCTGGAGGTGAAAGCCAGCCAGAACGTACCGGATGCGCTGGTGGTCGACTTACTGCCAGCCGGCCTGGAGCTGGAAAACCAGAATCTGGCCAACGGCAGCGCCAGCCTGCAGGACAGCGGCAGCGAGGTAGCGAATTTGCTCAATCAGATGCAGCAGGCGGATATCCAGCACGTTGAGTTCCGTGACGATCGCTTTGTCGCCGCGGTAGCGGTCAACGAAGGACAGCCGGTGACGCTGGTCTATCTGGCGCGGGCGGTAACGCCGGGGACCTATCAGGTTCCTGTGCCGCAGGTGGAGTCAATGTATGTTCCGCAGTGGCGCGCGACCGGTGCGACAGAGGGGCTTTTGATTGTCAGACCGTAAATGATGCGCGGGTTGGGGAAACGCGGCTGCTGGCTCTGGCTGGCAGCCGTTGCGCTATTGCTGGTAGCGGGGGTTTGGGCGGCAGATAAAATCTGGCCGCTGCCGCTTCACGAAGTCGATCCGGCACGTGTCGTGGTGGCTTACGATGGTACGCCGCTATGGCGCTTCGCCGACGCGGACGGCATCTGGCGTTATCCGGTGACTATTGATGAGGTGTCCCCCCGTTACCTTGAGGCGTTAATCAACTACGAAGACCGCTGGTTCTGGAAACATCCCGGCGTCAATCCGTTTTCAGTGCTGCGCGCGGCATGGCAGGACCTCTCCTCAGGTCGTGTCGTTTCAGGCGGCAGTACGCTCACCATGCAGGTCGCACGATTACTCGATCCCCACCCGCGAACTTTCGGCGGCAAGTTCCGCCAGCTCTGGCGCGCATTGCAGCTGGAATGGCATCTTTCTAAGCGCGACATCCTGACGCTATATCTTAACCGTGCGCCGTTTGGCGGCACGCTGCAGGGCGTGGGTGCTGCGAGCTGGGCCTACCTTGGTAAATCTCCCACACAGTTGAGTTATTCCGATGCCGCGCTGCTGGCCGTGTTGCCGCAGGCACCGAGCCGTCTGCGCCCGGACCGCTGGCCGGATCGCGCTGAAGCGGCGCGCAATAAAGTGCTTGAGCGCATGGCGACGCAGGGCGTTTGGCCTGCCAGACAGGTGCAGGAGTCACGCGAAGAACCGGTCTGGCTGGCGCCCAGACAAATGCCGCAGTTAGCGCCGTTATTCTCGCGCATGATGCTGGGAAAAAGCCGGAGCGATAAAATCGTGACCACCCTTGACGCCGGATTGCAGCGCCAACTGGAAGAGCTGGCGCAAAACTGGAAGGGCCGCTTACCTGCGCGCAGTTCGCTGGCGATGATTGTGGTCGATCACACGGATATGAGCGTGCGTGGCTGGGTGGGGTCGGTAGATATGAATGACGACTCCCGCTTTGGCCATGTGGATATGGTGAATGCGATCCGCTCGCCGGGCTCGGTGCTGAAGCCGTTTATCTATGGTCTGGCGCTGGATGACGGATTAATTCATCCTGCTTCATTGTTGCAGGATGTGCCGCGTCGAACCGGAGATTATCGACCAGGGAATTTTGACAGTGGTTTTCATGGCCCGGTCAGTATGAGCGAAGCGCTGGTGCGCTCGCTGAATTTACCCGCCGTGCAGGTACTTGAAGCCTATGGCCCGAAGCGTTTTGCCGCATCGTTACGTAACGTTGGCTTACCGCTGTATCTGCCCGCTGGTGCCGCACCGAATCTGTCGCTGATTTTGGGCGGGGCAGGGGCCAGACTGGAAGACATGGCGGCGGCGTACAGTGCCTTTGCCCGTCAGGGAAAAGCGGGAAAACTGCGCCTGCAGCCAGACGATCCACTGCTGGAGCGTCCGTTGATGTCGGTAGGCGCGGCGTGGATTATTCGCCGCATTATGGCTGACGAAGCGCAACCGCTGCCGGATAACGCGCTGAGCAGAGTGGTTCCGCTGGCGTGGAAAACGGGTACCAGTTATGGCTATCGCGATGCGTGGGCGATTGGCGTTAACGCCCGTTATGTGATGGGGATCTGGACCGGCAGACCCGACGGTACGCCGGTGGTGGGCCAGTTTGGTTTTGCCAGCGCCGTGCCGCTGCTCAATCAGGTCAACAATCTTTTGCTCTCTCGCGGGACAAATCAGCCGGAGGATCCGCGCCCTGAATCCGTTAGCCGCGGCGTAGTGTGCTGGCCGGGCGGGCAGTCACTTGCGCCCGGAGACAGTAACTGTCGACGCCGTCTGGCAACCTGGCTGCTGGACGGCAGCCAGCCGCCCACGTTGTTATTGCCCGAACAGGAGGGCGTGAGTGGCATTCGTTTCCCCGTCTGGCTGGATGATGAAGGCAAACGTGTGGCGGCGGATTGCCCGCAGGCGCGCGAACAAACGTTAATCGTCTGGCCTTTACCGCTGGAGCCATGGCTGCCGGAGTCAGAGCGCCGTGGGGCGAGATTACCGCCGGTTTCTGCCACGTGTCCGCCGCTGGGGCAGGATGCTTCGCTGCCGTTGCAGTTGACAGGGGTTCGTGATGGCGCGATCGTGAAGCGTTTACCCGGTTCTGCGCTGGCCTCATTGCCAGTACAAACCAGCGGTGGGACTGGCGATCGCTGGTGGTTTCTTAACGGTGAACGGCTGGATGAACGCGGACGCCGTCTTACGCTACGGCTGGCGACCAAAGGGGATTATCAACTGCTGGTGATGGATGACGCCGGACAGGTGGCGACGGTGAGATTTTCGTTGCAGTAGACCACCAGGTGACTTTTGTTGCTAAAATTCATCTTATTTTAAAGAAATGTTATCTTCGTCAATAGTCAATTGCCGGGATGCTCTTTATAATCCGCGCCAGGTAAACAACAACAAAACATCTTTTTCAGAGGTAATCATGGCTATTGAACGTACTTTTTCCATCATCAAACCAAACGCGGTGGCAAAAAACGTTATTGGGAGCATCTTTGCGCGCTTTGAAGCAGCAGGGTTCAAAATTGTCGGTACTAAAATGCTGCACCTGACCGTTGAGCAGGCGCGTGGCTTCTATGCTGAGCATGATGGTAAGCCGTTCTTTGACGGTCTGGTTGAATTCATGACCTCCGGTCCGATCGTTGTTTCTGTTCTGGAAAGCGAAAATGCCGTACAGCGTCACCGTGATCTGCTGGGTGCAACCAACCCGGCGAATGCGCTGGCGGGTACTCTGCGTGCAGACTACGCTGATAGCTTCACTGAGAACGGTACTCACGGTTCCGACTCCGTTGAATCTGCCGCGCGTGAAATCGCCTATTTCTTCGGTGAAGGCGAGGTTTGCCCGCGCACGCGCTAATCTCCTGCGTCTTTCACATCGCATCGTTTTCTATGCTTTCGGGGAGGCTCGAACGTGCCGCTTTCCTGCGATGCGAAATCCTTTGGAGAGGAATTAGCGATTTACATATTATTTTCGCTAATGCTTCGTGCAAACGTGGCATACCTGCGCCAGACTTTGTACAATGCAACGCCCCGGAAGAGCAGAACGCTTGCCGGGGCGTTTCTTTTTAACCCTCCACGGGCCACAACGTGTAACAACGAGGCCGGAAAAAATTATGTCTGAATTAGTTAACACCTCTGAAGTCGTCATTCCTGCGGTTCCAAATAAAAATGGAAAAATCAACCTGCTGGATCTGAACCGTCAGCAAATGCGCGAATTCTTCAAAGATATGGGTGAAAAACCGTTTCGTGCCGATCAGGTCATGAAGTGGATGTACCACTATTGCAGCGACAACTTTGATGACATGACTGACATCAATAAGGTGCTGCGTAACAAGCTGAAAGAAGTGGCTGAAATTCGCGCCCCGGAAGTGGTGGAAGAGCAGCGTTCTTCTGACGGTACGATCAAATGGGCCATCGCGGTTGGCGATCAGCGCGTAGAAACCGTGTATATCCCGGAAGAAGATCGCGCGACCCTGTGTGTTTCTTCACAGGTCGGTTGTGCATTAGAGTGTAAATTCTGCTCTACGGCGCAACAGGGCTTTAACCGTAACCTGCGGGTGTCGGAAATCATTGGTCAGGTCTGGCGTGCGGCGAAAATCGTCGGTGCGGTGAAAGCAACGGGCGTGCGTCCTATCACTAACGTGGTGATGATGGGGATGGGCGAGCCGCTGCTCAACCTGACCAACGTGGTGCCAGCGATGGAAATCATGCTGGATGACTTCGGTTTTGGGCTGTCAAAGCGTCGCGTCACGCTCTCCACCTCAGGCGTTGTCCCTGCGCTGGATAAGCTGGGCGATATGATTGATGTCGCGCTGGCGATTTCTCTGCATGCGCCGAACGATGAAATTCGTGACGAAATTGTACCTATCAACAAAAAGTACAATATCGAAACATTCCTCGGCGCGGTTCGTCGTTATCTGGAGAAGTCCAACGCTAACCAGGGCCGTGTGACCATTGAGTATGTGATGTTAGATCACATCAATGATGGTACTGAACACGCGCATCAGTTGGCAGAGCTACTGAAAGATACGCCGTGTAAGATTAACCTGATCCCGTGGAACCCGTTCCCTGGCGCGCCGTATGGCCGTAGCTCTAACAGCCGTATCGATCGTTTCTCCAAAGTGTTGATGAGCTATGGTTTCACTACCATCGTGCGTAAAACACGTGGCGATGACATCGATGCAGCCTGCGGTCAGCTGGCGGGTGACGTTATCGACCGTACCAAGCGTACTCTGCGTAAGCGTATGCAGGGCGACGCTATCGATATCAAGACCGTTTGATGTTGAGTGCACTACGGTATAATTCATGTACCGTAGTGCAACGTAAGCCAAATGAGGTTTTTTGTTGTTGTCGTCAGGTCAATAATAACGGTGCGTTTTTGTCGACTTTAAGGCAGTATGTAGCGGCGCAACAAGCCTTTAGCCCTCAGGTTTACGTTGTTTTGTCTTTGATAGTCTGACCGTTTTATACTGTCTGACGAAGGTTAACTGACCAGATGTTTCGCGGTGTGGGTGAGCATTGTGGCTCGCCGGCATCAGAACCCAAATTTACGCAGCTGTAGCGAATGAATACTGAAGCCACGCACGACAAAAATGAAGCACTATCCACCGGCGTTCGTCTGCGCAATGCCCGTGAACAACTCGGATTCAGCCAGCAGGCAGTCGCGGAGCGACTTTGCCTGAAGGTCTCCACGGTACGTGATATTGAAGAAGATAAGGCGCCAGCCGATCTCGCTTCAACATTCCTGCGCGGGTATATCCGTTCTTATGCGCGTCTGGTGCATATTCCTGAAGAAGAACTGTTGCCAGGGCTGGAAAAACAGGCTCCGATTCGCCCAGCCAAAGTCGCACCGATGCAGAGCTTCTCGCTCGGTAAGCGTCGTAAGAAACGTGACGGCTGGTTAATGACCTTTACCTGGCTGGTGCTGTTTGTCGTTGTCGGACTGACGGGAGCCTGGTGGTGGCAGAACCATAAGGCGCAGCAGGAAGAGATCACCACCATGGCCGATCAATCCTCCGCTGAGCTGAATGCCGGTAAAGATGGTGCGCAGAACGTACCGTTAGATACCAGCGCCGCAGCGGGCCAGGATACTACCCCGGCTCCAGACGATGGCGCGGTGGCGGACGCAGCGCCTACGCCAGATGTTGCTGCAACCCCGGCACCTGCCGCTGATGCGCAGCAGAATGCCGTTGTGGCACCTTCTCAGGCTAACGTCGATACCGCAACTGCAGCGCCAGCTACCGCGGCGCCGCTGCCGACTGACCAGGCGGGTGTCACTACTCCAGCAGCCGATTCTAACGCACTGGTAATGAACTTTACCGCCGATTGCTGGCTGGAAGTGACCGATGCGACCGGAAAAAAACTGTTCAGTGGTATGCAGCGTAAGGACGGCAATCTGAATCTGACGGGTCAGGCGCCGTACAAACTGAAAATTGGCGCTCCGGCGGCAGTGCAGATTCAGTTCCAGGGTAAACCTGTCGATCTGAGTCGTTTTATCAGAACTAACCAGGTTGCGCGTCTGACCGTTAATGCCGAACAATCACCGGCTCAGTAACAGACGGCAATGCGGGAGATTTTTTAATGCATAACCAGGCTCCAATTCAACGTAGAAAATCGACACGCATTTACGTTGGGAACGTGCCGATCGGCGATGGCGCGCCCATCGCCGTACAGTCTATGACCAATACGCGTACCACAGATGTGGAAGCGACGGTTAATCAGATCAAAGCGCTGGAACGCGTCGGCGCAGATATTGTTCGTGTCTCTGTACCGACAATGGATGCAGCAGAAGCGTTCAAGCTTATCAAACAGCAGGTTAATGTCCCGCTGGTTGCCGATATTCACTTCGACTATCGTATCGCGCTGAAGGTGGCGGAATACGGCGTCGATTGCCTGCGTATCAACCCAGGCAATATCGGTAATGAAGAGCGTATTCGCATGGTAGTGGACTGCGCTCGTGATAAAAATATTCCTATCCGTATCGGCGTCAACGCCGGATCGCTGGAAAAAGATCTGCAGGAAAAATACGGTGAACCGACGCCGCAGGCGCTGCTGGAATCCGCTATGCGCCATGTGGATCACCTCGATCGTCTGAACTTCGATCAATTCAAAGTCAGCGTTAAAGCGTCTGACGTTTTCCTCGCCGTAGAATCCTATCGCCTGCTGGCGAAACAGATCGATCAACCGCTGCATTTGGGGATCACCGAAGCCGGTGGCGCACGCAGCGGGGCGGTAAAATCAGCGATCGGTTTAGGATTGCTGTTGTCCGAAGGGATCGGCGATACGCTGCGTGTCTCTCTGGCGGCGGATCCGGTGGAAGAGATCAAAGTTGGCTTCGATATCCTGAAATCGCTGCGCATTCGTGCGCGCGGGATCAACTTTATCGCCTGCCCAACCTGCTCGCGTCAGGAGTTCGACGTTATCGGTACGGTGAACGCGCTGGAACAACGTCTGGAAGATATCATTACGCCAATGGATGTTTCGATCATCGGCTGCGTGGTGAACGGTCCTGGCGAAGCGCTGGTTTCTACGCTGGGCGTCACGGGCGGTAACAAGAAAAGCGGTCTGTATGAAGACGGCGTGCGTAAGGATCGACTCGATAACGACGATATGATTACGCAGCTTGAAGCCCGCATTCGCGCCAAAGCGAGTATCCTGGACGAAGCGCGTCGTATTGACGTGCAGCAGCTTGAAAAATAACAACGTGATGGGAAGCGGCGTGCTTCCCGTGTATGATTGAACCCGCATGGCGCCCGCATTGTTCGGGTTAGCGCTGAGGGTTCATTTTTATATTCATAAAGAGAATAAACGTGGCAAAAAACATTCAAGCCATTCGCGGCATGAACGATTATCTGCCTGGCGAAACCGCCATCTGGCAGCGCATTGAAGGCACTCTCAAAAACGTGCTCGGCAGCTACGGTTACAGTGAAATCCGCTTGCCGATTGTAGAGCAGACCCCGTTATTCAAACGCGCGATCGGTGAAGTCACCGACGTGGTTGAAAAAGAGATGTATACCTTTGAGGACCGTAATGGCGACAGCCTGACGTTGCGTCCTGAAGGGACTGCGGGCTGCGTACGCGCCGGCATCGAACATGGTCTCCTGTACAATCAGGAACAGCGTCTGTGGTATATCGGGCCGATGTTCCGCCACGAACGTCCGCAAAAAGGGCGCTATCGTCAATTCCATCAGCTGGGTGTCGAAGTGTTTGGCCTGCAAGGCCCGGACATCGATGCTGAACTGATTATGCTGACCGCTCGCTGGTGGCGCGCGCTGGGTATTTCTCAGCATGTCAGCCTTGAGCTGAACTCAATTGGTTCGCTTGAAGCCCGCGCTAACTACCGTGATGCGCTGGTCGCCTACCTGGAACAGCACAAAGAGAAACTGGACGAAGACTGCAAGCGCCGTATGTACACTAACCCGCTGCGCGTTCTCGACTCCAAAAACCCGGAAGTACAGGCGCTGCTCAACGACGCACCTGCACTGGGTGACTATCTTGATGACGACTCTCGCGAGCACTTTGCGGGCCTGTGCAAACTGCTGGAATCCGCAGGTATTGCCTACACCGTCAATCAGCGTCTGGTTCGTGGTCTTGATTATTACAACCGCACCGTATTTGAGTGGGTTACCAGCAGCCTGGGCTCTCAGGGTACCGTGTGTGCCGGTGGGCGTTACGACGGTCTGGTAGAGCAACTTGGCGGTCGCGCAACGCCGGCCGTGGGCTTTGCCATGGGTCTGGAACGACTTGTTTTGTTAGTTCAGGCAGTTAATCCGGAATTTAACGCAGATCCTGTTGTCGATATATACCTGGTCGCTTCGGGGGCGGATACGCAGTCGGTTGCAATGCGGCTTGCAGAACGTCTGCGCGATGAAGTTCCTGGTGTGAAACTGATGACAAACCACGGTGGCGGCAACTTTAAGAAACAGTTCGCCCGCGCCGACAAGTGGGGCGCCCGCGTTGCACTGGTACTGGGCGAGTCCGAAGTGGCTGACGGTACTGTTGTAGTGAAGGATTTGCGCTCTGGTGAGCAAACGGCAGTAGCGCAGGATAGCGTTGCCGCGCATTTGCGCACTCTACTGGGCTAAGGAGAAGGACAGCGTGGAAATTTACGAGAACGAAAACGACCAGATTGATGCAGTAAAACGCTTCTTTGCTGAAAACGGCAAAGCGCTGGCTGTTGGGGTCATTTTAGGGGTTGGCGCGCTGGTTGGCTGGCGTTACTGGACCAGCCATCAGACGGAGTCCGCACGCTCTGCTTCTCTGGCATATCAAAATACGGTGACTGCGGTTAGCGCGGGTAAACCGGATAGTCTTCCTGCTGCAGAGAAATTTGCCGCAGAAAACAAAAATACCTACGGCGCGTTAGCTTCACTGGAACTGGCGCAGCAGTTTGTTGACCAAAATGAACTTGAGAAAGCCGCAAGCCAGCTGCAACAAGGCTTAGCAGCGACCAGCGATGAGAATCTCAAAGCGGTGATTAATCTGCGTCTGGCTCGTGTTCAGGTTCAGCTTAAACAGGCTGATACCGCGCTGAAAACACTCGACACCATTAAAGGTGAAGGGTGGACGGCCATTGTTGCCGACCTGCGCGGTGAAGCATTGCTGAGCAAAGGCGATAAACAAGGTGCGCGTAGCGCATGGGAAGCGGGCGTGAAAAGCGATGCCTCTCCTGCTCTGAGCGAAATGATGCAGATGAAAATCAATAATTTGTCCATCTGAGAGGGACCCGATGCAATTGCGTAAATTACTTCTGCCAGGGCTGCTTTCCGTTACCCTATTGAGCGGCTGTTCACTGTTTAGTGGCGAAGAAGATGTCGTTAAGATGTCCCCATTACCGGTGGTTGAAAACCAGTTTACTCCGTCTACGGACTGGAGCACCTCTGTAGGTAACGGTATTGGTGATTTCTATTCCAATCTTCATCCTGCGCTGGCGGATAACGTTGTCTATGCAGCCGATCGCGCCGGCGTCGTTAAGGCGTTAAATGCGGACGACGGCAAAGAAGTCTGGTCTGTTAATCTGGGTGAGAAAGACGGCTGGTTCTCCCGCGCATCTGCACAGCTTTCTGGCGGTGTAACCGTGTCCGGTGGCCATGTTTACATTGGCAGCGAAAAAGCGCAGGTTTATGCGCTGAACACCAGCGATGGTACCACCGCATGGCAGACGAAAGTTGCCGGTGAAGCGCTGTCTCGTCCTGTTGTGAGCGATGGCGTGGTATTAATTCACACCAGTAACGGTCAGTTGCAGGCCTTGAACGAAGCAGACGGCGCCATCAAATGGACCGTTAACCTCGACATGCCTTCTCTGTCTCTGCGCGGCGAATCTGCCCCAGCGACCGCCTTTGGCGCAGCTATCGTTGGCGGTGATAACGGCCGCGTAAGCGCCGTGCTGATGCAGCAGGGCCAGATGATTTGGCAGCAGCGTATTTCTCAGGCGACAGGTCCAACGGAAATCGATCGTCTGAGCGACGTTGATACCACGCCGGTTATCGTCAATGGCGTTGTCTACGCGCTGGCTTATAATGGTAACCTGACGGCGCTGGATCTGCGCAGCGGCCAGATCATGTGGAAACGTGAACTGGGCTCAGTGAATGATTTCATCGTCGACGGTAACCGTATCTACCTGGTTGACCAGAACGACCGTGTACTGGCGCTAACCACCGATGGCGGCGTGACGCTGTGGACGCAAAGCGATCTGCTGCACCGTCTGCTGACGTCCCCGGTATTGTATAACGGCAATCTGGTCGTGGGTGATAGCGAAGGCTACCTGCACTGGATTAACGTTGACGATGGCCGCTTTGTCGCCCAGCAGAAAGTTGACAGCTCTGGTTTCCTGACCGAGCCGGTCTCTGCTGATGGTAAACTGCTGATCCAGGCGAAAGACGGTACGCTGTACTCTATTACGCGTTAATCGTCCCGGCCGCTCACTTTGAAAAACGGCTCCTGGTGCAGGGGCCGTTTTACTGTTTTTAACAACGGCGCAAAAAATATGCCCGTTGTCTGATGATTTATTAAATGAGGCTTTAAACATGGTACCTGTGGTCGCGCTTGTCGGGCGCCCTAACGTTGGCAAATCCACGTTATTTAACCGTCTAACTCGCACCCGAGATGCGCTGGTTGCGGATTTCCCGGGTCTGACTCGTGACCGTAAGTACGGTCGTGCGGAAATTGAAGGCCGCGAGTTTATCTGTATTGATACCGGCGGTATTGATGGCACCGAAGACGGTGTAGAAACCCGCATGGCGGAACAGTCGCTGTTGGCGATCGAAGAAGCGGACGTTGTGCTGTTCATGGTAGATGCGCGTGCTGGCCTGATGCCTGCGGATGAAGCCATTGCGAAACATCTGCGTTCGCGCCAGAAACCGACGTTCCTGGTAGCCAACAAAACTGACGGACTCGATCCTGATCAGGCGGTCGTCGATTTCTACTCGCTGGGTCTGGGTGAAATTTATCCGATCGCGGCATCCCATGGTCGTGGCGTTCTCAGCCTGCTGGAGCATGTTCTGCTGCCGTGGATGGATGACGTTGCTCCTCAGGAAGAAGTGGATGAAGATGCAGAATATTGGGCGCAACTGGAAGCCGAAGAGAACGGCGAAGAAGAGCCTGAAGATGACTTCAATCCGCAGGACCTGCCGATCAAACTGGCGATTGTTGGTCGCCCGAACGTAGGTAAGTCCACGCTTACTAACCGTATTCTCGGCGAAGACCGCGTAGTGGTTTACGACATGCCGGGGACCACGCGTGACAGTATTTATATCCCGATGCAACGCGATGAGCGCGAATATGTGCTCATCGATACCGCGGGCGTGCGTAAGCGCGGCAAAATTACCGAAGCAGTAGAAAAATTCTCAGTTATCAAAACGCTGCAGGCGATTGAAGATGCCAACGTGGTGATGCTGGTGATTGATGCGCGCGAAGGTATTTCCGATCAGGACCTGTCGCTGCTGGGCTTTATCCTCAATAGTGGGCGTTCACTTGTTATTGTGGTCAACAAGTGGGATGGCCTGACGCAGGAAGTGAAAGAGCAGGTCAAAGAGACTTTGGACTTCCGTCTGGGCTTTATTGATTTTGCGCGTGTACACTTCATCTCTGCGCTGCACGGCAGCGGCGTGGGTAATCTGTTTGAATCGGTCCGCGAAGCGTATGACAGCTCCACCCGTCGCGTCAGCACCGCGATGCTGACGCGCATTATGACTATGGCGGCAGAAGATCATCAGCCGCCGCTGGTGCGTGGTCGTCGTGTGAAGCTGAAATATGCCCACGCCGGTGGTTATAACCCACCAATCGTGGTGATTCACGGCAACCAGGTTAAAGACCTGCCAGATTCCTACAAGCGTTATCTGATGAACTATTTCCGTAAGTCTTTGGATGTAATGGGGACGCCGATCCGCATTCAGTTCAAAGAAGGGGAAAACCCGTTTGCGAACAAACGCAATACGCTGACGCCGACGCAGATGCGTAAACGTAAGCGTTTGATAAAACACATCAAAAAAAGCAAGTAACCGTTGCTGATGCTGATAAAAACCCGTGCTTGTCGCGGGTTTTTTTTCGAAGTTCCATCGCCAGCCTCAGCCCGTGCGATGTCAATCACTATTCATTTTTTACCAAGTTTAAATCTAAGAAAGTAGACATTTGTCGAGTTTTCGTCTTAAAGTCCGGGGGCTGGTACTAGACAAAACTAGCCTTAGGTTATCAAATGGTTAAATAAATTTTCGCCGCATGTAAAAAATCGGTCAGATACGTAACTGGCTGGCGTACATCGCGGTGTTTACACACACGACGACATAACTTTCGGGAGAATTATGCAATCCTCTGTTAATCAAAAAGAAAGCCGAACTTTCTTCGGCCATCCTTATCCGCTCGGCTCGCTGTTCTTCACAGAGATGTGGGAGCGCTTCTCGTTTTATGGCATTCGCCCGTTACTGATCCTGTTTATGGCTGCTACCGTTTATGACGGCGGCATGGGGCTGGCACGTGAAAATGCCTCGGCGATTGTGGGTATCTTTGCCGGTACGATGTACCTCGCTGCGCTGCCGGGTGGCTGGCTGGCGGATAACTGGCTCGGCCAACAGAAAGCGGTGTGGTACGGTTCCATCCTGATTGCCCTCGGCCATCTGTCAATTGCGCTCTCCGCCATTATGGGGAACAACCTGTTCTTTATTGGTCTGATGTTTATTGTGCTCGGCTCCGGTCTGTTTAAGACCTGTATTTCGGTCATGGTTGGCACGCTGTACAAAAAAGGCGATGCGCGTCGCGACGGCGGCTTCTCGCTGTTCTACATGGGCATCAACATGGGGTCGTTTATCGCGCCGCTGATTTCCGGCTGGCTGATTAAAACTCACGGCTGGCACTGGGGCTTTGGCA
Source organism: Citrobacter sp. Cb004 (assembly GCF_030337065.1). Classification (NCBI taxonomy): domain Bacteria; kingdom Pseudomonadati; phylum Pseudomonadota; class Gammaproteobacteria; order Enterobacterales; family Enterobacteriaceae; genus Citrobacter; species Citrobacter sp. Cb004. The sequence continues at coordinate 435,044 of NZ_JAOWCH010000070.1, read as the reverse complement.
TCGGTGGTATCGGGATGTTGGTGGCGTTGATCATTTTCCGTGTATTTGCCGTTCCATCAATGAAACGCTACGACAGCGAAGTGGGGCTCGACTCCACCTGGAATAGCCCGGTAGTGAAACGTAACGGTGTGGGCGCGTGGCTGCTGGCGCTGGCCGTCGGTGCGGCGGTTATCGTTACGCTGATAGCGCAGGGCGTGATTGTAATTAATCCGGTCGCGGTTGCCAGCATGCTGGTGTACGTGATTGCAGCCTCCGTTGCGCTCTACTTTATCTACCTGTTCATCTTTGCCGGTCTGAACCGTAAAGAGCGTGCCAGACTGCTGGTCTGCTTTATCCTGCTGGTTTCCGCCGCGTTCTTCTGGTCCGCGTTTGAGCAGAAGCCAACCTCGTTCAACCTGTTCGCCAACGACTACACTAACCGTATGATCGGTGATTTTGAAATCCCGGCGGTCTGGTTCCAGTCGATAAACGCGCTGTTTATTATCCTGCTGGCACCGGTATTCAGTTGGGCATGGCCGAAGCTGGCAAGCATGAATATTCGCCCGAGTAGCATCACCAAGTTTGTTATCGGTATCCTCTTTGCGGCGGCAGGCTTCGGTCTGATGATGCTGGCGGCGCAAAACGTTCTCAGTAACGGCGGGGCAGGCGTTTCTCCATTCTGGCTGGTGGGCAGTATCCTGATGCTGACGCTTGGCGAGCTGTGCCTGAGTCCGATCGGTCTGGCGACAATGACGCTGCTGGCGCCGGAAAGAATGCGCGGGCAGATGATGGGCCTGTGGTTCTGCGCCAGTGCGCTGGGCAACCTGGCCGCAGGTTTGATTGGCGGTCATGTGAAGGCTGACCAACTGGATATGCTGCCGGATCTCTTCGCACGCTGCTCGATTGCGCTGCTGATCTGCGCTGCGGTACTGATCATCCTCATTGTTCCGATTCGTCGCATGCTGGAGAATACGCAAACAAAACCGGCAACTAGCGCCTGATAACACCTCGATTGTGCCGGGGCAGACGTTATGTCCCGGCTATTCAATTAACGAGGTAAGAGCATGCTGTTAGGATTTGTTGGGCTTGGTGCAGTCGTTGAAACGGCATACTTGCCCGCATTACGTAATATGTTCGGTGATGCACTACGCTGTGTGGGATTTGATGTTCAATCCGCAAAGCAGCCCGCAGACGTGACACGCTGTGCGTCGCTCGCTGAACTTCTTGCAATGCCGCTTGATACCCTGTTTATTACCACCGCATCCCTGCATCACCTTGATGTGCTTGAACAGGCGCTGGCGGCTCCCATCGCTCGTATCGTGGTCGAAAAGCCTATTGTCGCCACGCTTTCCCAAATTGAAAAACTGAAAACGCTGCTGGCTCAACCGGATGCTGCCAACCGCGTGCTGGCACTCGACCATTGGATGGCACGCAATGGCGCAATGCAGCTGGCGTTGGGCAAACTCGGAGCGCAGTGGCAAGGCGATAATCCGCAACAGGCACTTGTCTCTCACTTTTCACACATTGCTAAAATCGACGGTTTTTTGCAGGAACCGAGCGGGTTTAACGCTGTTGGAGAACCTATTGCGCTAAACTTTGCCACCGGTGAGCCGGATACCCGTGAGCTTCGTCATCCGGACGGTGTGATTCTGGACATTGGCGCACATGTACTGGCAATGCTGCGTGAAACAGTGCGTTACCTGGGCGGTAATGACAGTATGACCTTGCAGGTGAAAAGCGCTAAAGACCGTCTGGGACGTAATATTGTAGAGGGCGACCTGACCACAGCAGAAGGAGAGGCGCATCTGCAGGGACAGATTAGCGGCATTCCGCTGGATATCTGGCTGAATAAATACGCGGGGCCGGCTGGCGGACAAAAAGGCCTGCGCCTTTGTCTGCGCGATGGTCGTGTCATTAGCCATGATCGCCGTGGTGTCGAGGATGTGCTCGAATTGATTGACGGTGATGTTGTACAACGCTGGAGTCTGCCTGGTAGCGTATATGCCCATTGTCTGGCGGAGCATATTCTGGGCGCGCAAAGTCTGTTTGAACGCAGTCCACAGGAAGTGAGCCGCACGACGCAGCGCAGGCTGGAGGAAGTGGAGTGCCTGTTAACGTTACAGCAGCAGTTACGCGGGCGGCATTAAACGCATCGTGTTAAACTCAGCGCAGTAATGGATCCCTGTACTGGAGTCGCTATGTCTATTATTTGCCCGGATTGTCATGCAGAGCTGGAGCCGCAAAACGGTATGGCGCACTGTGATAACTGTAATAAAGATATTCAGTTAGAAGCGCACTGCCCGGAGTGCAATCAGCCACTGCAGGTGCTTAAAGCCTGTGGTGCGGTGGATTATTTCTGCCAGAACGGTCATGGCCTTATCTCGAAGAAACGCGTGGCGTTTGTGCCGCTTTAATCCTGTTTTTTCCTGCGCGTTTTCTTTGTCTTCGTGACAGCTCTCACTTCGCTTTCCACCCATCCGTCAGACAGGCGGGTGGTGAGCACATCACCTGCTGTAACCTGTTTAGTCTGTTTCAGCACTTCACCCTCTTTTGCGGTCGTCACGCTATAACCGCGCGCCAGCGTGGCCAGTGGGCTGACTGCCTCAAGATGGGTAACCGCGTTGCCAAAACGCTCGCGCTGTTCGCTTAAACGCGCACGGATATTTTCCGCCAGGCGGTATTCCAGTTGCTGAATGCGTGTTTGCGCACGGTAAATACGCGGCTGCGGGTTTTGCTGATTCAGACGCTGCAGCATGCGCTGCTGACGCTGATTTGCCTGTTTAATCTTATTCTCAAGTGCGAAGTTCATTCTCTGACGCAGTCGTTCCAGCACGGTCTGCTGACGGGCCAGACGCAGTTGCGGATGCTGCTGTTGCAAGCGGTGATGAAGCTGGGTAAACCGACGAGTACGATTGGCGAGGTAGTAGTCCATCGCCATCTCCAGACGCTGCTGACCATGCTGTATTTGACGCAGCAGTTCAAGCTGATTACGGCTGACAATTTCTGCTGCCGCCGACGGCGTAGGTGCCCGTAAATCTGCAATAAAATCGGCAATAGTGACATCGGTTTCATGGCCGACGGCGCTGACAACTGGAATGCGGCTGGCAAAGATCGCCCGTGCTACACGTTCGTCGTTAAAGCTCCACAAATCTTCCAGCGAGCCGCCGCCGCGCCCGACGAGCAGCACATCGCACTCGCCCCGCGCGTTCGCCAGTTCAATGGCCCGAACGATCTGCCCTGGCGCATCATCGCCCTGGACTGCGGTCGGGTAGATAATAACGGGCAGGGAAGGGTCGCGACGCTTCAGGACGTGGAGAATATCGTGCAGCGCGGCGCCGGTTTTAGAGGTGATTACCCCGACGCAGTGGGCCGGTGAGGGCAGCGTTTTTTTGAACTGCTGATCGAATAGCCCTTCAGCCTGCAGTTTGGCCTTGAGTTGCTCATATTTTTGCTGCAGCAAACCTTCGCCCGCTGGCTGCATGCTCTCAACAATTATCTGATAGTCGCCGCGCGGCTCGTACAATGTAATGTTGGCGCGTACCAGTACCTGCTGACCGTGCTGTGGTCGGAACGTTACCCGGCGATTGCTGTTGCGAAACATCGCGCAGCGTACCTGAGCGGTGTCATCTTTGAGCGTGAAATACCAGTGACCGGAGGACGGCTGCGTGAAATTCGAAATTTCACCGCTGATCCACACTTGTCCCATTTCCTGTTCAAGCAGCAAACGAACCGTCTGATTCAGGCGGCTTACGGTAAAAATTGAGGTGGTCTGAGAGGATAACATGTGAGCGGGATCAAATTCTAAATCAGCAAGTTATTCAGTCGAAAGTAACATGCTCACAGAGGAGCGCAAGGTTTTTTTGCAAAAAAGTGTGGATGCAATCGGTTACGCTCTGTATAATGCCGCGGCAATATTTAATAACCTCCCAGGTGAGATATTGCCCATGCTACGTATCGCAAAAGAAGCCCTGACGTTTGACGACGTCCTCCTCGTTCCCGCTCATTCTACCGTTCTGCCGAATACTGCTGATCTCAGCACCCAGTTGACGAAAACCATTCGCCTGAACATTCCTATGCTCTCCGCAGCAATGGACACCGTGACGGAAGCGCGCCTGGCAATTGCCCTGGCTCAGGAAGGCGGCATCGGTTTTATCCACAAAAACATGTCTATTGAGCGCCAGGCGGAAGAAGTTCGTCGCGTGAAGAAACACGAATCTGGCGTCGTGACCGACCCACAAACCGTACTGCCAACCACCACTCTGCGCGAAGTAAAAGAACTGACCGAGCGTAACGGTTTCGCAGGCTACCCGGTAGTGACTGAAGATAACGAACTGGTCGGCATCATCACCGGTCGTGACGTACGGTTTGTGACTGATCTGAATCAGCCGGTTAGCGTCTACATGACGCCGAAAGAGCGTCTGGTGACCGTTCGTGAAGGCGAAGCACGCGATGTTGTCTTTGCCAAAATGCACGAAAAACGCGTCGAAAAAGCGCTGGTTGTTGACGACAGCTTCCATCTGCTCGGCATGATCACCGTTAAAGATTTCCAGAAAGCGGAACGTAAACCTAACGCCTGTAAAGACGAGCATGGTCGTCTGCGCGTTGGGGCTGCTGTAGGCGCAGGTGCGGGTAACGAAGAGCGTGTTGACGCGCTGGTTGCCGCTGGCGTGGATGTTCTGCTGATTGACTCCTCTCACGGTCACTCAGAAGGCGTACTGCAGCGTATCCGTGAAACTCGTGCTAAATACCCGGATCTGCAGATCATCGGGGGGAACGTTGCGACTGGTGCAGGCGCTCGCGCGCTGGCGGAAGCCGGCTGCAGCGCTGTTAAAGTCGGTATCGGCCCAGGCTCCATCTGTACTACCCGTATCGTTACCGGCGTAGGTGTACCGCAGATCACCGCCGTTTCTGACGCTGTTGAAGCGCTGGAAGGCACTGGTATCCCGGTTATTGCCGATGGCGGTATTCGTTTTTCCGGCGACATCGCAAAAGCGATCGCTGCGGGTGCTTCTGCAGTGATGGTTGGCTCTATGCTGGCGGGGACTGAAGAATCTCCGGGCGAAATCGAACTGTATCAGGGTCGTTCTTACAAATCATACCGTGGTATGGGCTCTCTGGGCGCGATGTCCAAAGGTTCTTCCGACCGTTACTTCCAGAGCGATAACGCCGCTGACAAACTGGTCCCGGAAGGTATCGAAGGTCGCGTTGCGTATAAAGGTCGCCTGAAAGAGATCATTCACCAGCAGATGGGTGGCCTGCGCTCCTGTATGGGTCTGACCGGCTGTGGTACTATCGACGCGCTGCGAACAAAAGCAGAGTTTGTACGTATCAGCGGTGCGGGTATTCAGGAAAGTCACGTTCACGATGTGACCATCACCAAAGAGTCCCCTAACTACCGCATGGGCTCCTGATAAGTTTCCGCGCCCGGCTATATGCCGGGCGAATTTGTTTCACTTGCCTCGGAATTAGCGTCAATGACAGACAATATTCATAAACATCGCATTCTCATCCTTGATTTCGGATCTCAGTACACTCAGCTGGTTGCTCGTCGCGTACGTGAACTGGGCGTCTATTGTGAACTGTGGGCGTGGGATGTTACGGAAGCACAAATTCGCGAATTCAACCCAAGCGGTATCATTCTTTCCGGTGGTCCGGAAAGCACCACTGAAGAAAACAGCCCGCGTGCGCCGGAATACGTTTTCACAGCGGGCGTGCCTGTGTTCGGCGTGTGCTACGGCATGCAGACTATGGCAATGCAGCTCGGTGGCCATGTTGAAGGTTCTAACGAACGTGAATTCGGCTATGCGCAGGTTGAAGTTCAGACCGACAGCGCGCTGATCCGCGGTATTGAAGACTCTCTGACCGCAGACGGCAAACCACTGCTGGACGTGTGGATGAGCCACGGCGACAAAGTGACCGCTATTCCGGAAGGTTTCGTGACCGTTGCCAGCACCGACAACTGCCCGTTCGCCATCATGGCGCACGAGGAAAAACGTTTCTACGGCGTGCAGTTCCACCCGGAAGTTACCCACACCCGTCAGGGGATGCGCATGCTGGAGCGTTTTGTGCGCGACATCTGCCAGTGTGAAGCGCTGTGGACCCCGGCAAAAATTATTGATGACGCCGTTGCCCGCATTCGTGAGCAGGTTGGCACTGATAAAGTGATCCTCGGCCTCTCCGGCGGCGTTGACTCCTCTGTCACCGCGATGCTGCTGCACCGTGCGATTGGCAAAAACCTGACCTGTGTGTTCGTCGACAACGGTCTGCTGCGTCTCAACGAAGCTCAGCAGGTGATGGATATGTTCGGCGACCATTTCGGCCTGAACATCATTCATGTTGAAGGTGAAAAGCGTTTCCTGGACGCGCTGAAAGGCGAGAACGATCCGGAAGCTAAACGTAAAATCATCGGCCGCGTGTTCGTGGAAGTCTTCGATGAAGAAGCGCTGAAGCTGGAAGACGTTAAGTGGCTGGCGCAGGGAACCATCTATCCGGACGTGATCGAATCCGCGGCTTCTGCCACTGGTAAAGCGCACGTCATCAAATCTCACCACAACGTGGGCGGTTTGCCGAAAGAGATGAAGATGGGTCTGGTTGAACCGCTGCGTGAGCTGTTCAAAGACGAAGTGCGTAAGATTGGTCTGGAGCTGGGTCTGCCGTACGACATGCTGTACCGTCACCCATTCCCGGGGCCGGGTCTGGGCGTACGCGTGCTGGGCGAAGTGAAGAAAGAGTACTGCGACCTGCTGCGCCGTGCGGATGCTATCTTCATTGAGGAACTGCACAACGCTGACCTGTACAACAAAGTGAGCCAGGCGTTCACCGTGTTCCTGCCGGTACGTTCCGTTGGCGTCATGGGCGATGGCCGTAAGTACGACTGGGTTGTTTCCCTGCGTGCTGTTGAAACCATCGACTTTATGACTGCGCACTGGGCGCACCTGCCGTATGACTTCTTAGGCCGCGTCTCTAACCGCATTATCAACGAAGTTAACGGTATTTCCCGCGTGGTGTATGACATCAGCGGTAAGCCGCCAGCTACGATTGAGTGGGAATAATATTCCTCCCGTTTAGCGGTTTCTGAACCGGTAGTATGTAAAAGCCCTCTGTTTACAGAGGGCTTTTTATTGCGCGAATTTTATCGATGCGACTGTCCAGCTCGATAGTAGGGTTAATCACACACTTAATGTCTGCGATCCATTCAACACCGCTTCTTATTTACGGAAATAATGAAAAATACTCATGGTATTACCCTGTAGAATTTAATAATGGTAACAATTCAAATAAGCATTTAATTTCATGTGAAATATGAATGTTTTAGTCAGTGATATTTTCTGGAGATATTAATTAGCGTCAATTTGAGCGCAGTGTAGTGGGATTAAAAGATTGTGTATTTGTGCGAAAAAAACGGTTGATTATCCGATATATCAGCACGTGTGGGTGGGTAAGACTGCGTGAAGTTTCATCACTCAAATCCCTTACCGGATGGTTAAATGTCAGGCGATTAGCCATCCGGTAAGGAATCTTAATGCTGTAGTATCATCGGCGCGAGCGATCAGCGTACGTCAGTTTGTGCAGGAGATGCCTGTTGCGGCAGGGTGATCTGCTGAGATTCTTTTTTGTTCTGGTGGTGGTGCCACGCACCTATGGCGGAGTAGACGAAGCGTCCGAAGAAGAAAAGAAAGCTGATAAGCAGTACGATCCGGATCATGCGACTGTTAAATCGGTGTCGTTTGCGTAGGCTGGTAACCTGGCTCACAAAAGGTTCCTTGTAGTGTACCCAACTGAGGGCGATAATCACATTAAGGCATACTGTGAGGGAATGGTCAATTTTTCGTTATGTAAAATTGATTCAGTTGTTTTATCTATTTATGTTATGGAAATTAATATTATTATTTGCATTAATAATGAGATAACGATAAAAAACCATGAAAAGAGTAATAATTGATTAATGAGGGACTTATTTATTGATGTGTATCAAGCATCACCCTTTGCTGACAACTAAAATTGATGAGTCATTTTAATGTATTTAACTTTATCGTTTTAACGTCAGGTGGGATGCCTGTCCGAATACCCCCTGCAGGATGTGCGGGATTCTACTGAGCATCTATGAAACTCAATAAAAATTATATTGGTATTAGAGATAGATGGTGGGCGTTACCTCTCATCTTGCCTTCTTTGCTGTTGCCTATATTGAGCACTGCTAACACCTATGCCCATATTAGTACCGGGAACGTAATTCTTTTCTACCTGCCTTTAGCGCTGATGGTTAGCCTGATGTTGTTTTTCGGCTGGGCGGCATTACCAGGAATTATCATTTCCATCATCTGGTACAAATATCCGCAGGTTGGGTTATTTGAAATGCTCTCAATAATTTCGCACTTTATAGTTACGATAGTGCTTAGTTGGGGAGGGTATAAAGTTTTTGCTCCCCGGCGGAATAACGTTTCTTACGGTGACTCCCACCTGATGTTTCAGCACATGTTTTGGCAGGTTTTCTGCCCGGCAACGCTGTTTCTGCTATTCTTCCATTTCGCCGCGTTTGTGGGCGTCTATGAGAGCAAATCCGGCATGGTGGGCGTTATGCCCCTTAATACCGGCACGTTGATCAACTATCAGGCTATGCTGGCCGGGAATCTGGTTGGGGTTCCACTGTGCTACTTTATCATTCGCACGATTCGTAATCCTTTGTATATCAGAGGCTATTTATCTCAATTAAAGCAGCAGTTTGACACCAAAGTTACCAAAACAGAGTTTGCGGTCTGGCTGATTATATTGACCATACTAATGACATTGTTGTGTATGCCGTTAGATGAGCAAAGCTCGATATTTAGCACGAATTATACCTTGTCACTGCTACTGCCCGTCATGCTATGGGGAGCAATGCGTTACGGTTATAAATTTATTTCGTTAATATGGATGCTCGTACTCATTACAGCAATTCATTATTATCAACGCTATATGCCCTGGTATTCGGGTTACGATGTGCAGCTTGCCATTACCTCATCGAGTTACCTGGTTTTCTCCTTCATCGTGAATTTTATTGCCGTACTGGCAACGCGCCAGAGAATTGTCGCCAGACATTCTCATCGTCTGGCCTTCTTTGACCCCATGGTGCATATTCCGAATTTGCGCGCTTTGAACCGGGATTTGAGAAAGGCGCCATGGTCAGTGCTTTGCTTTTTGAGTGTTCCGGGTATGGAACTGCTGGTGAAAAATTACGGCATTATGCTACGTATCCAGTACAAGCAAAAACTTGCCCAGTGGGTAAAGCCATTGCTGAAACAAGATGAGCATGTCTATCAGTTATCGGGTAATGATTTAGTTCTGCGTTTTAACACCGAGTCGCATCAGGAGCGTATTGAAGCGCTGGACAGGCATATCAAGCAGTTTCGTTTTATCTGGGATGGCATGCCTTTACAGCCGCAGGTGGGGATTAGTTTTTGCTATGTCCGTTCTCCTGTTAACCACATCTACTTGTTACTGGGGGAGTTAAGCACCATCGCCGAGCTTTCTCTGGCGACTAATGCGCCAGAGAATTTGCAGCGCCGAGGCGTGATGCACCTGCAACGTGACCTGAAAGATAAGGTTGCGATGATGAATCGTCTGCAACTGGCGCTGGAGCACCATCGCTTTTTCCTGATGGCGCAGCCGATTTCAGGCGTGCGCGGCGATGTTTATCACGAAATTCTGCTGCGGCTAGAGGGAGATGATGGTAAAACCATCGGTCCTGACAGCTTCTTACCGGTAGCGCATGAGTTTGGGTTGTCATCCAGCATCGATCTGTGGGTGATTGAAAATACGCTGAAGTTTATGGCGCAGAATCGGGAAAAAATGCCTGCCCGTCGGTTTGCTATTAACTTATCTCCCACATCGGTATGCCGTGCCCGGCTTCCGCATGACATCAACCAGCTGCTGATTAAGTACAAAGTTGAACCGTGGCAGCTGATTTTTGAAGTAACGGAAAGCAATGCCTTAACCAATGCGGAACAGGCGCAGGCAACGTTAATGCAGCTGCAATCCTTGGGCTGTCAGATTGCGATTGATGATTTTGGTACCGGATATGCCAGCTATGCGCGGCTGAAGAATGTGAATGCCGATATCCTGAAAATTGATGGCAGCTTTATTCGCAACATCGTTTCGAATAGCCTCGACTATCAAATCGTGGCCTCTATTTGCCATCTGGCGCGGATGAAAAGAATGCTGGTGGTCGCGGAGTACGTCGAAAGCGAAGAAATACGCAGTGCGGTAATTTCGCTGGGGATTGATTACATGCAGGGGTATTTGATTGGTAAACCACAGCCGTTGCATGAAATGCTGGAAGAACAGGTGCCAGCAGAACTGGCACCTGCTGAGAGCTTATGCGGCGATATCGGGTGAGCTCTCTTCTTCAATTTTGAGACGCCAGCCGGTAACGGCTTCCCAGTATTGCTGCTCTTTTTCCAGATCGAGCAGCACCAGCGCATTCTGGCTAAACCAGTCATGCGGAAAGCGTAAGGTCCAGTGGTTGTCGTCGGTAATTAGGGTCAGCGTCGGTGGCGTGGTGGTCGCTTGTCGCTGATTATTCAGCAGCACGCCCAGGCGCAACAGCTGAATTAACGGCAGAAACTGTTTTTTCTTGAACAGCGTAAAGCGGGGCAAATCATCCAGTTTCACCGCTTTGCGATGATATCGAACCAGGGTTGCCATCATCAGCTGTTGTTCCTGATTGAAACCCGGTAAATCGCTGTTTTGGAGGATATACGCCGAGTGGCGATGTAAACCGCTGTGGTTGATGTTCAGCCCAACCTCATGCAGCATCGCCGCCCAGCGCAGCAACGCTTCCAGTTGTGGATTGGCCAGCTTTGGCTGCTGCGTATGCCACTGATCGTACATTTGCATCGTCGTTTCCAGTACGCGCCGGGCCTGTTCGCTGTCGATGTTGTACTGGTTCGCCAGGCTGCTCGCGGTACGGCTGCGAACGTCCTGGTGGCGAAAACGACCTTCCATCTCATACAGCACGCCTTCGCGTAGTGCGCCATCAGAAAGGCGGAGTTCGCGGATAGCCAGTGCGTCAAAAACGCCGCACAGAATCGCGAGTCCCGGCACAAACACCGCTTTTCGCTCTTCAGACAGCCCCGGCAGGCTGAGCGCATCGAATGACGCATGCTTCAGCACTTCGGTTCGCAGTTTGTCCAGGCGTTCAGGGGTGATAAAACCATCTTTCTCACCCATCTCCAGCAGCACTTCGTGTGCCGCTTTAATCGTGCCCGACGCGCCCAGCGCAACGTTCCAGCCCTGAATGCGAAACTGCCAGGTTAAGGTTTCAAGCTTTTGCGCTGCCGCCATGCGCGCACGCTGGAAGTTTTCCCGACTAATAGCGCCGCCCGGGAAATACATCTGAGCAAAACTGACGCAGCCCATACGACGGCTTTCCACCAGTTTGGGCTCGAAATCTTCGCCGATCACCAGTTCTGTTGAACCACCGCCGATATCAATAACCAGCTTACGACCCTTTTCCGGCTGGGTGTGCTCCACGCCCATAAAAATCAGTCGGGCTTCTTCATTACCGGAAATAATCTCAATCGGGTAGGGGATAACTTTTTCTGCTCGCTTGAGAAAATCGGTCGCATTTAGCGCCTGACGCAAAGTATGGGTTCCCACGATGCATACGCTTGATGGGGGAAAGCCCTGTAGACGTTCGGCGAACAGCGACAGGCAGCTTAATCCGCGCTCCATTGCCTCTTCGCTCAGCTTGTTATCTTCGCCGAGGCCATCCGCCAGATGAACGCGCTGTTTCAGTCGCCCGATAATCTGCATTGCGCCATCAACCACGCGGGCAATGACCATATGGAAACTGTTTGAACCAAGGTCGACCGCAGCAAATTCCTGCGGTCGTGGAGTCTTGTCGTGTATTGGCATAGCGTTAGTCAGGTTGCTCGAGTGATTTGATGTAGTCGTATATCGCCAATTGTGACTGAACCTTACGGCGGTTTCCGCGCGGTACGTAGCGATTACTGAGTTCTTTATCGATGAAGCGAGCCTTCACCGTGTCGCTGAACAGGATATCGATAATATCCAGCACCCGTTGCTTAAGACGCGGGTCCAGTAGCGGTGTGGCGACTTCGATGCGATAGTCGATATTCCTGGTCATCCAGTCTGCGGAGGAGAGGTATACCTGCTTGTCGCCACCGTTTTCGAAGATATAAACCCGGTCGTGTTCAAGGTAGCGGTCAACTATGCTTATCACGCGAATATTGTCGCTAATGCCTTCCAGATTCGGAATCAAAGAGCACATACCGCGAATCAATAAATTGACTGGCACGCCTGAGCTTGAGGCCGCATAGAGACGATCAACCAGGCCTTTATCGACCAGGTTATTCAGTTTTAGGGTGATACCGGAAGGCTGTCCTTGCTGCGCGTTGGCGATTTCTTTGTCAATCATCGCGTACAGCAAACGGCGCGAGTTCTGCGGAGAAACCAGCAGATAATCGAACGTCACCGGACGATACGGGTTCTCGATGAAGTTAAACACCCGACGAACCTCGTTGGTAATGCGTGAGTCGGCGGTAAGTAACGAGTAGTCGGTATAGAGACGCGCCGTTTTTTCGTTGAAGTTCCCCGTCCCGATATGCGCATAGCGCACAACTTCATCACCTTCTTTACGCGAGATAAGGAACAATTTGGCGTGAATTTTCAGGCCCGGCGCGGAGAAGATGACGTGAACGCCAGCCTCGGTAAGACGCTTGGCCCAATGAATGTTGGCTTCTTCATCAAAGCGAGCCTGCAACTCCACCACCACGGTGACTTTCTTACCGTTGTGCGCAGCATGGATCATCGAATCAATGATGCGCGAGTCTTTGGCCACACGGTAGATGTTGATTTTTATCGCCAGCACGCTCGGGTCGAAAGAGGCCTGGCGCAACAGTTCAAGAACGTGCTCAAAAGTGTGATACGGATAATATAGCAGCACGTCGCGTTCGCGAACGGCGTCAAAGCCGTTACGAAACTTCTCGTTATCGAACCAGATATGGCGCAAACGCGGCAGCGGTTTGTTCACCAGGTTAGCTTTGCCAACGTTGGGGAAATTAATAAAGTCTTTGAAGTTATGGTAACGCCCGCCGGGAACAATCGAGTCGTAGCGAGAAATCGTCAGCTTTTCACGCAGTACCTCGACCAGCGCATTGGGCATGTCGCGCTGATAGACAAAACGTACAGGCTCTGCGGTCAGACGCTGTTTCAGGCTGGACGACATCAGCTCCATCAGGCTCGATTCCATCTCGTGCACCAAATCGTATTCGGCGTCGCGAGTCATTTTCATCGAATAGGCGTTCAGCGCATCGTAATCAAAGAACCCTTTGAAAATGTCGTCAAGGCAGTAGCGTAAGATGTTGTCCAGCAGGATCATCGGTTTGCGACGGCGCGGGGTTTCCGGCGGTAGATTCACAAAACGGGGAACCTTGTCGGAAGGGATTTCCAGCAGCGCGTAGCGGATCGTATCGCCGCGGATAATTTCCACCGCCAGATAGGTGTAGTCATCTTTCAGAAACTGAACTAAATCCGTCTCGCGGTTGATCAGGATCGGTGTAATGTGCTGGCGAAGATATTGTTTGAAGTAATGGCGTAACCAGCTCTGTTGATTGACCGACAACTGACGTTCATTGATAAGGAAAATCTGGTTGCGCGCCATCTCCAGCAGCAACTCGTTGTACAGGCCGTCAAATTCCTGATCGGCTTTTAATACACGGGCCTGGATTTTACCTAACAGATGGCGGGAGTGAGAGTTTGAACCCTGTTCTTCGCTAATAATGATTCGGCGCTTCAGTTCGGCAAAACGAACCTTATAAAACTCGTCGAGATTATTGGAATAGATGCCTAAGAAACGCATCCGTTCGATCAACGGGTTTGACTTATCAGCAGCTTCCTGGAGTACACGTTCGTTGAACGCTAACCAGCTGAGTTCTTTCTCGATGTATAGCTTTTCCTGACCCATTACCACTTTTACTCCGTTTCATTCACGGGACACTACCGATTTATTATGGCGAGCATTGCTCTCAGATGTCCAACAGTGCCAGAAAAATATGACAATAAACCGTCTGATAGCAAAGAGAAAGGGGGAGCGTAGATGAATACCGGAGATGTTAACCGGAAAAGGTATTTATGCCTGTAAACCGGATGGTGAGATCCGGTTTACAGGTTGATTTTATTCTTCGTCGGCGGCGTAGCCTTGTGGCGGCAGACGAACGCCGTCCAGCCATGCTGCGTTATCACGCATCTTCAGGCGACCATCAGTAAACCAGCTTACCACCAGCGGGTAAATGGTATGTTCCTGGGTCTGGACTCGTGCCGTGACATCATCTTCGCTGTCGCCTTCAAATACCGGAACCTTGGCCTGGAGAATAACCGGTCCGCCGTCCAGTTCATCGGTGACGAAATGGACGGAAGTGCCATGCTCTTCATCGCCGTTTTCCAGAACCTGACGGTGCGTGTGCAGGCCAGGATACTTCGGCAATAAAGACGGGTGGATATTCAGCAATCGTTCAGAATAGTGAGCAACAAACGCCGGACTTAGAATGCGCATATAACCGGCCAGCACCACGACATCGGGGGCATAAGCGTCGATTTCTTGTATCAGTTGCTGGTCGAATGCTTCGCGACTGGCAAACTGGGCGGCTTCCAGCGAGTGTGCAGGAATATTCGCTTCGCGTGCGCGCTCAAGGCCGAACGCATCGGCCTTGTTACTGAATACTGCACGTATGGTGCCATTGATTTTATTCTGTTCGCAGGCATCCATTATCGCCTGCAAATTGCTTCCGTTGCCGGAAATGAGCACCACAATGTTTTTCATTCAATGACCACACGCTGTTCGGAATCAGAAGCTTTGATGATACCGATTTTCCATGCGTTTTCACCTTTCTCATTGAGCAAAGCAAGGGCTTTGTCCACTTCAGAAGCTGGCAGGGCGATAACCATGCCTACGCCGCAGTTAAAGGTGCGATACATCTCATGCTGGCTGACGTTACCCGCCGTTTGCAGCCAGTTGAAGACGGCTGGCCACTGCCATGAAGATTCGTCGATCACAGCCTGAGTGTTGTCTGGCAGAACGCGGGGAATATTTTCCCAGAAACCACCGCCGGTCAGGTGGGCAATGGCATGCACATCAACCTTCTCAATCAATTCCAGAATGGATTTGACATAAATGCGGGTCGGGGCCAGTAAGTGATCGGCCAGCGGCTTGCCTTCAAGCTCGGTGATTTCCGGGTCACAACCGCTGACTTCCACAATTTTGCGCACCAGAGAGTAGCCGTTGGAGTGCGGACCGCTGGAGCCGAGTGCAATCAGTACGTCGCCGTCAGCCACTTTTGAACCGTCGATGATCTCAGATTTTTCGACGACGCCAACGCAGAAGCCTGCCACGTCGTAATCTTCGCCGTGGTACATCCCCGGCATTTCAGCCGTTTCACCGCCGACAAGCGCACAGCCAGACTGCAGACAGCCTTCGGCAATACCGTTAATGACGCTGGCTGCGGTATCCACATCCAGTTTGCCGGTAGCATAGTAGTCGAGGAAAAACAGCGGCTCAGCGCCCTGAACCACGAGGTCGTTGACGCACATTGCGACGAGGTCAATGCCGATAGTGTCGTGGCGTTTCAGATCCATCGCCAGACGCAGTTTTGTGCCGACGCCATCAGTGCCGGAAACCAGTACCGGTTCACGATATTTTTGCGGCAATGCGCACAGCGCACCGAAGCCACCCAGACCACCCATAACTTCCGGACGACGAGTTTTCTTTACTACGCCTTTGATTCGATCAACCAGAGCATTACCTGCATCAATATCAACACCGGCATCTTTGTAGCTAAGAGAGGTTTTATCGGTCACTGCCTGCTTCCCCACATGTTTACTTGCAGTAAAAGTTAAATTCGGCGCAATTCTAACAGGGAAAGCAAACGTTTGCGAGCCTGCTCTGCATCAAGTTTTATGTGCTGATTTTTTCAGCATTTTACAATCATTTATCTATTTGTTTGAACTGCGCCACGAAAATGAAACCGGGTACAGTCTTGTGCTTGAAACCTGCCTGCTGAATACACAGTATCGTACTGAAACCGGTTTCTGTTTTCTGTTGCAGACCTCATCAACAGCGTTTGGCACAGAGTAATCACGAGAGGGGAAGGGTATGTCAGGATTTAAAGCAGATTTCATGTGGGGTGGTGCCGTAGCCGCTCATCAACTGGAAGGTGGCTGGCAGGAAGGTGGAAAAGGAATTAGCGTTGCCGATGTCATGACGGCGGGGGCGCATGGCGTGGCGCGTGAAATCACTGACGGTGTGATTGCCGGTAAAAACTACCCTAACCACGACGCCATCGATTTTTATCACCGCTATAAAGACGACATTAAGCTGTTTGCCGAAATGGGGTTTAAATGTTTTCGCACTTCGATTGCCTGGACGCGTATTTTCCCCTTAGGCGACGAAGCGCAACCCAATGAGGCTGGCCTGCAGTTCTATGATGACCTGTTTGACGAATGCCTGAAATATGGCATTGAACCGGTGATTACGTTGTCGCATTTCGAGATGCCATACCATCTGGTGACGCAATATGGCGGCTGGCGTAACCGTAAGCTTATCGATTTCTTTGTCCGTTTTGCCGCAGTGGTTTTTACCCGTTACCAGCACAAAGTGAAGTACTGGATGACGTTTAATGAAATTAACAACCAGGCAAATTATCACGAAGACTTCGCGCCTTTTACTAACTCTGGCCTGAAATATCAGCCCGGTGAAGACCGCGAGCCGGTTATGTACCAGGCGGCGCACTATGAACTGGTGGCAAGCGCACTGGCGGTAAAGGCTGCGCGTGAGATTAACCCGGCATTGCAGATAGGGTGCATGATTGCCATGTGTCCTATCTATCCACTGACCTGTGCGCCGGACGATATGATGATGGCGATGAACGCCATGCACCGGCGTTACTGGTTTACCGATGTCCATGTGCGCGGCAAATACCCGCAGCATCTTCTCAACTACTTTGCCCGGCGTGGCTTTGATCTTGATATCACCGAGGAAGACCGTCAGGCGCTGACTGAGGGTTGTGTCGATTACATCGGCTTTAGCTACTATATGTCTTTCGCAACGCAGGCCACGGCAGACAACCCACAACTGGACTACGACGAGTCGAAAAGTCTGGTTTCCAACCCGTACGTGCAGAAATCGGACTGGGGCTGGCAGATTGATCCCGTTGGTCTGCGCTATTCGCTGAACTGGTTCTGGGATCATTACCAACTGCCGCTGTTTATCGTCGAAAACGGCTTTGGTGCGATTGACGTGCAGCAGGCCGACGGCTCGGTAGATGATTCCTATCGTATTGACTATATGGCCGCACATATCAGCGAAATGAAAAAAGCGGTAGTGGAAGATGGCGTGGACCTGATGGGCTATACCCCGTGGGGCTGTATTGATTTAGTCTCGGCCGGGACGGGGGAGATGAAAAAGCGCTACGGCTTTATCTATGTTGATAAAAATAATGACGGAAGCGGAACGTTAGTACGCTCGCCGAAGAAATCTTTTTCATGGTATCAAAACGTTATCCAGGCCAATGCTGAATATCTATAAAATTCATAGTATTGACAGCCAGCCCCGCCAATAATGCGGGGCTTGTTTTATACTCATCATCCAGACGCAAACGACTTTGGTTGATCCATATCAAGCGTATCCAGTGTTGCGCCAGAGACGAAAAGCGGTATAATCCGGCGATTTTTTTTGTGGTTGCCACTCGTCTGAGGAAAGGAGAAGAGTATGAAGATCGTGGAAGTCAAACACCCACTCGTCAAACACAAGCTGGGACTGATGCGTGAAAACGACATCAGCACTAAACGCTTTCGTGAACTCGCCTCGGAAGTTGGCAGCCTGCTGACTTATGAAGCAACCGCTGGTCTGGAAACCGAAAAGGTGACCATTGAAGGCTGGAACGGTCCGGTTGAAGTTGACCAAATCAAAGGTAAAAAAATCACCGTTGTGCCAATCCTGCGTGCGGGCCTGGGCATGATGGAAGGCGTACTGGAAAACGTTCCGAGCGCGCGTATCAGCGTGGTTGGTATGTACCGTAACGAAGAAACGCTGGAGCCGGTTCCGTACTTCCAGAAGCTGGTATCTAACATCGATGAGCGTATGGCGCTGATCGTTGACCCGATGCTGGCAACCGGCGGTTCCGTTATCGCCACCATCGACCTGCTGAAAAATGCAGGCTGCACCAGCATTAAAGTGCTGGTCCTGGTTGCGGCACCGGAAGGTATCGCGGCACTGGAAAGAGCGCACCCGGATGTTGAGCTGTACACGGCCTCCATCGATCAGGGGTTGAACGAGCACGGATACATTATTCCGGGGCTCGGCGATGCCGGCGATAAGATTTTTGGTACCAAGTAAACGAATAAGTGAAAAGAAGCCGACTTTAAGAGTCGGCTTTTTTTTGAATATAACAACCCAAGGCTAATAACAAACAACACTCAGAGGAAAACACTATGACGCGCCGTGCTATCGGGGTGAGTGAAAGACCGCCGCTTTTACAGACAATCCCGCTTAGTTTGCAGCACCTGTTCGCCATGTTTGGCGCAACGGTACTGGTGCCAGTCCTGTTCCACATCAACCCGGCTACCGTTCTGCTGTTTAACGGCATTGGTACGTTGCTGTATCTCTTTATCTGTAAAGGTAAAATTCCTGCGTATCTGGGTTCCAGCTTCGCATTTATTTCCCCGGTACTGCTGTTGCTGCCGTTAGGGTATGAAGTGGCGCTGGGTGGTTTCATTATGTGCGGCGTTCTGTTCTGCCTGGTTTCTTTCATCGTTAAGAAAGCAGGAACCGGCTGGCTGGATGTCATGTTCCCTCCTGCGGCGATGGGCGCAATCGTTGCCGTCATCGGTCTGGAGCTGGCTGGCGTCGCTGCGGGCATGGCGGGGTTACTGCCAGCAGAGGGACAATTACCGGATTCAAAAACCATCATCATCTCAATGGTGACGCTGGCGGTGACGGTATTTGGCTCTGTACTGTTCCGCGGTTTTATGGCGATTATCCCGATTCTGATTGGGGTGCTGGCCGGCTACGCGCTCTCCTTCGTGATGGGGGTCGTGGACACCACGCCGATTGCACAGGCCCACTGGTTTGCTCTGCCAACGTTCTACACGCCGCGCTTTGAATGGGTTGCCATTCTGACCATCCTGCCGGCGGCGCTGGTGGTCATCGCTGAACACGTTGGACACCTGGTGGTGACGGCGAATATCGTGAAAAAAGATTTGATTCGCGATCCTGGCCTGCATCGTTCAATGTTTGCCAACGGCCTGTCTACGGTTATCTCTGGTTTCTTCGGCTCTACGCCGAACACCACGTACGGTGAAAATATTGGCGTAATGGCGATTACTCGTGTTTACAGTACCTGGGTTATCGGCGGCGCGGCAATTTTTGCCATTCTGCTCTCCTGTGTGGGTAAACTGGCGGCGGCGATCCAAATCATTCCACTGCCGGTCATGGGTGGCGTATCGCTGCTGCTGTACGGCGTGATTGGTGCTTCCGGTATTCGCGTACTGATCGAGTCAAAAGTTGACTACAACAAAGCGCAAAACCTGATCCTGACCTCGGTTATTTTGATCATCGGCGTGAGTGGTGCGAAAGTTCACATTGGCGCCGCTGAGCTGAAAGGCATGGCGCTGGCGACCATTGTTGGCGTTTGTCTGAGCCTGATTTTCAAAGTTATCAGCCTGCTGCGTCCGGAAGAAGTCGTGCTTGACGCGGAAGATGCCGACAGTCCGCAACAGTAAATCTCTTACCGGGTGGCGATGCTGCCCGGTTCTATCACGACGTATTTCTGTGTTAAACTCAACGCGATTTTATGAAATCCTGGGTTGAGGTATCTCTGAACACACCGGCACAGCTCTCTTTGCCACTTTATCTTCCTGACGACGAAACTTTCGCAAGTTTCTGGCCGGGGGATAACTCCTCTTTACTGGCTGCACTGCAAAACGTGCTGCGTCAGGACCATAGCGGGTATATTTATCTCTGGTCGCGTGAAGGCGCTGGCCGTAGTCATTTGCTGCATGCGGCTTGTGCGGAACTGTCCGCGCGCGGCGATGCGGTAGGCTATGTGCCGCTCGACAAGCGTACCTGGTTCGTCCCCGAGGTGCTCGACGGTATGGAGCATTTATCGCTGGTATGCATCGATAACATTGAATGTGTGGCCGGGGATTCGCTGTGGGAAATGGCGATCTTTGATCTCTACAACCGCATCCTGGAGTCGGGGAAAACGCGTCTGCTGATCACTGGCGATCGCCCGCCAAGACAGCTGAATCTGGGGTTGCCGGATCTCGCCTCGCGCCTGGACTGGGGACAAATCTACAAGCTGCAGCCGCTTTCCGATGAAGATAAGCTGCAGGCGTTGCAATTACGCGCCAGACTTCGTGGGTTTGAACTGCCGGAAGATGTGGGACGCTTCCTGCTCAAGCGTCTGGATCGAGAAATGCGTACGCTGTTTATGACGTTGGATCAGCTTGATCATGCATCGATCACCGCCCAGCGTAAGCTGACCATTCCATTCGTAAAAGAGATACTGAAGCTGTAAGCGCCGCAGCCGAAGAGACTGCGGCAGGTTTCAGGTTAACCGATGATTTCCAGTACCTGCTCCGGCGGGCGTCCAATTCTCGCCTGGCCTTTGGCAACCACAATCGGGCGCTCCATCAATTTCGGGTTTTCCACCATTGCCTGAATCAGCGCATCTTCACTCAGATTTACGTCCGCCAGATTAAGTGACTTATAGAGATCTTCTTTCTGGCGCATCAGCTCGCGCGCGCTGGACATGCCCAGCATCTGCAACAATTCACGCAGGGTTGTGGCGTCAGCCGGGGTTTCCAGATACAACACCACTTCCGGGTCCACACCGTTAGACTTCAGTAACTCCAGCGTTTCACGGCTCTTGGAGCAGCGTGGGTTATGGTAGATTTTAATCGCGTCTGACATGACTTCTCCTTGCATAACAATCCTGCCGGATGGCGACCAAAAGACCTTATCTGGCCTACATATCGCCATCCGGCAAGGGTTCGATAATTACATTTTCGTATACGGTTTAAAGCGCTCTTGCAGTTGGCGTAGCTGGTCGATACGGGCATCGTATCTGGCCTGCTGCTGGCTACCCAGTTTGACCTGTGAGCTTGCGCTGCTGAGCATCGAAATCGCCTGATCCAGACGTCCTGCGAGGGCATACCCTTCCGCGCGGGCCGCCAGTTCCTGATCGCGGTTGTTCAGGTTGGCTTCCGTTTGCGCTAACAGATCCCAGCCGTTAGGGTCGTTCTTATGGTTAAACGTATAGCGATTCAGGATGGTCGCCGCCTCTTTGGCTTGCCCGGCCTGTAAATACGCATTTGCCAGGTTGAGCTGCAGTACCGGGTTGGTGCGCAGGTCGCGGGCGTTTTTCAACCGATTAATGGCATCGCTGGTTTTCTTCTGGCCGAGATCGATATCCGTTGCCAGGTCGAGATACCAGGCATTGTTAGCATCTGCCGCCAGCAGCGGTTGCAGTGCTTTACGTGCCTCGTCATATTTACTGGCCTCCATTGCCTGCAATGCCCGGCCATACTGCGCCGCACGTTGCTCACGTATGTTGCCTTTCGACCAGTTACTCAGCAGGTCATCGGTCAGCTGGTTGCGACCAGAGTTGTACATGCCTAAGGTGCGTGCCTTGGCCAGATAAAAATCTTCTGAAGACTGGACGACAGCCGGACGCATTTGGTTGGCGCGGTTACGGGCATCCGACAGACGGCTTTCTGGCAGGGGGTGAGTCAGCAAAATTTCTGGTGGACGCGAAGAGTAACGGGCCTGATCGAGCAATTTTTCCAGAAACGTCGGCATGGCCTGGGGATCGAATCCCGAGCGTTGCAGTACCTGAATACCGATGCGGTCTGCTTCCTGTTCGTTTTGCTGCGTAAAGCTAATCATCCCCTGGCGTGTACCCGCCAGCGTACCGGTCAGCGCCGCCATACCCGCCTGCGGGCTGGCCATCGCCAATAAAATTGACCCTAACGCACCCACCCACGTTAGCGGCGCGCTGCGTTTCTGATCTTCCATTGCGCGCGCCAGGTGACGCTGCGTAACGTGGGAAATTTCGTGCGCCATAACCGATGCCAGTTGGCTTTCGTTATCGGAATAGCGGAACAGTGCGGAGTGCAAAACAACGTTGCCGCCAAAGAAAGCAAAGGCGTTGATTTCATCGTTGTTAATCAAAAAGAAGGTGAAGGGCGTTTTTACCGAGTCGGCGTGCGAGACCAGACGCATCCCCAGCGCATTAATGTATTGCGTCAGCAACGGATCGTTAATTAATGGCGCACTGCCGCGCAGCTGGCGTACATAATAATCGCCCATCTGCATTTCCTGTCCTATGGAAAGCGTACTCCCTGCCGAGGTTCCCATATCAGGCAGGGTGTCCGCGGTTTCTGCAAATGCGGGCGCAACCTGACCGATGGTCAGTGCAGCAATGAGGGTAGCAACCAGGTTTTTTTTCAACTGCCTGAACATAACCTCTGTCCTGTATTCTTTTTTGAGATAGCCATTTGACCAATGCCGTGAAGTATCGTTCACACTCCGCAAGCTTAGGGAGTGTAACTGCGAAACCTGACGATGAACACCCAGGAAAAATGTCTTTTCACTTTGCGTAATCCGCTATAAAAAGCGAAGTCTTTTTTGTGACATTTCGATACAATTCGGGATCGCAATCCCGCTATTGGATTCATGGAAGGGTTTTATGCTCGAAATGTTGATGCAATGGTATCGCCGCCGCTTTAGCGACCCCGAAGCCATCGCCTTGCTGATTATTCTGGTTGCCGGTTTTGGCATCCTGTTCTTTTTTAGCGGTCTTTTGGCGCCGCTGCTGGTCGCCATTGTGCTGGCGTACCTGCTCGAATGGCCGACAGTACGGCTGGAACATATTGGTTGTTCACGGCGTTGGGCGACATCGATTGTGTTGGTGGTGTTTGTCGGTATTTTGCTGCTGATGGCGTTTGTGGTAATGCCCGTTGCATGGCAACAGGGGATCTACCTGATCCGCGATATGCCCGGCATGCTCAATAAATTGTCTGATTTTGCCGCCACTTTACCGCGGCGTTATCCGGCGCTGATGGATGCAGGCATTATTGATGCGATGGCGGAGAATATGCGCTCGCGAATGCTCACCATGGGCGATTCGGTGGTGAAATATTCGCTGGCTTCACTGGTCGGATTGCTGACGCTGGCGGTGTATCTGATTCTCGTCCCGTTGATGGTGTTCTTCCTGATCAAAGATAAAGGACAAATGCTGAACGCAGTGCGTCGGGTGCTGCCGCGTAATCGCGGACTGGCGGGGCAGGTGTGGAAAGAGATGAACCAGCAAATCACCAACTATATCCGCGGCAAGGTGCTGGAAATGGTGGTGGTTGGCGTGGCGACCTGGCTCGGCTTCCTGCTGTTTGGCCTCAACTATTCGCTGCTGCTGGCGGTGCTGGTAGGCTTCTCCGTGCTGATCCCGTATATCGGCGCTTTCGTGGTCACTATTCCGGTGGTCGGTGTGGCATTGTTCCAGTTCGGGCTTGGCACCGAGTTCTGGAGCTGTTTTGCCGTATACCTGATAATCCAGGCGCTGGACGGTAATTTGCTGGTGCCGGTGCTGTTCTCCGAGGCGGTAAATCTGCATCCGCTGGTGATTATTCTCTCAGTAGTGATATTCGGCGGCCTGTGGGGATTCTGGGGCGTATTCTTTGCGATTCCTCTGGCGACGTTAATCAAAGCGGTAATGCATGCCTGGCCGGATGGTCAGGTCGTTGATGAACCCTAATCTGTTTGCTCCGGCGATGCAATGTCGCCGGAGCCGAACTTGTCTGACCTCTATCCACACATTCTGAATAATCTCCTCTGGTGTCGTTTTTCTCTGCGTTTGTCTTTAACTTGACCCGCGTGATGTCTTTAGTCACGCAAGGAATAAGGCCAACAGGAGAACAAAATGGGTCACAACACACACACGCAGCAGAAGGTGGGATGGGGCGGTTATCTCGCTTTTTTTATTACGATTATTCTTTTTTCCGGCATGTTTGCGAAAAGTACCGAATGGTGGCGAGTCTTTGATTTCACCGTTCTCAACGGTGCGTTTGGGCAGATTAATGCGGCGGGGGACACGGCGGTCTCTTTTCGCGGCACGGGCGGTATGGGCGCAAAAGACGGCTTCTTATTCGCGCTTGAGCTGGCGCCTTCCGTCATTCTTTCACTCGGGATAATTTCCGTCACCGAAGGGCTGGGAGGGTTGCGTGCGGCACAGCAACTGATGACGCCAGTCCTGCGCCCGTTACTCGGTATTCCGGGTATTTGTTCGCTGGCGCTGATTGCGAATTTGCAAAATACCGATGCTGCGGCAGGGATGACTAAAGAAATGGCGGAAGAGGGCATTATCACTGAACAAGAACGTGCCATTTTTGCCTGCTGGCAAACCAGCGGCAGTGCGTGTATTACCAACTATTTTTCCTCGGGTGCTGCGCTGTTTACGATGGTTACCGTCCCGGTGATTACGCCGCTGGCGGTGATCCTTGTCTTCAAATTTGTGGGTGCGAACCTGCTGCGTTTGTGGATTGCGCAGCTGGAAAATCGCCGTACGCAGCAGGAGGCGTGAGATGACAACGCAAGTACGTAAAAACGTCATGGATATGTTTATCGATGGCGCACGGCGCGGATTCACTATTGCAACAACTAGCCTGTTGCCTAACGTGGTAATGGCGTTTGTGATTATTCAGGCGCTGAAGGTGACGGGACTGCTCGAGATTGTCGGGCGGGTATGTGAGCCGGTAATGGCGCTGTGGGGACTGCCGGGGGAATCTGCTACCGTACTGCTGGCGGCGGTGATGAGTATGGGAGGCGGCGTCGGTGTTTGCGCCAGCCTGGTTGTCGCCGGTACGCTTTCGGGACATGATGCTACGGTGCTGTTACCGGCTATCTACCTGATGGGCAATCCGGTGCAAAATGTGGGACGCTGTCTGGGTACCGCGGGAGTCCATCCCCGTTATTACCCGCTTATTATTGCGGTATGCGTAATTAATGCGCTGCTCTCTATTTGGGTTATGCAGGTTATTGCCTGACAAGGAAGGTTATGAACTGTTCCATTCTTAATTTGACGTTGTTCCAGCAGGGACACGTGTACGCGCCGGAAGATTTAGGACGCCAGGATATACTGGTGTCTGACAGCAAAATTGTTGCCATCGCGCCGTCGATTTCCCCTGACGATTTTCCTGGCTGCGAGTGTATCAATCTTGACGGTGCGATTGTGTGCCCAGGATTTATCGATCAACACGTCCATCTGATTGGCGGCGGCGGAGAAGCAGGGCCGCACACCCGCACGCCGGAAGTGCGCTTGTCGCGGCTGGTTGAAGCTGGCGTCACCTCGGTGGTGGGATTGCTGGGGACAGATGGTATTACCCGTCACCCTGAATCGCTGCTGGCGAAAACCCGCGCGCTGGAATTTGAAGGCATCAGCGCATGGATGCTGACCGGGGCGTATTCTCTGCCTTCCCCGACCATCACCGGCAGTATCGATCGCGATGTGGCGCTGATCGATAAAATCATTGGCGTGAAATGTGCTGTTTCGGACCATCGTTCTTCAGCCCCGGACACCTCGGCGCTGGCAAACATGGCGGCGCAGTCGCGCGTTGGCGGATTGTTAGGGCGCAAGCCGGGGATTAGCGTCTTCCATATGGGCGACAGCCCGCGCATGCTGGAGCCGTTGTACCAGATCCTCGACAGTTGCGATGTACCGATTACCAAGCTGCTGCCCACACACGTCAATCGTGCGGAACTGCTGTTTCAGTCGGCGCTGGAGTATGCCCGCAAAGGCGGTTATATCGACATTACCAGCAGCATTGATGAACCCGTCGACCCGGCCACGGCTATCGCCACGGCGCTACGCCAGAACGTGCCGCTGTCGCGTATTACCTTGAGTTCAGACGGCAACGGTAGCCAGCCGGAATTTGATGACTACGGTAATCTTACCGGCATCGGTGTCGCAGGCTTTGAATCACTGGCTGAAACAGTGCGCCAGTTGGTGAAGGTTCATGCCATACCGCTGGAACTGGCGCTGTGTCCGCTGACGCGAACGGTCGCAGAATTTTTGGGACTGGAACATAAAGGGCGTCTGGCGGTAGGATGCGATGCCGACATTTTGGTGCTCAATGATGCGCTTGAAGTTCATCACCTGTGGGCGAAGGGCAAAGCCGTCGTCAGAGAGAAAAAAGCCTGTGTAAAAGGGACGTTTGAATAAACGACGTTGATGCCGGATGGCGGCGTAAACGCCTTATCCGGCTACGGAGTTATGCGGATGGTGGCCTGATAAGACGCGTGGCGTCACCATCAGGCGCTATCCGGCAAAATGTAAATCAGGCGTTCTCTTTCAGCCAGTTCATTACCACGTCGTGGTGGTTGCTGGTTTTGAAGTCATCAAACACATGCTCAATTTTCCCTTCAGCATCAATCAGGAAGCTGATGCGGTGGATGCCATCATAGGTTTTGCCCATAAATGACTTCTCACCCCAGACGCCGAACTGCTCGCAAACCTGGTGATCTTCGTCGGACAGGAGCGTGAAGTTAAGGACTTCTTTCTCCGCGAATCGGGAAAGCTTCTCTGGTTTATCGGTGCTGATTCCCAGCACTTCAACACCTGCTTTTTTTAACTCATCCATGTTATCGCGCAGGCCGCAGGCCTGTACGGTACAGCCGGGTGTCATGGCTTTCGGGTAAAAATAAACCAGAACACGCTGTCCCTGGAAGTCGGTTAAATTTACTTGTTCTCCGTCTTGATCCGGCAAGCTAAATTTCGGTGCGATATCACCGGCTTTCAGTGGGTTCATTACTTAACTCCATCCTGTTCATCATGCTGTGAGTAATTGACGACGTTAATACTGCCTTGCGCATTGAGTTCTGTACAGAGTGCTTTAAACGCATCTTCAATATTTGCCGAATCATGTGACGCAGGACTATGTGCGGTAATTTGAATAAACAGCTGTGCCGCCTTTTCGTTCTCAGCTGGTTGCGTGCGTGAAACCAGTTCCGCAATATTCATTTGGTGGCTGTCAAACAGGGCGGTAAAGCGTTCAATCAAATGCGGAGAATCAGGAACATCGACCTGCACCCATACCGTAGCGGGCATCGCCGGACGGGGGCGTGCGGTCGTGCGCTTCATCACAATCAGTAAATCCAGCTCTGCACCTTTCAACGGCAAGGTTGATTCAATTAGGGTAATGGCATTCCAGGTGCCCGACAGCAACATGATAAACGTGAACTCGTCACCCAGCATGGCCAGTCGGCTGTCTTCGATATTACAGCCGCAACTGCTGACATGACGTGTGATGGTGTTCACAATTCCCGGGCGGTCAGCACCCAGCGCAGTAATGACCAGATAGTGTTGCGATGACGATGTCAAACCTGTTCTTCCTTTGAGCGGTGAGGTAATCATAAGGAAAGCATAAAAAAAACATGCATACAACAATCAGAACGGCTCTGGTCGCTTGCTTTTATTGTCGTACCAAACGTACCATTGAGACACTTGTTTGCACAGAGGATGGCCCATGTTCACGGGAAGTATTGTCGCGCTTGTTACGCCGATGGATGAGAAAGGTAAAGTCTGCCGGTCGAGCCTGAAAAAACTGATTGATTATCATGTCGCCAGCGGCACCTCGGCGATCGTTTCGGTTGGCACCACCGGTGAGTCTGCCACCCTGAGTCATGATGAGCATGGCGATGTGGTGATGATGACCCTGGAGCTGGCCGACGGGCGTATTCCGGTGATTGCCGGAACCGGCGCTAATGCGACCGCGGAAGCCATTAGTCTGACGCAGCGTTTCAACGACAGTGGTGTTGTCGGCTGCCTGACGGTGACGCCTTACTACAACCGCCCAACCCAGGAAGGTTTGTTCCAGCATTTCAAAGCCATCGCTGAACATACTGACCTGCCGCAAATTCTGTATAATGTACCGTCCCGTACCGGCTGCGATATGTTGCCGGAAACCGTTGGTCGCCTGGCGAAAGTAAAAAATATTATCGCTATTAAAGAGGCCACGGGGAACTTAAGTCGCGTTCACCAGATCAAAGAGCTGGTTTCAGACGACTTTATTCTGCTCAGCGGTGATGACGCGACCGGACTGGATTTTATGCAGCTCGGTGGTCATGGCGTGATTTCCGTGACGTCTAACGTTGCGGCACGCGATATGGCCGAAATGTGCAAACTGGCGGCAGCCGGGAACTTTGCCGAGGCGCGGGTGATTAACCATCGTCTGATGCCGTTACACAACAAACTATTTGTCGAACCCAATCCTATCCCAGTGAAATGGGCGTGTAAGGAGTTGGGACTTGTGGCGACCGATACGCTACGTCTGCCGATGACGCCAATCACGGATAATGCTCGTGAAATCGTCAAAGCGGCGCTTAAGCATGCCGGTTTGCTGTAAAGTTTAGGGAGATTTGATGGCTTACTCAGTACAAAAGTCGCGCCTGGCCAAGGTTGCGGGTGTTTCGCTTGTTATGTTGCTCGCGGCCTGTAGTTCTGACTCGCGTTATAAGCGCCAGGTGAGCGGTGATGAATCCTATCTGGAGGCCGCACCGCTTGCTGAGCTTCACGCTCCAGCTGGGATGATTCTGCCGGTTATGTCGGGTGACTATAATATCCCGGTCACCAACGGCAGCGGTGCCGTTGGTAAAGCGCTGGACATTCGCCCGCCGGCTCAGCCGTTAGCACTAGTCACTGGTGCTCGCACTCAGATCGCGGGTGATACGTCGACATTGCTGGTGGAAAATGGTCGTGGCAACACGCTGTGGCCACAGGTCGTTAGCGTCATTCAGTCTAAAAACTACACGATCACCAAACGTGATGATGCCAGCCAGACGTTGACCACCGACTGGGTTAACTGGAACCGTCTGGATGAAGACGAGCAGTACCGTGGACGTTATCAAATCTCGGTTAAACCGCAGGGCTATCAGCAAGCGGTAACGGTGAAACTGATTAACCTCGAGCAGGCGGGTAAACCCGTAGCTGATCCAGCATCAATGCAGCGTTACAGCGCTGAGATGATGAACGTTATCTCCGCAGGTCTGGATAAGAACGCCACTGACGCCGCGAATGCCGCGCAGAACCGCTCTGCCGCCACCATGGATGTTCAGAGTGCTGCCGATGACACCGGTTTACCGATGCTGGTGGTACGTGGACCGTTCAACGTGGTATGGCAGCGTCTGCCGGCAGCGCTTGAGAAAGTGGGGATGAAAGTGACCGACAGCACCCGTTCTCAGGGCAGCATCGCCGTGACCTACAAACCACTGTCTGATAGCAACTGGCAGGAGCTGGGCGCAAGCGATCCGGGTCTGGTATCCGGCGACTATAAACTGCAGGTCGGTGATTTAGACAACCGCAGTAGTTTGCAGTTTATCGATCCGAAGGGGCATACCCTGACGCAAAGCCAGAACGACGCGCTGGTCGCCGTCTTCCAGGCAGCGTTCAGTAAGTAAAAATAAAGGGCTGGATAACTCCAGCCCTTTTTTTCTGATATGATACGCAAACGTGTGCGTCGGCAGAAAAACGCAATATTTATCGTTAATTCACACCCAGGAGTAATAAAGATGCAAAAGCAAGCTGAGTTGTATCGTGGTAAAGCGAAGACCGTATACAGCACGGAAAACCCGGACCTGTTGGTGCTCGAATTCCGCAATGATACGTCAGCAGGGGATGGCGCGCGCATTGAACAGTTTGATCGTAAAGGCATGGTGAACAACAAGTTCAACCATTTCATTATGACTAAACTGCAAGAAGCGGGCATTCCTACCCAGATGGAGCGACTGCTTTCCGATACTGAATGTCTGGTGAAAAAACTGGAGATGGTACCGGTTGAATGTGTGGTTCGTAACCGCGCAGCAGGTTCCCTGGTTAAGCGTTTAGGCGTTGAGGAAGGTATTGAACTGAATCCGCCGCTGTTTGATCTGTTCCTGAAAAACGATGCTATGCACGATCCAATGATTAACGATTCCTATTGCGAAACTTTTGGTTGGGTGAGCAAAGAGAATTTGGCGCGTATGAAAGAGCTGACCTACAAAGCCAACGACGTGCTGAAAAAGATGTTTGATGATGCCGGTCTGATTCTGGTCGACTTCAAACTTGAGTTTGGTTTGTATAAAGGTGAAGTGGTCCTGGGCGATGAGTTCTCACCGGACGGTAGCCGTCTGTGGGACAAAGAAACGCTGGATAAAATGGACAAAGATCGCTTCCGCCAGAGCCTGGGCGGCCTGATCGAAGCCTATGAAGCCGTCGCGCATCGTCTGGGTGTGAAGTTAGACTAATCCTCCCCTGAGCCGGCGATCGCTCTCCGGCTCATCAATCCCGCCGATTTTGATTACTGTTTCTTATGGTAATCCTGTTCCGAACCGCCTACGATCATCATCATAATGAATAAAAAGTTGAGGTGATTATGCGCTGGCAAGGGCGTCGTGAAAGTGACAATGTGGAAGACAGACGAAATAGCTCCGGTGGCGGCCCTTCTATAGGCGGCCCTGGTTTTCGTTTGCCCAGTGGTAAAGGCGGCATCATCCTGCTGATTGTGGTGCTGGTGGCGGGATATTATGGCGTGGATCTCACCGGATTAATGACCGGCCAGCCAGTTTCCCAACAGCAATCATCACACTCCATCAGTCCAAATGATGATGAAGCAGCAAAATTTACCTCGGTGATTCTGGCCACCACGGAAGATACCTGGGGGCAGCAGTTTGAAAAAATGGGCCGGACCTACCAACAGCCGAAGCTGGTAATGTATCGCGGAGCGACGCGTACCGGCTGTGGCGCAGGTCAGTCGGTGATGGGGCCGTTTTACTGCCCGGCGGATGGTACGGTGTATATCGACCTCTCATTTTATGATGACATGAAAAACAAGCTGGGCGCCGATGGTGATTTTGCTCAGGGCTATGTTATCGCCCATGAAGTGGGTCACCACGTGCAGAAACTGCTGGGTATTGAACCGAAAGTTCGCCAGATGCAGCAGAATGCCTCACAGGCTGAAGTGAACCGTCTTTCCGTACGTATGGAACTGCAGGCGGACTGCTTTGCCGGCGTCTGGGGCAACAGTATGCAGCAGCAGGGCGTGCTGGAGTCCGGCGACCTGGCAGAAGCGCTGAACGCCGCTCAGGCCATTGGCGACGATCGCCTGCAGCAGCAGGGACAAGGACGCGTTGTGCCAGACAGCTTTACCCACGGCACTTCTGAGCAGCGGCTTAGCTGGTTCAAACGCGGTTTTGACAGCGGCGATCCGGGACAATGTAATACTTTTGGTAAAGGCATTTAAGCTACTGAGGCAGGGATGTCTGATAATACGGCGCTGAGCGCGTTAACCGAACAGATGGCCCACGAAGGGATCCGTCGTCTGCTGATTATCAGTGGCGAGGGGAACTGGTGTCAGGAGCGGGCATTAGCGCTACGCGACACGTTACCCGGCGACTGGTTATGGGTGGGCGCCCCCGCCCCTGCTGAGCCAAACTGTACGCCACAGGCGCTGCAAACGTTATTAGGCCGCGAGTTTCGTCATGCGGTTTTTGACGCCGGGCAGGGATTTGACGCTGCGGCGTTTGCCGCCTTAAGCGGAACGCTGATCGCCGGGAGCTGGCTGGTTTTGCTGACTCCCCCCTGGCATACCTGGCACACGCATCCGGACGTGGATTCACTGCGCTGGAGCGACTGTGCTGAACCTATCCCAACGCCGCACTTTGTTGAACATGTCAAACGGGTGATTTCCCGTGACGGACAGGCTCTGCACTGGCAGCAGCATCACGCAGTTTCCAGCCCGTGTTTTCCTGTTCGTGCAGTCTGGCACGCGGCAACCGGTGACCCTCAGCCTGAACAGGCGATGATTTTAACCCAGTTGCTGGATATGCCTCCCGGCGTGGCTGCGGTCACAGCTGCACGTGGCCGGGGTAAATCGGCTCTGGCAGGGCAACTGATAGCACGTATCAACGGGACCGCGATTGTCACCGCGCCTGCTAAAGCGGCAACGGATGTGCTGGCGCAATTTGCCGCAGAGGGTTACCGCTTTATGGCCCCGGATGCGCTGTTAAGCAGTTCTGCAACCGCAGACTGGCTGGTTGTGGATGAAGCCGCCGCGATCCCCGCGCCGCTGCTACACCAACTGGTTGTGCGTTTCCCTCGTACGCTGTTAACCACCACCGTACAGGGCTACGAGGGTACCGGCAGAGGCTTTTTGCTGAAATTCTGCGCCCGCTTTCCCCATCTTCGACGCTATGAGTTGCAACAACCCGTGCGCTGGGCGCAGGGATGTCCGCTGGAGAAAATCGTCAGCGATGCGCTGGTGTTTGACGACGAAACCTTTACGCATGCCCCCTTAGGGGAGCTTAACTTCTCGGCATTTGATCAACTCTCATGGCAGACAAACCCGGCGCTGCCGTTAGCGGTATATCAGCTACTTTCCGGTGCGCATTATCGCACCTCGCCACTGGATCTGCGGCGAATGATGGACGCGCCGGGTCAGCATTTTCTTCAGGCTTCGGCTGCTGACTCGGTGGCGGGTGCTGTCTGGCTGGTCGACGAGGGGGGATTATCCGCAGAATTAAGCCAGGCCGTCTGGGCCGGATATCGCCGACCAAGAGGAAATCTGGTTGCGCAGTCACTGGCGGCGCACGGCGGAGACCCATTGGCAGCGACGCTCGTCGGGCGGCGGGTCAGTCGAATTGCGGTTCATCCCGCACGTCAAAGAGAAGGTATTGGGCAACAGCTGATTCTGCAGGCCCGGCACTATTGCACGCAGTGCGACTATCTGTCCGTCAGCTTTGGTTATACGGCTGAATTATGGCGTTTCTGGCAGCGTTGCGGTTTTGTCCTGGTACGGATGGGCAATCATCGGGAAGCCAGCAGCGGCTGTTATACCGCTATGGCGGTGCTGCCCATCAGCGAAGCGGGAAAATGCCTTGCCTGGCGGGCGCACCAGCGCCTGCGACGGGATGCGGAGATTCTTGCGCAGTGGAACGCAGAGCGCATTCCGCTGGTACCACTGAAAGAGACTACGCTTAATGAGGATGACTGGGGTGAGCTGGCTGGGTTTGCCTTCGCGCATCGACCATTACTGACATCATTAGGTTGTCTGAGTCGTTTGCTTGAGCGCAGCGAGTTGCCTCTTCCAGCATTGCGCGGGCGTATACAGGCTCAACGCAGCGATGCCGAATTGTGCCAACAGCTGAAGATATCGGGTCGCAAAGCGCTGTTGGCAGTTCAGCGCGCCGAGGCGGCGCAGGCCTTAAAACAGCTGGATGCTGAGCGTGAACAACGGCTACATAATCGCATTATGCAATGGCAATTTTTTCACTAACTTCTTCAATTTCCTGGCATGGTCATTGCGGTTAAGCGGCGTAGAATGATTCTCATCAGTTAAGGAGATCGCCATGAAACATGACCATTTTGTTGTTCAAAGTCCCGATAAACCCGCTCAACAGCTCTTGTTGCTGTTTCATGGCGTCGGCGATAACCCGGTTGCCATGGGCGAAATTGGCTCCTGGTTTGCGCCGCTGTTTCCGGATGCGCTAATCGTCAGCATTGGCGGGGCAGAGCCTTATGGTACGACTTCCGGGCGTCAGTGGTTTTCGGTACAGGGGATAACGGAAGAGAACCGCCAGGCGCGTATTGACGCGATTATGCCGGTCTTTATCGAAACCGTTCGCTACTGGCAGAAGCAAAGCGGCGTTTCGCCCCAGGCGACCGCGCTGATTGGTTTTTCTCAGGGCTCGATTATGTCGCTTGAGAGTATTAAAGCCGAGCCAGGGCTGGCGTCGCGGGTCATCGCCTTTAATGGTCGCTATGCCACGTTGCCGGAGGTTGCAAATACCGCGACGACGGTGCATTTGATTCACGGCGGTGAAGACCGGGTGATTGAGTTATCTCATGCCGTTGCCGCGCAGGAGGCGTTAATACGCGCCGGTGGGGATGTGACGCTGGATATCGTCGAAAATCTGGGGCACGCCATTGATGAACGCAGTATGCAGTTTGCGCTCGACCACCTGCGTTTTACCGTACCGAAGCACTACTTTGATGAAGCGCTGAGCGGCGGTAAGCCTCACGATGATGATGTGATTGAGATGATTTAACCCGCAGGCCGGATGGCGATGTGAAACCGCCATTCGGCCTGCGTTGGCTTATTTCTTCGGTTGATCCTTGTTTGGCCAATCGTCGTCGTCATCCCATTTATCGTTAAAATCACGATGCGGGGGAAGCTCCGGCTTATTGGCAAGAAATTTCTTGTGGTCGATGCGCTTGAGATCTTTAATCACGTTCAGCAATACGCCTACCAGAAACACCAACACTAGAATCCACCAGTATTTTGCCAGCCAGTCCATGCTCATTTCCTCTTACAGGAACACTCATCAGGCGACGAGTTGCTCCATGATACGTTGATACATACGGGCAAGCAGCTGCAGGTCGGCGGCATTAACACATTCATTAATTTTATGAATGGTCGCGTTGACCGGCCCCAGTTCTACTACCTGTGCCCCCATGCGGGCAATAAAACGCCCGTCGGACGTCCCGCCTGTAGTCAGTAACTGCGGTTTAATCTCATTATAGTGCTCAATGGCGTTCACCACCGCATCCACCAGTTTACCGCGTGCGGTCAGGAACGGCTGACCGGAAAGCCACCAGTCGACGGTATAACGCAACTGATGTTTCTCCAGCAGCTCCAGCACCCGGGACTTAATCATTTCATCGTTTAATTCGGTGCTGAAACGGAAGTTGAACTGGATAAACAGTTCGCCGGGAATAACATTGTTGCTGCCGGTTCCTGCCTGAATATTGGCAATCTGCATGCTGGTCGCCGGGAAGAATTCGTTGCCCTGATCCCACTCAATCGCCACCAGTTCATTGAGCATTGGCGCCGCGCGGTGTACCGGGTTATCGGCCAGATGCGGGTAGGCTACGTGGCCCTGCACGCCGTGAATGGTCAGATTGCAGGTCAGTGAACCACGACGCCCATTTTTCACCACGTCGCCAACGATTTCCGTGCTGGATGGCTCGCCAACCAGACAATAATCCAGTCGTTCATTGCGCGCCATAAGTGCTTCAACCACTTTTACGGTGCCGTTTTGGGCGCTGGCCTCTTCGTCAGAGGTTATCAAAAACGCCAGACGACCCTGATGGTTCGGATGCTGGGCGACAAAACGTTCTGCGGCCACGACCATTGCCGCCAGTGAGCCTTTCATATCGGCTGCGCCACGCCCGAACAACATGCCATCGCGAATAGTCGGTTCGAACGGTGGATTAATCCAACGATCGACATCGCCGACAGGCACTACGTCAGTGTGACCGGCAAATGCCAGAGTCTCACCTTTGCCGCGCCATGCCCAAAAATTCTGTGTGTCACCAAAATCCATACGCTCAACGGTAAAACCTACCGCGCGCAGGCGTTCAATCATTAACGCCTGGCACCCGGCATCATCCGGGCTCAGGGAAGGACGGCGAATAAGCTGCTGTGTCAGCTCAATAACCGGGCACGACATAGACTATACCTCATTAAAAAACTGCGTATAACTGGATTCACTAAAGCCAAGCAGCATAGGCTTACCCGGCGCGCAGAGCAATGGGCGTTTGATAATTGCAGGCATTTCAATCATCAATGCAGCAGCAGAGGACGCATCGGTGATTTGGTTACGTGTGGCTTCATCCAGTTTGCGCCAGGTGGTTCCACGTGTATTGAGCAGCGCCTCCCAACCTAATTCGCTGATAAAGGCGTGTAATAACGCGTTGTCCAGGCCGTCGACGCGATAATCATGGAAGCGGTAGTCGACCCCATTGTCTTCCAGCCAGCGTCTGGCTTTTTTAATCGTATCGCAATTCTTAATGCCGTAGAGGATGATCATTTGAATCCTTATTGACGTAATTTGAATATTTATTCTCGTGTTCTATAAACATGAATAATACATATTGTCATCGAACCGTTATAGAAAAATATAACATTGTTGTTGAATGGTGAATAATGATTCCTGAAAGTTCCAAAATTCATGAGAAACTGAAAATCAGAATTTGCCTGTTTGCATCAGCCTGTTTTTCCATCAGAATTGCCAAAGTCGTAGATGATGTATGAATATTTCAAAATATTGCAGTAAGTCACATAAAATTTATGGGGTTAGCGCATAGTGATTACATATACCCCCGAGCACTGGAGGATGTAATCGCAACCATTGGTTAAATGATCTTCTTTTTATGATGATGATTTCGTAGAATGCCCATAATAATAAGAGAGGTTGTTATGATTGAACGTGAACTGGGGAACTGGAAAGACTTTATCGAAGTGATGCTTCGTAAATAATTTTCTGGAAGAAATTCATATCCTGCAAAGGATAATAAAAGGCGACTCAACGTAAGTCGCCTTTTTTGTATCCGATTATTCTGGGCGGGGCTTCAATGGGAAGCGTCTGCGTACCAGCACAAAGAACAGAGGAACGAAGTAAATCGCCAGGACAGTGGCTGAAATCATCCCGCCCATTACGCCAGTCCCCACCGCATGTTGACCGCCGGAACCTGCACCACTGCTGATGGTCATCGGCAACACCCCAAAGATAAACGCCAGTGACGTCATCAGAATTGGGCGTAAGCGTTGGCGACAGGCATGCAGCGTGGCGTCGAGCAAGTCGTGACCTTTCTCGTTCATCTCATTGGCGAATTCAACAATCAATATTGCGTTCTTCGCCGAAAGCCCGATAACGGTGAGTAACCCGACCTGAAAGTACACGTCGTTTTCCAGACCGCGCATCCAGGTAGCGAGCAGCGCGCCAATGACCCCCAGCGGTACAACCAGCATGACGGAGAAGGGAACCGACCAGCTTTCGTACAACGCCGCCAGACACAGGAACACCACCAGCAAAGAAATGGCGTACAGAGCTGGCGCCTGAGAGCCCGACAGCCGTTCCTGGTAAGACATCGCGGTCCATTCGAGGCCGAATCCGGTCGGCAACTGGTGGACCAGCGATTCCATAATGTCCATCGCCGTACCGGTACTGACGCCTGGGGCGGCTTCGCCAACAATCTCGACGGCGGAGTAGCCGTTATAGCGTTCCAGACGCGGTGAACCCGTTTCCCAGCGCGACGTGGCAAAGGCCGAGAAAGGCACCATGCCGCCGCTATTATTGCGGACGTACCACAGATTGATGTCGTCCGGGAGCATGCGATATTTTGCCGCCGCCTGCACGTAAACCTTCTTCACACGACCCCGGTCCATAAAGTCATTGACGTAGCTGGAGCCCCAGGCCGTTTGCAAGGTGTCGTTGATGTCATCAATGGAAACGCCCAGTGCCTGGGCTTTGCGCTGATCGATATCAATTTGCAACTGCGGGCTGTCGTCCAGACCATTATGACGAACACGGGTCAGAGACGCGTCTTTCCCGGCCAGCTCAATCAGCTTGTCGCGCGCGGCCATTAACGCATCATGGCCCGCACCAGCGTGATCTTGCAGCTCCATATCGAAACCGGCAGAGCTCCCGAGACCGCTAATCGCCGGAGGACTGCTGGCGAAGACGCGGGCTTCTTTAATCTTATTAAAGGCTTTGGTCGCGCGCTCGATGATGGCGAAAGAGGTTCCGGTGGTGGTGTCACGATCATCCCAGTCTTTTAAGCGGACAAACATCCGCGCCACGTTTTGACCGTTCCCGCCAGGGCCAGAACCGACCGTGGAAAAGACCGACGTAATGTTGTCTTTCTCATGGGTGAAGTAATACTTCTCCACTTCCTCAACCACTTTCAATGTTTGCTGCTGCGTGGAGCCGCTGGGCAACTGTATCGAGGTGGTAAACATGCCGCGATCTTCGAGCGGCAGGAAGGAGGTTGGCAGGCGCAGGAACAGGAAAACCATACCGCCGAGCAGCAGGCCGTAAATCAGTATCCAGCGCAGGCTGCGGTGCAGGATCCTGGCGACGCCTTTTTCGTAGCGTTCGGCGTTGCGGTTAAACATCCGGTTAAACCAGCCAAAGAAACCGGTTTGCCCGTGATGCTCGCCTTTATGTAGCGGTTTGAGCAGAGTGGCGCACAGGGCAGGGGTGAGGATCATCGCCACCAGAACTGAAAGAACCATTGCGGAGACGATGGTAATCGAGAACTGGCGGTAAATAGCCCCGGTAGTGCCGCCGAAGAAGGCCATCGGGATAAACACCGCCGACAGCACCATGGCGATACCGACCAGCGCGCCCTGGATTTGCCCCATCGATTTCCGCGTCGCTTCCCGCGGTGTGAGGCCTTCCTCACTCATAATACGCTCGACGTTTTCCACCACCACAATGGCATCATCGACCAGCAGGCCGATCGCCAGCACCATCGCAAACATCGTCAGGGTGTTAACGCTGTAGCCAAAGGCGTAGAGGACGGAAAAAGTACCCATCAGGACGACGGGAACGGCGATTGTCGGAATCAGCGTGGCGCGGAAGTTTTGCAGGAACAGGTACATCACAAGGAATACCAGCGCGATCGCTTCCAGCAGCGTTTTCACCACGTCGATAATTGAGGCTTTGACAAAGGAGGTAGTTTCATACGCCACCTTGTATTCCAGCCCGTGCGGAAAATACTGTGAGAGCTCATTCAGGCGGTCGATAACCAGCTCCGCCGTTGCCATTTCATTAGCACCGGAGGCCAGTTTTACCCCCAGACCGGAAGCCGGGTGGCCGTTGAAGCGGCTGAGATAGTCGTACTTTTCCGCACCCATTTCGACCGTCGCCACATCACCCAGTTTAACTTCTGAGCCGTCCTGATTGACGCGTAGCGTAATCGCGCGGAATTCATCCGGAGTCTGCAGCAGCGACTGGGCGTTGATCGTCGCATTCAGCGCTTGTTTGTCCACCGAAGGCGTGCCGCCAAGTTGCCCGACGGCAATCTGCGCATTTTGTGACTCGATAGCATCGGTCACATCTTTGGCGGTCATCTGGAAGCTGTTAAGTTTGACCGGGTCGAGCCAGATACGCATGGAATATTGTGAACCGTAGGCGTCAATATCGCCCACGCCGTTTATACGACTGAGCGGATCCTGGATATTACTGGCGACGTAGTCGGCGATGTCCTGCTTATCCATTGAGCCATCGGTGGAGACGAAGGCGATGGTCAGAATATTGGTGTCACCGGTCTTGCGCACCGTGACCCCTTGATTCTGTACCGCCTGCGGCAGCTTACGCATTGCCGATTGCAGCTGGTTTTGCACCTGCTGGACGGCTTCATCAGGATCGGTTCCCGCGAGGAAGCTCAGCGTAACCGACGCCTGGCCTGTCCCGCTGCTCTGCGACGACATGTACATCAGATTATCGAGACCGGTCATGTTCTGCTCGATAACCTGGGTGACGGTATTTTCCAGGGTTTGTGCGGACGCGCCAGGGTAGTTCGCGGTTACCCGCACGTTTGGCGGTGCCAGATCGGGGTATTGCTCAACGGGCAGCGAAAAAATAGCCAGGGTTCCTGTCAGGCACAACAGGATTGCTAACACCCAGGCAAAAATGGGGCGATCGATGAAAAAATTCGCCATTAAAAGGGGACCTCGTGTTTCTGCGTATCGTTATGGGTGTGAATTGCTTCACTTTAGCGGCAAGGTACGGGGCAAACGTGGAGAAAAAAAGAAGATAATGTAAATTATCATGCCCGTTTACAGCATACCTTTCGTGCCAACGCCGTCAGGCCTGGATCGAGAACCGACGGCGCTTTGCGGTTCTTTACGTTAGCTCTCCGTCGGATTCTGCCGAACGAAAACTGATGCTCACCAGCGTTCCCCCTCCGGAGGGTTGAGAGAAAGTCAGCGTGCCGCTCAGCCTTTCCGCCCGCTCGCGCATAATATTTAATCCATAGTGCCCCGAAGGCTCATGCGGCTCGCCAATGCCGATGCCGTTATCGCGAATATAAACCGTGTGATTACCATCCGGCGCGGTCACGCAACTGACGGCAATTTCGGTTGCGCTGGCATGTTTAATCGCGTTCAGCACCGCTTCTCGGACGATCTGCAGCAGATGCACCTGCATTTGCGCGTCCAGCGCCAGCGTCGGTAACCGGCAATCAAGCGTCAGTTTAGCCGAGGTCTGATTTTGCAGCGTTTCCAGCATTTCATGCAGGGCTGAGGGGAGATCGGCCTGCTGTAAAGTCAGGCGGAAGGTGGTGAGCAGTTCGCGTAGCTGGCGGTAGGCGTCGTTCAGCGCCTGAGAAAAATCCGCCATAATGCTTTGCGCTGGGGCGTTATCTTCGGGAATCGAACGCTTCAGCAGCGTGAGCTGAATGCGTAAATAAGAGAGCACTTGCGCCAGCGAGTCGTGCAGCTCGCGCGCAATCGTCGCGCGCTCCTCCATTAACAACAGCTGCTGAAAATGTTTTTGCGCCTGGTTGAAGTACAACCCGCGACCGAGCATCGAGGAGACGCTGTTAAGCAACGGGGTAGAAGCATTGACGTTCGGGCTTTGCCAGTGCAGTTCACCGTAGACGGTTTCCTGCATGGTGACCGGCAGGATCTGCATCGGCAGCTCGGGGCTTTTTGCGCCTTCGCTAATTCGCCAGTTATCTCCGACGGTGAGTTCCAGGAAATAGGCGGCGTCATGCTCGCGGACGATCTGTAAAATATGGCGGAAGCAGTACACATCAATCTGACTGGTATTTAACGCCTGAGAGCACTGATACAACACTTCCAGACGACGATTAGCTTCGTGGAGATCGTGGGTCTTCTCAGCGACAGACGCTTCCAGTGAGCGGTACAGCTTGTGTAATTCACTCGACATCTGGCTGAAGGTCTTGCCCAACAACCCGAGTTCGTTGGGCAAACCGGTATCCAGCGACGGGATGTCAAACTGACCGTGTTCAATGTGCTGGCTGGCCACCACCAGCTTATTCAGCGGACGCACCACCTGCTGGCGAATACGCCGTAAGGTAAAGAAAACGAGGGTGAAAATGCCGATCCCGCCTGCCAGTGAAATACCAAAAACCAGCATCACTTTGCGTTCGGCATAATGCTGCAGCGCCAGCACGAAGAGATCGATTTGATCGACATAGTTATTGATATTGCTCTGGTACCAATTTAAATCGCCATCGATCAGACGGGCGTTCATTTCCAGCCAGTTTGCATGTAGACGTCCATAGCGACTTTTTACCGCTTGAGGCACGTACCACGCGTTCAGGTTCTGTAGTGCTGGCGAATTTAGCGCCTGCTGGAAAAGCTGGCGGTGAGCGTTAAGCTGCGGACTTTGGCTTTGCAGATCGTAACCCAGACGGTAACTTTGCATGCGCAATGAGCCAGCCACGTTGATGGCTTCGGCATCTCGTAAGCTGCTGGTCAGCGTGAGCAGCGCAATACCCGTTGAGAGAATCGACAACAGCACTATGTAGAAAAAAGCTTTAGCCAGACTGGCCGAGACCGGACGCTTTACCGTCACTTGTGCATCCTCACACAATACACGTCGCGCCTTAAAACAGCCCGAACGATGCGGTGTATTTGATAAATGTTAATAAAACGCCATGAAACTGGATGGTAACTGAAACGCAATTTCATATGCGATGAAATAAATTGATCTGCCACAGGTTCTGGATAAATAGTTGTGCTTCCTGGGCAAATGAACATTGCCGCTTCCTTCCGTGTCGGTTAATAACAACACTCATATAAAGAATAAGGTTTTTGCAACCAAAAAAGAAGGAAGCCATGAATCGTTTTATTATGGTTAATAGCCAGCAGTGCCTGGGATGCCATGCCTGTGAGGTCGCCTGCGTCATGGCTCACAATGGCGAGCAGCATGTCCTGAGTCAACGGCATTTCCAGCCCCGAATTACCGTCATCAAGCATCAGCAGCAGCGCAGTGCGGTAACCTGCCATCACTGTGAAGATGCGCCCTGCGCCAGAAGTTGCCCGAACGGGGCAATCAGCCATGATAACGACAGCGTTCAGGTGAACCCGAAAAAGTGTATTGGCTGTAAATCGTGCGTCGTTGCTTGTCCTTTCGGCACGATGCAGATCGTACTCACTCCTGTCGCTAAAGGGAAGGTGAAAGCCACTGCGCACAAATGCGATTTGTGTCAGGGACGCGAACAAGGACCTGCCTGTGTAGAGAACTGTCCGGCACAAGCGTTACAACTGGTGACGGAAAATTCGCTTACTGGTCTGTCAAAAGCGCGCAGGCTACGCACCGCCAGTCTGGAAAGCCAGCCCTGGCATGCCAACGCCACCGATTTCGTTTCGCATGCAATTACCAAACGTGAGCAAATGCAGGCGACGCCTGCGCGTGGTGAGCCGGATAAGCTGGCAATTGAGGCCCGTAAAACCAGCTTTGAGGAGATCTATCTGCCGTTTCGTACGGCGCAGGCGGAACGGGAAGCGTCCCGCTGCCTGAAATGCGGCGACCACAGTATTTGCGAATGGACCTGCCCATTGCATAACCATATTCCGCAGTGGATTGAACTGGTCAAAGCCGGGAATATCGACGCGGCGGTTGAGCTTTCTCACCAGACCAACTGCCTGCCGGAAGTGACCGGGCGCGTATGTCCGCAGGACCGACTTTGCGAAGGGGTATGCACGGTGCGTAGCGAGCATGGGGCGGTCACTATCGGAAATATTGAGCGTTACATCTCTGATCGGGCCCTGAGCAAAGGATGGCGACCGGACTTAAGCCACGTGCAGAAAGTGGATAAGCGCGTTGCTATCATCGGCGCGGGTCCGGCGGGTCTGGCCTGCGCGGATGTGCTGGCGCGCAGCGGAGTCAGCACCACCGTATACGATCGCCACCCTGAAATCGGCGGTTTGCTGACGTTCGGCATTCCGGCCTTCAAGCTGGACAAATCGCTGCTGGCCCGCCGCCGTGAAATCTTCAGCGCCATGGGTATTCATTTCGAACTTAACTGTGAAGTGGGTAAAGATGTGGCGCTGTCGGCGCTGCTGGAGGATTACGATGCCGTGTTCGTGGGCGTAGGAACCTATCGTTCCATGAAGGCGGATCTGCCGAATGAAGACGCGCCTGGCGTTTATGACGCGTTACCGTTCCTGATTGCCAACACCAAGCAGGTGATGGGGCTGGATGAACTGCCTGAAGAGCCGTTTATCGACACCGCCGGACTGAACGTGGTTGTACTGGGCGGAGGCGATACGGCGATGGACTGCGTGCGTACCGCGCTGCGTCACGGCCCACGCCAGGTGACCTGCGCTTATCGTCGTGATGAAGCCAACATG
Organism: Citrobacter sp. Cb004; assembly: GCF_030337065.1. NCBI lineage: Bacteria > Pseudomonadati > Pseudomonadota > Gammaproteobacteria > Enterobacterales > Enterobacteriaceae > Citrobacter > Citrobacter sp. Cb004. The sequence continues at coordinate 391,871 of NZ_JAOWCH010000070.1, read as the reverse complement.
CCCGGTTCGAAAAAAGAGGTGAAGAACGCCCGGGAAGAGGGGGCGAACTTCGAGTTTAACGTCCAGCCGGTTGAGCTGGTGTTACATGATGATGGGCGAGTCAGCGGCGTGCGTTTTTTACGTACCCAGCTTGGCGAGCCAGACGCGCAGGGACGTCGTCGCCCGGTTCCCCTCGCCGGGAGTGAGTTTGTCATGCCCGCAGATGCGGTGATCATGGCGTTTGGTTTTCACCCACATGGCATGCCGTGGCTGGAGACGCATGGGGTTAAGGTCGATAACTGGGGGCGCATAGCCGCCAATGTTGAAAGCGCATACCGTTATCAAACCAGTAACCCGAAAATCTTCGCCGGTGGCGACGCGGTACGTGGTGCGGATCTGGTGGTTACGGCCATGGCGGAAGGACGGCATGCCGCCCAGGGGATCGTCGACTGGCTGGGCATAAAATCAGTCAAATCTCACTAAGTCGCTAAGAAGGCCGGATAAGGCGCGCAAGCGTTGCTATCCGGCTCTGTGCCGCCTTATTGCCTGATGGCGCTTCGCTTATCAGGCCGACATTGCACCAAGACAAACCCGGTTTCACGGCGTAGTATTATTTCTCACTTCTTGCTGTGGAGCCGGTATGTCGCAAAAAATTACCCTCATCAAAGATAAAGTCCTTTCCGATAACTACTTCATCCTGCGCAATATCACCTATGACCTGACCCGTAGCAATGGAGAGGTGATTCGTCACAAACGCGAGGTTTACGATCGCGGCAACGGCGCCACTATCCTGCTGTATAACCCGGAGAAGAAAACGGTGGTGCTCATCCGCCAGTTTCGCGTCGCCACCTGGGTCAATGGTAATGAAAGCGGTCAACTGATTGAAACCTGCGCCGGGCTGCTGGATAACGACGAACCGGAAGCGTGCATTCGGAAAGAGGCCATTGAAGAGACCGGCTTTGAAGTGGGTGAAGTGCGTAAGCTGTTTGAACTCTATATGTCGCCGGGCGGCGTGACGGAGATAATTCATTTCTTTATTGCACAATACAGCGACAGCCAGCGGGCAAATGCGGGCGGAGGGGTGGAAGATGAAGATATTGAGGTTCTGGAGCTGCCGTTCACCCAGGCGCTGGAAATGATTAAAACGGGTGAGATCCGTGACGGTAAGACGGTGCTATTGCTGAACTATTTGCAGTCGTCGCATCTCATGGACTAATGCGCGGGATTTATATTTCTTTACAAATTTTCGGCCAATCCGACGATTCTTATTGAGCCACATCAGTCGCGCAAGGAAGATACCGCTTAGGCTGTGTGTTTTGACTTCGGGGTTGTACCGTCCATGCGCTATCGCGTTATTTTACTTTTCCTGCTCGGGTTGTTACCCGTCCGTTTGCTGTGGGCCGCGCCCGCGCAACAGACGTTTTCTGACTGGCAGGTGACGTGCAATAACCAAAACTTTTGCGTGGCGCGCAATACCGGAGAACATCACGGCCTGGTCATGACCTTGAGCCGCAGTGCCGGGGCACATACCGACGCCGTGTTGCGTATTGAACTGGGTGGGCTGGAATCGCCTACAGCCAAAGAGAGCGATATTGCGCCACGTCTGCTACTGGATGGCGCGCCGCTCCCGCTTCGCGGCGAACACTGGCGTATTACCCCCTGGCAGCTGATGACCGATGATCCGGCCACCATCAGCGCATTTTTAACAACCGTACAGGACGCAAAGGCAATAACCCTGCAAAAAGGGACGCAAAACCTGTCCCTGGTCGGGCTAAAAGCCGCGCTGCTTTTTATCGACGCCCAGCAAAAACGGGTCGGCAGCGAAACCGCATGGATCGAAAAAGGCGACGAGCCTCCGCTCAGCGTTCCTCCCGCTCCCGCTTTAAAAGGCGTGGCTGTGATTAACCCAACGCCAACGCCTCTCACGCAACAAGAGCGCAGTGAATTGCTGGATTACGGTAACTGGCGGATCAACGGTATTCGCTGTTCGATCGATCCGCTGCGTCGCGAGATGCGCGTCACGGCCTTAACGGATGATAAAGCGCTGCTGATGATCGGCTGTGAAGCCGGGGCATATAACACCATCGATCTGGCGTGGGTGGTTTCACGTACTACCCCGTTGACGTCACGGGCGGTACGGCTAAGCCTGCCTTTTAAAACGGATGCGGAAAGTCGCGATATGGAGCTGACCAACGCCATGTTTGATGAGAAGTCGCGCGAGCTGGTAACCCTCGCTAAAGGACGAGGGTTGGCAGATTGCGGTATCCAGACCCGCTGGCGCTACGACGGCCAGCGTTTTCGTCTGGTGCGCTATGCCCAAGAGCCAAGCTGCGATAACTGGCATGGGCCAGATGCCTGGCCCACGCTGTGGATCACACGTTAAGCACCTTATGCGCTTTGTCGACAATGTTATCCACCGTAAAGCCGAAGAACGGGAACAGCTTGTCTGCCGGAGCCGACTCCCCATAACCCGTCATACCGACAATCGCCCCTTTCAGCCCAACATATTTGTACCAGTAGTCGGCAATTCCTGCTTCTACCGCCACGCGCGCGCTGACGTTTGAGGGGAGAACCGATTCCCGATACGCTTCATCCTGGGCGTCGAAGATATCGGTTGAGGGCAGAGAAACCACCCGCACGTTACGACCTTCACCGGTCAGTTTTTCCGCCGCCAGCAGCGTGATTTCCATTTCTGAACCGGTAGCAATCAGGATAACATCCGGCTTACCGCCGCCATCCTTCAGCACATAGCCGCCGCGGGCAATCTGCTGCACTTGCTCAGGCGTCCGCTCAACCTGAGCCAGATTTTGCCGCGAGAGGATCAGCGCCGTTGGCCCGTCATGGCGTTCGACCGCCAGCTTCCAGCCTACCGCCGCTTCAACCTGATCGCAGGGTCGCCAGGTGCTGAAATTAGGCGTCAGACGCAGGCTGGCGAGCTGTTCGACGGCCTGGTGCGTGGGACCATCTTCCCCAAGGCCAATCGAGTCGTGGGTATAAACCATGATTTGTCGGGCTTTCATCAGCGCCGCCATGCGTGCGGCATTACGGGCATATTCGACAAACATCAGGAACGTTGCGGTGTACGGTACGAAGCCCCCGTGGTGAGCGATACCGTTGGCAATCGCGGTCATGCCAAACTCCCGCACGCCGTAGTGGATGTAGTTTCCTGCATGATCCTCTTTAAGAGAAGTGGAGCCTTTCCAGATGGTCAGGTTGCTGGGCGCCAGATCCGCCGAACCGCCAAGCAGCTCAGGCAGTATCGGCCCGTAAGCGTTCAGGGTATTTTGCGAGGCCTTACGGGTGGCGATTTTGGCCGGATTGGCCTGCAGCTCGGTGATATATTTCTGGGTCGTTTCTTCCCACTCTTCCGGCAGTCCACCGCTCATCCGGCGGGTAAACTCTGCCGCCAGGTCCGGATGTGCATGTCGATAAGCGGCGAATTTCTCATTCCAGCTCTGTTGGGCTTTCTCGCCTTTTTCACGAGCGTCCCACGCCCGGTAAATCTCTTTGGGGATTTCAAAGGCAGGATGATGCCACCCCAACTTCTGTCGGGTCAGCGCCACTTCTTCTTCACCCAGCGCAGCGCCGTGCGCTTCCTCTTTCCCGGCTTTATTCGGTGAACCAAAACCAATCACCGTGCGGCAGATAATCAGCGACGGTTTATCGGTAACGGCCTGTGCTTCCTGAATCGCTTTTTTCACCGCCTCAGGGTCATGACCGTCAATCTCGTGCACCACATGCCAGTGATAGGCCTCAAAGCGTTTCGCGGTATCGTCGGTAAACCAGCCGTCGGTTTCGCCATCAATTGAGATGCCGTTGTGATCGTAAAAGCCGATGAGTTTGCCAAGTCCCAGGGTGCCCGCCAGTGAGCACACTTCGTGAGAAATGCCCTCCATCAGACAGCCGTCGCCCATAAAGACCCAGGTATAGTGATTAACAATCTCGTGGTCTGGCTGGTTAAACTGCGCCGCCAGCGTGCGTTCTGCAATCGCCATTCCGACAGCGTTGGCTAAACCCTGACCCAACGGTCCGGTGGTGGTCTCCACGCCCGGCGTATAGCCAATTTCCGGGTGTCCTGGCGTCTTCGAATGGAGCTGGCGGAAGTTCTTTAACTCTTCGAGCGGCAGGTTGTAGCCGGAAAGATGCAACAGGCTGTAAAGCAGCATTGAGGCGTGGCCATTGGACAAAATAAACCGGTCACGATCGTACCAGGTGGGATCGGACGGGTTATGGCGCAGGAAATCGTTCCACAGTACTTCGGCGATATCGGCCATCCCCATTGGTGCGCCAGGGTGGCCAGAGTTAGCTTTTTGGACGGCATCCATACTTAGCGCACGAATGGCATTGGCAAGCTCTTTACGGGTCATAGGAAATACTCCTTGAAAAGTAAAGTGTTAGATGCGTGTTGTGATTCACACTTTTGAGATAATTGCGGGCGTTGTCAGCAAAAAGCATAGCAGACAAGCATGGTATTGCTGGCTTAAGCAGGTAACATAGATGTTATAAATTGATAACAAATTCTTTCTTTGAATGGTGAGAGTATGGGGACCTTCAAAGTTTGTGCCGTTGACTGAGGTGATAATGTGCGGCTCAGTAGAATGGTTACCCGCGCCACTTTTTTGATAGATACGTGAAAGGAACAACAAGATGGATGACCAGTTAAAACAAAGCGCCCTCGATTTCCACGAATTTCCGGTACCCGGTAAAATCCAGGTTTCTCCGACCAAGCCTCTGGCAACCCAGCGCGACCTCGCGTTGGCCTACTCGCCGGGCGTGGCTGCACCGTGTCTTGAAATTGAAAAAGACCCGCTGGCAGCCTACAAATACACCGCACGCGGCAACCTGGTTGCGGTTATTTCCAACGGTACTGCGGTTCTGGGTCTGGGTAATATTGGCGCGCTGGCCGGTAAACCAGTGATGGAAGGTAAAGGCGTTCTGTTTAAGAAATTCGCCGGGATTGACGTGTTCGACATCGAAGTTGATGAACTCGATCCGGATAAATTTATCAACGTGGTAGCGGCGCTTGAACCAACGTTTGGCGGCATTAACCTCGAAGATATCAAAGCGCCGGAGTGCTTCTACATTGAGCAAAAACTCCGTGAGCGCATGAATATTCCGGTATTCCACGATGACCAGCACGGTACGGCAATCATCAGTACTGCCGCAATCCTTAACGGTCTGCGGGTGGTTGAGAAAAATATCTCTGATGTGCGCATGGTGGTGTCCGGCGCAGGTGCGGCGGCGATTGCCTGTATGAACCTGCTGGTGGCGCTGGGGATGCAGAAACACAACATTGTGGTCTGCGACTCCAAAGGGGTGATTTACAAAGATCGTGAACCAAACATGGCGGAAACCAAAGCGGCTTACGCAGTGGTGGATGACGGTAAGCGTACGCTGGATGATGTCATTGACGGCGCGGATATTTTCCTCGGTTGCTCTGGTCCGAAAGTGCTGACGCAGGAAATGGTTAAGAAGATGGCGCGTGCGCCAATGATCCTGGCACTCGCCAACCCGGAACCGGAAATCCTGCCGCCGCTGGCGAAAGAGGTGCGTTCCGACGCCATCATTTGCACCGGCCGTTCCGACTACCCGAACCAGGTTAACAACGTCCTGTGTTTCCCGTTCATCTTCCGCGGCGCGCTGGACGTCGGCGCTACCGCCATTAACGAAGAGATGAAACTGGCCGCGGTACACGCCATTGCTGAGCTGGCGCACGCCGAGCAGAGCGAAGTCGTGGCCTCCGCCTATGGTGACCAGGACCTGAGCTTCGGGCCGGAATACATCATTCCGAAACCGTTCGACCCGCGTCTGATCGTCAAAATCGCCCCTGCGGTGGCGAAGGCGGCGATGGATTCCGGTGTGGCAACGCGTCCGATTGCCGACTTTGACGCTTACATCGATAAGCTGACCGAATTCGTCTACAAAACCAACCTGTTCATGAAGCCGATTTTCTCCTTGGCACGCAAAGCGCCGAAGCGCGTGGTGCTGACTGAAGGGGAAGAGGCGCGTGTACTGCATGCCACGCAGGAGCTAATCACTTTAGGTCTGGCGAAACCGATCCTGATCGGTCGTCCGAGCGTTATCGAAATGCGTATCCAGAAACTGGGTCTGCAGATCAAAGCGGGCGTCGATTTTGAGATCGTCAACAATGAGTCAGATCCGCGCTTTAAGGAGTACTGGAGCGAGTACTACCAGATTATGAAACGTCGTGGTATTACCCAGGAGCAGGCGCAGCGTGCGGTAATTGCCAACACCACGGTGATCGGCGCGATCATGGTGCAGCGCGGCGAAGCGGATGCAATGATCTGCGGTACGATAGGCGACTACCATGAGCACTTCAGCGTGGTGAAAGAGGTGTTTGGTCATCGCGATGGCGTGCATACTGCCGGGGCGATGAACGCCTTGCTGCTGCCAAGCGGTAACACCTTTATCGCCGATACCTACGTTAACGACGATCCTACGCCGGAGCAACTGGCGGAAATCGCCGTGATGGCGGCAGAAACCGTGCGTCGCTTTGGTATCGAACCGAAGGTAGCGCTGCTGTCGCACTCCAACTTTGGCTCATCTAACTGTCCGTCGGCCAGCAAAATGCGCGAAGCGCTGGAGCTGATTAAGGCGCGTGCGCCAGAGTTGATGATTGATGGCGAAATGCACGGCGATGCCGCGCTGGTGGAAAGCATCCGTCATGACCGCATGCCGGACAGTCCGCTGAAAGGCTCAGCGAATATTCTGGTGATGCCGAATATGGAAGCTGCCCGTATTAGTTACAACTTACTACGCGTTTCCAGCTCTGAAGGCGTAACGGTCGGCCCGGTGCTGATGGGGGTTGCGAAACCGGTTCACGTATTAACGCCGATCGCATCTGTTCGTCGTATCGTTAATATGGTGGCGCTAGCGGTCGTAGAAGCCCAAACTCAGCCGCTGTAATTTCACTTTAATTTATTTCCGGCGCGGGTTTCTCCCGCGCCTTTTTATTTCCCCTTTCTTAGTGATCCACTTCACCTTTTAAACATGGTTGCCGAATTTTGTTATTTACTCTGACAAAAAATTGCCACGATGAGGGCAGTTTTAGCGGAGGCGGTGAGCAATGGAAAAAGAACGCATTATTCAGGAATTTGTGCCGGGGAAACAGGTTACGCTGGCGCATCTCATTGCGCACCCTGGTGAGGAACTGGCGAAAAAGATCGGCGTTCCCGAAGCGGGCGCTATCGGCATCATGACGCTGACGCCAGGCGAAACCGCGATGATTGCCGGTGACTTAGCTATGAAGGCGGCAGATGTACATATCGGCTTTCTCGATCGATTCAGCGGTGCGCTGGTCATCTACGGCTCGGTAGGCGCGGTAGAAGAAGCGTTATTACAGACGGTAAGCGGTCTGGGTCGGTTATTAAATTTCACTTTGTGCAACCTGACAAAAAGTTAATCAGAGGCGGCGATGAAACGTATTGCGTTTGTCGGTACGGTGGGGGCGGGGAAAACAACGCTCTTTAATGCGCTACAGGGAAATTATTCCCTCGCCAGAAAAACACAGGCCGTGGAGTTTAATGAAAATGGCGATATCGACACGCCAGGAGAATATTTTAGCCATCCGCGCTGGTATCACGCCTTAATTACCACGCTGCAGGATGTTGATACGTTGATTTATATACACGCGGCAAATGATAAAGAAAGTCGCTTACCTGCCGGGCTGTTGGATATCGGCGTCAGTAAACGACAAATCGCCGTTATCAGCAAAACGGACATGCCGGATGCCGACGTCGCCGCAACGCGACAACTACTTCGCGGGATAGGGTTCCAGGAGCCGATTTTCGAACTCAACAGCCATGACCCGCGCAGCGTGCAGCACCTGGTGGATTATCTGACTGAGCTCAGCCAAAAGGAGGAAAGGGCAGGTGAAAAAACTCATCACAGCTAACGATATTCGTGCGGCCCACGCACGCGGCGAACAGGAAATGTCGGTTGTTCTGCGCGCCAGCATCATCACCCCGGAGGCGCGCGAAGTTGCGGAGCTGCTGGGCGTCACCATCAGTGAATGCGATGAATCCGCGCCAACCGCTGCTACTGTCGCACCGGTTGCGGTGGATGATGGCAAAACGGAAAGCCAGCGCATTCGCGAAACCATCATTGCGCAGTTACCGGAAGGGCAGTTTACCGAAAGCCTGGTCGCCCAACTGATGGACAAAGTCATGAAGGAGAAACAGTCGCTGGAGCAGGGCGGAATGCAGCCGAGCTTTAACTCGGTGACCGGCAAAGGCGGCGTCAAAGTCATCGACGGCAGCAGCGTGAAGTTTGGTCGTTTTGACGGCGCACAGCCGCACTGCGTGGGTTTAACCGATCTGGTGACCGACCAGGACGGTAGCAGCATGGCCGCCGGGTTCATGCAGTGGGATAACGCTTTTTTCCCATGGACGCTGAACTACGACGAAATCGACATGATTCTGGAAGGCGAGCTGCACGTTCGCCACGAAGGCGAAACCATGATTGCTAAAGCCGGGGACGTGATGTTTATCCCGAAAGGCTCCAGCATCGAATTTGGTACGCCATCGACGGTGAAATTTCTGTATGTGGCCTGGCCTGCGAACTGGCAGTCCTGCTAAGGCGGATGTATGAAGGATTTCATTACCGAAGCATGGCTCAGAGCGAATCATACGCTCAGCGAAGGGGCTGAAATTCATCTCCCCGCTGATGCTCGCCTGACGCCATCTGCCCGGGAATTACTGGAAAGCCGACATCTGCGCATTAAGTTTATCGACGAGCAGGGCAGCCTGTTTATTGATGACGAAGAACAGCAGCCGCAGCCGGTGCATGGTTTAACCAGCAGCGATACGCATCCACAGGCCAGTTGCGAACTGTGTCATCAACCGGTGGTGAAGAAAGCAGACACGCTGACGCATCTGACAGCGGACAAGATGGTCGCTAAAAGTGACCCGCGCCTGGGATTTCGCGCCGCGCTGGACAGCACCATCGCCCTGGCCGTGTGGTTGCAGATAGAGCTGGCGGAACCGTGGCAGCCGTGGCTGGCGGATATCCGTTCGCGTCTGGGCAACATTATGCGCGCCGACGCTATCGACGAGCCGCTGGCAGCACAAGCTATTGTCGGTTTAAGCGACGAAGATTTACACCGGCTTTCGCATCAGCCGCTGCGCTATCTGGACCACGACCATCTGGTGCCTGAAGCCAGTCATGGCCGTGATTGCGCGTTGCTTAATCTGCTGCGTACCAAAGTCCGTGAAACGGAGACGGTGGCGGCCCAGGTATTCATCACCCGTAGTTTTGACGTGATGCGACCGGACATCATGCAGGCGCTCAATCGCCTTTCCAGTACGGTCTACGTGATGATGATTCTGAGCGTAGCGAAGCATCCACTGACGGTTAGCCAAATTCAACAGCGACTGGGGGAGAAGCAATGATCATTGAACGTGCTCGTCAACTCGCCCAGCGCTCACCTGCACGGGTGGTGTTCCCGGATGCGCTGGATGTTCGGGTGTTGAAAGCGGCAAATTACCTGCATCAGCACGGTCTGGCACATCCTGTTCTCGTCGCCAGTCCGTTTGCGCTGCGCCAGTTTGCCCTCAGCCATCGGGTAGCGATGGATGGCATTCAGGTTATCGACCCGCAAAGCAACCAGTCCATGCGTGAAGAGTTTGCGCTGCGCTGGCTGGCCCGCGCGGGAGATAAAACGCCTGCAGATGCGCTGGAAAAACTCAACGATCCGCTGATGTTCGCCGCCGCCATGGTTAGCGCGGGTAAAGCTGACGTCTGTATTGCGGGCAATTTGTCGTCGACAGCAAACGTGCTGCGCGCTGGGTTACGCATTATTGGGTTACAGCCAGGCTGTAAAACGCTGTCGTCAATTTTCCTGATGCTGCCGCAGTACCTCGGGCCGGCATTAGGGTTTGCCGATTGCAGCGTCGTGCCGCAGCCCACAGCCGCACAACTGGCGGATATTGCGATTGCCAGCGCGCAGACATGGCAGGCGATCACCGGTGAAGAACCGCGCGTGGCCATGCTGTCGTTTTCAAGTCAAGGCAGCGCTCGTCATCCCAACGTCGCTAACGTGCAGCAGGCTACGGAGATCGTTCGTGAGCGTGCCCCGCAGCTTACCGTGGATGGGGAACTGCAATTTGATGCCGCCTTTGTTCCGGATGTCGCCGCGCAAAAAGCGCCCGCCAGTCCGTTAAAGGGCAATGCCAATGTGATGGTCTTCCCATCGCTGGAGGCAGGCAATATTGGCTACAAAATCGCCCAGCGTCTGGGAGGTTATCGTGCCGTAGGTCCGTTGATCCAAGGGCTTGCCGCACCGCTTCATGACCTCTCTCGCGGCTGTAGCGTACAGGAAATTATCGAACTGGCGTTGGTGGCAGCAGTGCCGCGTCAGACTGACATGAGTCGTGAAAACGCCTCACACACACTGGTTGTTTAGGTCCCGTTCTGGACCCCTTAATGAGAGGAAAACACAATGGAAGCATTAGGAATGATTGAAACCCGGGGCCTGGTTGCACTGATTGAGGCTTCTGACGCAATGGTTAAAGCGGCACGCGTGAAACTGGTCGGCGTGAAGCAGATCGGCGGCGGTCTGGTTACTGCAATGGTCCGTGGCGACGTGGCGGCATGTAAAGCCGCAACGGATGCTGGTGCTGCTGCTGCACAGCGTATTGGTGAGCTGGTTTCCGTACACGTGATCCCGCGTCCGCATGGCGATCTGGAAGAAGTGTTCCCGATCAGCTTTAAAGGCGACAGCAACGACATGTAAGTCGTCCATGTGACGCCACAGACTTCATTGCTGGCGTCACCCTCTCTCCTTTTCACATTACCTTCTGCGGAGGGTAGGGGGAGGTTTTACCTGAAATATGCCACGGAGGCGCGTATGAAACTGGCAATCGTCACAGGACAAATTGTTTGTACCGTACGCCATCAGGGGCTCGCGCACGACAAGTTGCTGATGGTGGAAATGATTGATGCCTGCGGAAATCCCGACGGGCAATGTGCTGTTGCTATCGACAGCATTGGGGCGGGAACCGGAGAGTGGGTGCTGCTGGTCAGCGGAAGCTCAGCCCGTCAGGCGCACCGTAACGAATCATCACCTGTCGATCTGTGCGTGATTGGCATTGTTGATGAAGTGGTGGCAGGTGGTCAGGTGATCTTCCATAAATAAGGCAGAAAATCATGAATCAACAGGATATTGAACAGGTCGTGAAAGCGGTACTGCTGAAAATGAAAGACAGCAGCCAACCCGTCAGTGCCGTTCAAGAAATGGGCGTTTTTGCCTCCCTGGATGACGCAGTGGCGGCAGCAAAACTGGCCCAGCAAGGGCTGAAAAGCGTTGCCATGCGCCAACTGGCTATCACGGCTCTACGTGAGGCGGGCGAAAAACATGCCCGAGAATTAGCGGAACTTGCCGTCACAGAAACCGGCATGGGACGCGTTGAAGATAAATTTGCCAAAAACGTGGCGCAGGCACGCGCCACGCCGGGCGTGGAATGCCTGTCTCCACAGGTTCTGACCGGTGATAACGGCCTGACGCTGATTGAAAACGCGCCGTGGGGCGTGGTGGCCTCGGTGACACCGTCCACCAACCCGGCTGCGACCGTTATTAACAACGCCATCAGCCTGATTGCGGCTGGCAACAGCGTGGTCTTCGCACCGCATCCGGCTGCCAAGGGCGTGTCTCAGCGCGCTATCACTTTGCTTAACCAAGCGGTAGTTGCTGCAGGCGGACCGGCAAACCTGCTGGTTACCGTGGCCAATCCGGATATCGAAACCGCCCAGCGTCTGTTTAAGTACCCAGGCATCGGCCTGCTGGTGGTGACCGGCGGTGAAGCCGTAGTGGATGCCGCGCGTAAGCACACCAACAAACGTCTGATTGCCGCCGGTGCGGGAAATCCGCCGGTGGTGGTTGATGAAACGGCTGATCTGGCACGCGCAGCGCAGTCGATCGTCAAAGGCGCTTCGTTTGACAACAACATTATCTGCGCTGACGAAAAAGTGCTGATCGTGGTCGATAGCGTCGCTGATGAGCTGATGCGTCTGATGGAAAGCCAGCATGCAGTCAAGCTGACCACGGCTCAGGCCGAACAGCTGCAACCGGTGCTGCTGAAAAATGTCGATGAACGCGGTAAAGGCACGGTCAGTCGTGACTGGGTAGGCCGCGACGCAGGAAAAATCGCTGCGGCGATTGGTCTGAACGTACCGGAGCAAACCCGGCTGTTGTTCGTCGAAACCTCTGCGACTCACCCGTTTGCCGTAACCGAACTGATGATGCCGGTTCTGCCGGTCGTGCGGGTCGCCAACGTCGATGAGGCCATTGAACTGGCGGTCAAGCTTGAAGGCGGCTGTCACCATACGGCGGCGATGCACTCACGCAATATCGACAACATGAACCGCATGGCAAACGCCATTGATACCAGCATTTTCGTTAAGAACGGACCGTGCATTGCCGGTCTTGGACTCGGCGGCGAAGGCTGGACCACGATGACCATTACCACGCCAACCGGGGAAGGGGTGACCAGCGCACGCACGTTTGTGCGTCTGCGTCGCTGTGTGTTGGTGGACGCCTTCAGAATTGTATAAGGAGTGAACGACATGGCGCACGACGAACAACGTTGGCTGACACCCAGATTGCTAAAAGCGGCAACGCTATGTAACCAGACGCCCGTAAAGAGCGATTCACCGCTGTGGCTGGGCGTGGATTTGGGGACGTGTGATGTGGTGTCGATGGTTGTCGACAGTGACGGACAGCCGGTTGCGGTTTGCCTGGACTGGGCCGACGTCGTGCGCGATGGCATCGTCTGGGATTTCTTCGGTGCGGTGACCATCGTTCGTCGCCATCTCGATACGCTCGAACAACAGTTGGGTTGCCGCTTTACCCACGCGGCAACCTCGTTTCCACCGGGAACTGACCCACGGATCTCGATCAACGTGCTGGAATCTGCCGGGCTTGAAGTCAGTCATGTGCTCGACGAACCGACCGCGGTGGCAGACCTGTTGCAGCTTGATAACGCTGGCGTGGTGGATATCGGTGGCGGTACCACCGGGATTGCGATTGTGAAGCGAGGCAAGGTGACTTACTCCGCCGATGAAGCGACCGGCGGGCACCACATTTCTCTGACGCTTGCCGGGAACCGTCGCATCCAGTTGGAAGAGGCGGAGCAGTACAAACGCAGCAACGGTAAAGAAATTTGGCCGGTGGTTAAGCCGGTCTACGAAAAAATGGCGGAAATTGTGGCTCACCATATTGCCGGACAGGGCGTGGCAGATTTATGGCTGGCCGGTGGTTCCTGTATGCAGCCGGGCGTTGATGAACTGTTTCGTAAGCGTTTCCCGGAACTGCAGGTGCATTTACCCCAGCACAGCCTGTTTATGACCCCGCTGGCGATTGCAAATAGCGGAAAAGAAAAAGCGGAAGGAATCTATGCAAGCTGAATTGCAGACCGCGCTCTTTCAGGCATTCGATACCCTGAATCTGCAACGCGTAAAAACGTTTAGCGTTCCACCGGTTACGTTGTGTGGACTGGGAGCGCTAAGTACCTGCGGACAGGAAGCACAAACGCGCGGCCTGACGCATATGTTCGTTATGGTCGACAGTTTCCTGCACCAGGCGGGGATGACCGCCGCACTGGAACGCAGCCTGGCGATGAAAGGTGTGGCGATGACGCTGTGGCCATGTCCGGTGGGCGAACCGTGCATTACGGACGTCTGCGCGGCGGTCGCGCAACTGCGTGAATCGAAGTGCGATGGCGTAGTGGCCTTTGGTGGCGGTTCCGTATTGGATGCCGCAAAAGCCGTGGCGTTGCTGGTGACCAATCCCACCCAGACGCTGGCAGACATGGATGAGAGCAGCGCGTTACGCCCGCGTCTGCCGCTGATTGCCGTACCGACTACCGCCGGAACGGGTTCAGAAACCACTAATGTCACGGTGATTATCGACGCTGCGACCGGGCTTAAAAAAGTGCTGGCCCACGCAACCCTGATGCCGGATGTGGCGATTCTTGACGCCGCGCTGACGGAAGGTGTGCCCGCACACGTAACGGCGATGACCGGGATAGATGCGCTGACGCACGCCGTTGAAGCGTATAGCGCTCTGAACGCGACGCCGTTTACCGACAGTCTGGCGATTGGCGCGATTGCGATGATAGGTAAATCGCTGCCGAAGGCCGTTGGCTATGGTCAGGATCTGGCGGCGCGAGAAAGCATGCTACTGGCTTCCTGTATGGCCGGGATGGCGTTTTCCAGCGCGGGGCTGGGCCTGTGTCACGCGATGGCGCACCAGCCGGGTGCGACGCTGCACATCCCACATGGACAGGCTAACGCCATGTTGCTGCCCACAGTAATGGGTTTCAACCGCATGGTGTGTCGTGAGCGTTTCAGCCATATCGGACGGGCGCTAACCAACAAGAAGTCGGACGATCGCGATGCCATCAACGCCGTCAGCGAGTTGATTAGCGAAGTGGGCCAGACCAAACGACTCTCTGACGTTGGGGCGAAGCCCGAGCATTACAGCGCATGGGCTCACGCCGCGCTGGAAGATATTTGTATTCGCAGTAACCCACGCACCGCCACGCAGGCCGACATTATCGCGTTGTATGCGGCGGCACAATAAATACACATATGACAGGGAGTGAAGGTTATGGGAATTAACGAAATCATCATGTACATCATGATGTTCTTTATGCTGATTGCCGCCGTGGACAGGATCCTGTCGCAGTTCGGCGGTTCGGCACGCTTCCTCGGTAAGTTCGGGAAGAGTATTGAGGGATCGGGCGGCCAGTTTGAAGAAGGTTTTATGGCGATGGGCGCGCTGGGTCTGGCGATGGTCGGTATGACCGCGCTGGCACCGGTACTGGCGCATGTGCTCGGGCCGGTGATTATTCCACTGTACGAAATGTTGGGCGCGAACCCGTCGATGTTTGCCGGAACGCTGCTGGCGTGCGATATGGGCGGCTTCTTCCTGGCGAAGGAACTGGCGGGCGGCGACGTTGCGGCGTGGCTGTACTCCGGCCTGATCCTCGGGGCGATGATGGGGCCGACGCTGGTCTTCTCTATTCCGGTTGCGCTGGGGATTATTGAGCCGTCCGACCGTCGTTATCTGGCGCTGGGCGTGCTGGCTGGGATCGTCACCATTCCGATTGGCTGTATTGCGGGTGGTTTGATCGCGATGTACTCCGGTGTCGAAATCAACGGGCAGCCGGTGGAGTTCACCTTCGCGCTGATCCTGATGAACATGATCCCGGTGCTGATCGTTGCCGTGCTGGTGGCGCTGGGACTGAAATTCATCCCGGAAAAAATGATCAACGGCTTCCAGATCTTCGCGAAATTCCTGGTGGCGCTGATCACCATCGGTCTGGCGGCAGCGGTAATCAAATTCCTGCTCGGCTGGGAACTGATTCCGGGTCTTGATCCTATCTTCATGGCACCGGGTGACAAGCCGGGTGAAGTGATGCGCGCCATCGAAGTTATCGGTTCTATCTCCTGCGTGCTGCTGGGTGCGTACCCAATGGTACTGCTGCTGACCCGCTGGTTTGAAAAGCCACTGATGAGCGTTGGTAACCTTTTAAAAATCAATAATATCGCGGCTGCGGGCATGGTGGCGACGCTGGCGAACAACATCCCAATGTTCGGCATGATGAAGAATATGGATACCCGCGGCAAAGTGATCAACTGCGCTTTTGCGGTCTCCGCAGCCTTCGCACTGGGTGACCACTTAGGTTTCGCCGCGGCCAACATGAACGCGATGATCTTCCCAATGATTGTCGGCAAGCTGATTGGCGGCGTGACGGCGATTGGTGTGGCTATGCTGTTGGTACCGAAAGACGAAGATGTTCCGGCACCAGCAGAAACCAACCCGGAGGCGCAATCGTGAATACTCGCCAGCTACTCAGCGTCGGTATCGATATCGGCACCACCACCACTCAGGTCATCTTCTCGCGCCTTGAGCTGGTCAACCGTGCGGCAGTGTCGCAGGTGCCGCGTTACGAATTCATCAAACGCGAAATTAGCTGGCAAAGCCCGGTGTTCTTTACCCCCGTTGATAAGCAGGGCGGGTTGAAAGAGGCCGAACTTAAGGCGCTGATCCTCGCCCAGTATCAGGCGGCGGGAATTGCGCCTGAGACCGTCGATTCCGGCGCGATCATCATCACCGGAGAAAGTGCCAAAACCCGCAACGCGCGACCAGCGGTGATGACGCTCTCTCAGTCGCTGGGGGACTTCGTGGTTGCCAGCGCCGGTCCGCATCTGGAATCAGTGATTGCCGGTCACGGCGCAGGGGCTCAAACCCTGTCAGAGCAGAAGTTGTGCCGCGTACTGAATATCGACATCGGTGGCGGGACGTCGAACTACGTCCTGTTCGATGCCGGAAAAGTCAGCGGTTCGGCCTGCCTGAACGTCGGCGGACGGCTGCTGGAAACGGACGGTCAGGGGCGGGTGGTGCATGCGCATCAGCCAGGACAGATGATTGTTGATGAAGTATTTGGTCCAGGCACCGACGCCCGGACCCTCAATGCGGCGCAGCTTGTTCAGGTGGCCCGACGGATGGCGGCGCTGATCGTTGAGGTGATTGACGGCACGCTGTCACCGCTGGCGCAGGCGCTGATGCAAACCGGTCTGTTGCCGACGGGTGTGAAGCCGGAAGTGATTACGTTGTCCGGCGGGGTGGGCGAGTGCTACCGCAACCAGCCTGCCGATCCATTCTGTTTTTCCGATATTGGGCCGCTGTTAGCGACGGCGCTGCATGAACATCCGCGTCTGCGTGAGATGAACGTGCAGTTCCCGGCGCAAACCGTGCGCGCCACGGTGATTGGCGCTGGTGCGCATACGCTGTCGCTTTCGGGCAGCACCATCTGGCTGGAAGGTGTGGCGCTTCCGCTGCGCAATCTGCCGGTGGCGATTCCGGTTGATGAGGCTGATTTGGTGGCCGCCTGGCAACAAGCGCTGATGCAGCTCGATCTGGACCCGCAAACAGACGCTTACGTGCTGGCGCTACCCGGTTCGCTGCCGGTGCGCTACGCCGCGCTGTTAACGGTTATTGATGCGCTACTGGCCTTTGTCGCGCACCATCCGAATCCGCATCCCCTGCTGGTGGTAGCCGAGCAGGATTTTGGTAAAGCCCTGGGCATGCTGTTACGCCCACAGTTACAGCAACACCCGCTGGCAGTCATCGATGAGGTGGTTGTCCGGGCGGGGGACTATATCGACATTGGTACGCCTCTTTTTGGCGGATCGGTTGTGCCGGTGACGGTGAAATCACTCGCATTTCCTTCCTGAGGGAACGACTTATGAAACTAAAGACCACATTGTTCGGCAATGTTTATCAGTTTAAGGATGTTAAAGAGGTGCTGGCAAAAGCCAACGAACTGCGTTCGGGGGATGTGCTGGCAGGGGTAGCTGCAACCAGTTCGCAAGAGCGAGTGGCGGCCAAACAGGTGCTGTCGGAAATGACGGTAGCGGATATCCGCAACAACCCGGTGATTTCCTATGAAGAGGACTGCGTGACGCGTCTGATTCAGGACGACGTCAACGAAACGGCCTATAACCGCATCAAAAACTGGAGTATCAGCGAGTTGCGCGAGTACGTGCTGAGCGATGAAACCTCCGTTGATGACATTGCGTTTACGCGCAAAGGATTAACGTCGGAAGTGGTCGCAGCGGTTGCAAAAATCTGCTCTAACGCGGACCTGATCTACGGCGGTAAGAAAATGCCGGTGATCAAAAAGGCCAACACCACCATTGGTCTGCCGGGCACCTTCAGCTGTCGTTTACAGCCGAACGACACCCGTGATGACGTGCAGAGTATTGCGGCACAAATCTACGAAGGGCTGTCCTTCGGGGCGGGCGATGCGGTGATTGGCGTTAACCCGGTAACAGATGACGTGGAAAACTTAAGCCGCGTACTTGATACCGTGTACGGCGTCATCGACAAATTCAATATCCCGACCCAGGGCTGCGTCCTGGCGCACGTTACTACCCAGATCGAAGCCATTCGTCGCGGCGCGCCGGGTGGGCTGATTTTCCAGAGTATCTGCGGCAGCGAGAAAGGCTTAAAAGAGTTTGGCGTTGAGCTGGCCATGCTGGATGAAGCGCGTGCAGTGGGCGCTGAGTTTAACCGTATCGCCGGGGAAAACTGCCTGTACTTCGAAACCGGACAAGGGTCTGCGCTCTCTGCTGGCGCTAACTTCGGTGCCGATCAGGTGACGATGGAAGCACGTAACTACGGTCTGGCGCGTCACTACGATCCGTTCCTGGTGAACACCGTTGTCGGCTTTATCGGGCCGGAGTATCTCTATAACGACCGTCAGATTATTCGCGCGGGTCTGGAAGATCACTTTATGGGCAAGCTGAGCGGCATCTCAATGGGCTGCGACTGCTGCTATACCAACCATGCTGATGCTGACCAGAACCTCAACGAAAACCTGATGATTCTGCTCGCCACCGCTGGCTGCAACTACATCATGGGCATGCCGCTCGGTGACGACATCATGCTCAACTATCAGACCACCGCCTTCCACGACACCGCGACCGTGCGCCAGCTGCTGAACCTGCGTCCGTCGCCGGAGTTTGAACGCTGGCTGGAAACCATGGGCATTATGGCAAACGGTCGCCTGACCAAACGGGCGGGCGATCCGTCACTGTTCTTCTGATGACGCGGGGATGACACACGATGGATCAAAAACAGATTGAAGAAATTGTACGCAGCGTGATGGCGTCAATGGGTGAGTCGCAGCCGCAGGCGCAAGCGCCGGCAGTACAAGCGCAATGCAGCACCACCCAGTGCGCCGCGCCGACCGGTGAAAGCTGTGCGATGGATTTAGGCTCAGCCGAGGCTAAAGCGTGGATTGGCGTTGAGAATCCGCACCGCGCAGAGGTGTTGACTGAACTGCGTCGCAGCACTGCGGCGCGTGTATGTACCGGTCGAGCCGGTCCACGTCCGCGTACCCAGGCGCTGCTGCGCTTCCTGGCCGACCACTCGCGTTCGAAAGATACGGTATTGAAAGAAGTGCCGGAAGAGTGGGTAAAAGCCCAGGGGCTGCTGGAAGTGCGCTCGGAAATCAGTGACAAAAACCTGTATCTGACGCGTCCGGATCTGGGGCGCCGTCTGAGTGCGGAAGCCATTGAAGCGCTGAAATCACAGTGTGTAATGAACCCGGATGTGCAGGTGATTATCTCTGATGGCCTGTCTACGGACGCTATCACCGCTAACTACGAAGAGATTCTGCCGCCGCTGTTGTCTGGCTTAAAACAGGCCGGATTGAAGGTCGGGACGCCGTTCTTTGTTCGCTATGGTCGCGTGAAAATCGAAGATCAGATCGGCGAACTGCTGGGCGCGAAAGCGGTGATCCTGCTGGTTGGGGAACGTCCGGGCCTGGGCCAGTCGGAAAGCCTTTCTTGCTACGCCGTCTATTCGCCGCGTGTGGCGACGACCGTTGAAGCTGACCGTACCTGTATCTCGAACATTCACCAGGGCGGTACGCCACCGGTTGAAGCGGCGGCGGTCATTGTGGATTTGGCCAAGCGCATGCTGGAGCAAAAAGCATCCGGCATCAATATGACCCGTTAAGGAGGCATCATGCCAGCATTAGATTTGATTAGACCTTCAGTCACCGCAATGCGCGTGATTGCCTCGGTAAATGACGGTTTTGCCCGTGAACTTAAATTACCGCCACATATACGTAGCCTCGGACTCATCACAGCAGATTCTGATGACGTGGCGTATATTGCCGCAGACGAAGCGACAAAACAGGCAATGGTGGAAGTGGTTTATGGCCGCTCGCTGTATGCCGGCGCGGCGCACAGTCCCTCTCCAACTTCGGGTGAAGTGCTGATTATGCTCGGTGGACCCAACCCGGCAGAAGTTCGCGCAGGTCTGGACGCGATGGTAGCCAATATTGAAAGCGGCGCGGCGTTTCAGTGGGCGAATGACGCAGAAGATACCGCCTTCCTGGCGCATGTGGTTTCGCGTACCGGCTCGTATCTCTCGGCGACCGCAGGATGCCGGCTTGGCGATCCGATGGCGTATCTGGTGGCGCCGCCGCTGGAAGCGACATTTGGTATTGATGCTGCGCTGAAATCGGCCGATGTACAACTGGTGACTTACGTTCCGCCGCCGTCAGAAACCAACTATTCGGCTGCGTTTATGACCGGTAGCCAGGCCGCTTGTAAAGCTGCATGTAACGCCTTTGCCGATGCCGTTCTGGATATTGCCCGTAACCCAATCCAGCGCGCGTAAGAGAGGTTGTGATGATCAATGCACTGGGATTACTGGAAGTGGATGGCATGGTCGCTGCCGTGGATGCGGCGGATGCCATGCTGAAAGCCGCGAACGTGCGCCTGCTTAGCCACGAAGTGCTCGATCCTGGCCGGTTGACGCTGGTGGTGGAAGGCGATCTGGCGGCGTGCCGCGCAGCGCTGGATGCCGGCAGCGCCGCTGCTGCGCGTACAGGCCGTGTTATCAGCCGTAAGGAAATCGGCCGACCGGACGATGATACCCAGTGGCTGATCGGCGGTTTTAAGCGCCAGCCGAAGAAACCAGAACAGAAGCCAGAAGTGAAAACAGATGTAAAAACGCAGAAGACGCAGGACGCCCCGTTGACGCCTGAATCCTCTGATCAACTTCTGACGCTGTTGGCATCGGTCCGTCAAGGAATGACGGCAGGGGAAGTGGCTGCCCACTTTGGCTGGTCACTTGATGAAGCCAGAAAGGCGCTGGAACAGCTCTTTTCTGACGGAGCGTTGCGTAAACGCAGTAGTCGCTATCGCTTAAAAAATTAACCTGTCGGAGGGCCGGGGGCTTCGTTGAAGCTTCCGGCTTAAAAGATCATGAAAAAGAACCGTACTGCAAACCTGCACCATCTTTATCATGAAGCATTACCCGAAGACGTTAAACTTACGCCGAAAGTGGAGGTGGACAACGTTCACCAGCGGCGAACAACGGATGTGTATGAGCATGCGCTGACGATTACCGCATGGCAGCAGATCTACGACCAGTTACATCCGGGAAAATTTCATGGCGAGTTCACGGAAATCCTGCTCGATGATATTCAGGTGTTCCGTGAATACACCGGACTGGCGTTGCGTCAGTCGTGTCTTGTCTGGCCGAACTCTTTCTGGTTTGGTATTCCGGCCACGCGCGGCGAACAGGGATTTATTGGCACCCAGTGTCTGGGGAACGCTGAAATTGCCACCCGCCCTGGCGGGACAGAGTTTGAACTGAGTACGCCGGATGATTACACCATTCTGGGCGTCGTCATTTCGGAAGAGGCGATTGCCCGTCAGGCCAACTTCCTGCATAACCCGGAAAGAGTGCTGCATATGCTGCGCAACCAGTCGGCGCTGGAAGTGAAAGAACAACACAAAGCCGCGTTATGGGGCTTTGTGCAGCAGGCGCTGGCGACGTTTAGCGAAAATCCGGAAAACCTCCATCAACCTGCGGTACGCAAAGTGCTGGGCGATAACCTGCTGCTGGCGATGGGCACTATGCTGGAAGAAGCGCAGCCGATTATCACGGCTGAGAGCATCAGCCATCAGAGCTATCGTCGCCTGCTGTCGCGTGCGCGCGAATATGTGCTGGAAAATATGTCAGAACCGCTGACCGTGCTCGATCTGTGTAATCAACTGCACGTCAGCCGTCGGACGTTGCAAAACGCCTTTCATGCGATCCTTGGTATCGGTCCGAATGCCTGGTTAAAACGCATTCGCCTGAACGCCGTACGTCGCGAGCTGATAAGCCCGTGGTCGCAGAGTACGACGGTGAAAGACGCCGCGATGCAGTGGGGATTCTGGCATTTAGGGCAATTTGCCACCGACTACCAGCAGCTGTTTGCGGAAAAACCTTCATTGACGCTGCATCAGCGCATGCGCCAGTGGGCATGATGCGATGAATGTGCCGGATGCGACGCAAATGCGTTTTATCCGGCCAGGGGGCTGGTATTGTCTGGGGTTACACCCAGTCGCGAACCTGAATAAACTCGCTAAGGGCGGCTTCCGGGCTGTTCGCTTCCGGCTGCCAGTCATACTCCCAGCGCACCAGCGGCGGCATCGACATCAGAATCGATTCCGTACGGCCGCCGGTCTGCAGACCGAATAACGTGCCGCGATCCCACACCAGGTTAAATTCCACATAGCGTCCGCGACGGTAAAGCTGAAAATTGCGTTCACGTTCGCCCCAGCTCATTGCTTTGCGGCGCTCAACGATGGGCAGATACGCTTCGGTATAGCCTTGACCTACCGCCTGCATAAAGGCGAAGCCGTGGTCGAAATCCGGCGTATTCAAATCATCGAAAAACAGCCCGCCAATGCCGCGCTGTTCGTTGCGATGCTTGAGGAAGAAGTAGTCATCGCACCACTTCTTGTAACGGGGATAAACGTCTTCGCCGAACGGCTGGCACAGATCTCGCGCCGTGCGGTGCCAGTGAACCGCATCCTCATCAAAGCCGTAGTAGGGCGTTAAGTCAAAGCCGCCGCCAAACCACCAGACCGGGTCAGTGCCCGGTTTTTCCGCGATAAAAAATCGCACGTTGGCGTGACTGGTCGGAATGTAGGGATTCTGCGGATGTACCACCAGCGAGACGCCCATGGCCTCAAAGCTGCGTCCCGCAAGCTCGGGGCGATGTGCGGTAGCCGAGGCCGGCATTGCCTCGCCGTGAACGTGGGAGAAGTTGACGCCCGCTTGCTCGAAAATACCGCCGTTACGCAGCACCCGGCTGCGCCCGCCGCCGCCTGCTTCACGCTGCCAGTTATCCTCAACAAACTCGGCGCCGTCTACGGCGGATAACTGCTGGCAAATATCATCTTGCAGGCTGAGCAGGAACTGTTTTACGCGCTGTGCATCGGGCTTCATGGTTAACGTTTCTTCGAGTGTGCTTTCTGGTTATCAAACCAGTGGAAATAGCTGATGATGCCATTGGCGATAGCGGTGGCGATTTTCTGGCGAAATGCCGCCGTGCCCAGCAGACGTTCTTCTTCCGGGTTGGTAATGAACGAGGTTTCGACCAGTACCGACGGAATTGATGGTGATTTTAGCACCACGAAGGCGGCTTGTTCCGTGCTGCGGCTGTGAAGACGGTGTACCGGCTTGATCTTCTTGAGAATATGCGAGCCTAACGTCAGGCTGTTTTTAATGGTATCCGTTTGTACCAGATCGAACAGCACCTGCTGCAGCAAATGGTCTTTATCGGTGGTCTTCTTCCCGGCCACTTCATCGGCCCGGTTTTCACGATCGGACAGATACTTCGCCATGGCGCTACTGGCACCGCGATTGGACAACGCAAAGACCGATGCACCTGCAGCGCTCGGATTGGTAAAACCGTCGGCGTGGATCGACATGAACAGGTCAGCGCCATGCTTATGAGCGATCTCGACGCGATCGTAAAGCGGAATAAATGTATCGCCGGAACGCGTCAGGCGCGCATCAATCCCCTGGTTGCGTAGAATCGAGCGCACGTTTTTGGCAATCGCCAGTACCACGTGCTTTTCCTTCGACCCATTGCGACCAATTGCGCCGGTATCAATCCCTCCGTGACCCGGATCAAGGACAACAACGCGCTTAGCGCCGGCTTTTTTCGCTTTCGGTTTGCTGTGTCCATTGCTGGTCTTAAGCGCTTCTTCTTTAGCGATGGCTTGCGACATGCCTGACAGCGTTAGGGCGGCCAGCCCGGCTTTCAACACCTGGCGGCGCGATGTGAGTGTTTTTAGTGGTTTAAAAGTGCTCATACGGCCTGAGTTGTAAAAAAAGGTTCTAAACGTTATATCGTATCGCGTTGTCCGTTGCGACGGATCGGGATAAGAATTGTTTTACTTTTCATTTCAATACGTGACAATTCCGTATTATGCCATTTTTTCCGCCGCTTCGCGTCAGATATTGGCTAAATCAGCCGTTCGCGCCATAATCGCTTTTTAACGTCCTGAAAAGGTAACCAATACCATGGAAATACGCGTTTTTCGCCAGGAAGATTTCGAAGAGGTGATCACCCTCTGGGAGCGCTGTGATTTGCTGCGTCCATGGAACGACCCTGAAATGGACATTGAGCGTAAAGTCAATCATGACGTCAGCTTGTTCCTGGTCGCTGAAGTGAATGGCGAGGTGGTCGGTACGGTGATGGGAGGATATGACGGGCATCGCGGCTCGGCCTATTACCTGGGCGTACATCCTGAGTTTCGCGGTCGCGGCATTGCCAATGCGCTGCTCAACCGGCTGGAGAAAAAGCTCATTGCCCGCGGTTGTCCGAAGATTCAAATCATGGTGCGTGACGATAATGACGTCGTACAGGGTATGTATGAACGTCTGGGCTATGAACATGCGGATGTACTCAATCTGGGCAAGCGTTTGATCGAAGATGAAGAGTACTGAGTTTCATCCGGCCGACTATGACGCTCATGGGCGTCTGCGCCTGCCTTTTCTCTTCTGGTGCGTGCTGCTGCTGCAGGCGCGCACCTGGGTTCTGTTTGTGATTGCCGGTTCTTCCCGTGAGCAGGGCAACACGCTGCTGAATCTGTTTTATCCCGATCACGACGCTTTCTGGCTGGGTTTGCTTCCCGGCGTTCCTGCGGTATTGGCATTTTTACTCAGCGGGCGACGCTTTGCGTTTCCGGTGGTATGGCGCTGGCTGCGCGGGTTACTGATCCTCGCTCAACTGGTGCTGCTGTGCTGGCAGCCGGTGATGTGGCTGGCAGGCGATCCGGTCAACGGTGTCGGGCTGGCGCTGCTGGTGGCGGATGTCGTTGCGCTGATCTGGCTGTTAACTAATCAACGTCTGCGCGCCTGTTTTTCCCTCGAGAAAGAATAACGGCACTTT
The DNA here is from genome assembly GCF_030337065.1 of Citrobacter sp. Cb004. Lineage (NCBI taxonomy): Bacteria > Pseudomonadati > Pseudomonadota > Gammaproteobacteria > Enterobacterales > Enterobacteriaceae > Citrobacter > Citrobacter sp. Cb004. The sequence goes on along the minus strand of NZ_JAOWCH010000070.1, from coordinate 367,110 downwards.
TTGGCGAAACCGGACTCCAAGCAACGTTGATAAATAAGGAAGGAAGTGAAATGAAATCACTGCGTTTGACTTTATGCGCGATGCCGCTGCTATTGACCGGGTGTTCAACGTTGTCATCGGTGAACTGGTCTGCCGCCAATCCGTGGAACTGGTTTGGTTCTTCAACGCAGGTCACTGAGCAGGGCGTCGGAGCGTTAACTGGCGCAACCCCGCTGGATGAAAAAACCATTGCTGATGCGCTGGACGGTGATTACCGCCTGCGTAGCGGGATGAAGACCGATAACGGTAATGTGGTGCGCTTTTATGAAGCGATGAAAGAAGACAAGCTGGCGATGGTCATCAATGGCAATCAGGGAACGATTAGCCGTATTGATGTAGTCGACAGCGATATTCCCTCTTCTGCGGGTGTCGAAATCGGTACACCGTTTAGCGACCTTTACACTAAAGCCTTTGGTAATTGTCAGAAGGCGACTGGCGATGACAGCGCGGGTGTTGAATGTAAAGCAGAAGGAAGTCAACATATTAGCTACGTCTTTTCCGGTGAGTGGAGCGGGCCTGAGGGCTTAATGCCGTCTGACGATACGTTGAAAGCATGGAAAGTAAGCAAAATTATCTGGCGGCGTTAATTTGCGTCTGAACAAATCGGCTTGTTAAAAAAACAGGTAGAATAGCGCCCATCAATGCCACGATGTCGTGGCATCTTTTTTTTCAGGAGGAACAATGTCTCAGGTTCAGAGTGGCATTTTGCCAGAACATTGCCGTGCGGCGATTTGGATTGAAGCCAATGTTAAAGGCGACGTTGAGGCCCTGCGTGGGGCCAGCAAAACCTTCGCCGATAAGCTGGCGACCTTTGAAGCGAAGTTCCCGGATGCGCATCTGGGCGCGGTTGTTGCTTTTGGCAACAACACCTGGCGTACACTGAGCGGCGGCGTTGGCGCAGAAGAGTTAAAAGACTTTATCCCTTACGGTAAAGGTCTTGCCCCAGCCACCCAGTATGATGTGCTGATTCATATTCTCTCTTTGCGTCATGACGTGAATTTCTCCGTTGCACAGGCGGCAATGGAAGCCTTTGGCGACAGTATTGAAGTCAAAGAAGAGATCCACGGTTTCCGTTGGGTTGAAGAGCGCGATCTCAGCGGCTTTGTTGACGGTACGGAAAACCCGGCAGGCGTTGAAACGCGCCGTGAAGTCGCGGTTATTAAAGATGGCGTGGATGCTGGTGGCAGCTATGTGTTTGTGCAGCGTTGGGAACATAACCTGAAGCAGCTTAACCGCATGAGCATTCATGACCAGGAAATGATGATTGGGCGTACCAAGGAAGCCAACGAAGAGATCGACGGTGATGACCGTCCGGTTACTTCTCACCTGAGCCGCGTCGATCTCAAAGAAGACGGTAAAGGACTGAAAATTGTGCGCCAGAGCCTGCCATACGGCACCGCCAGCGGTACGCACGGCCTCTATTTCTGTGCCTATTGCGCCCGTTTGCACAACATCGAGCAGCAACTGCTGAGCATGTTTGGCGACACTGACGGCAAGCGCGATGCGATGCTGCGCTTCACTAAACCGGTGACCGGCGGCTATTATTTCGCGCCATCGCTGGATCGTTTGCTGGCCCTGTAATTTTTTTATGCCAGATGGCGCTGATGCCGCCATCTGGCACAATATAGCTCTCCCCCGAATCACCCAACGTCCGCCATGCTGATGATGCACTCGCGTTGACGCTCATCCTGAAAAATCACCTCCCACGTTCATTATTATTTACCTGCCAGTTTCTCGGTTATGACAACGGTATTAAATGGAATTATTTAGAATTAATAAACTATTAATACCAATTTATTACTTTAAAAATTCTGAATATATCTGAATTAAATCACAATTTAAATGTGATGAAGATCAGGTTTTTTAATGCAATTTATGAAAATAAAATAAATAATAAGTGTAATTAATTTCGCTATAAATTGATTTAATGACTTCATTTGTTGACAATTAAAATGACTGTCTTGTAATCTGAAAATGACCGAAAAATAACGGAATTCATATTTAACCATTTTGCAACAAAGGGTCATTGGAGGTTTTATGTCTACAAAATTATGGGGTGGGCGTTTTGATATGCCTACAAATAAACTGGTCGAATCTTATAATGCGACAATTATGCTGGAACAACGTCTCTGCCCTTTTGATATTCAGGGGAGTATTGCTCACGCCACTATGCTGGGCCGTCAGGGGATTATCACGCAGGATGAAGCGAATGCGATTATTGGCGGGTTAAGGCAAGTTAATAAAGAGATTGAGGACGGGAAATTCGTTTTTGATACCGTTGATGAAGATATTCATATGGCGATAGAAAGACGTATGACAGAAATAATTGGTCCTGTAGGCGGGAAGCTACATACTGGCCGCAGTCGTAATGACCAGACGACTGTCGATTCGAAAATGCACATGAGATCGACTATTCGTGAAATTCAGCAGGATATCGTTCATCTACAAAAAGTTATTATCAGCAAGGCTGAAAATAACATTAATGCGATCATGCCTGGCTATACTCATTTACAGACCGGTCAGCCTATTCTTCTGTCGCACTGGATAATGGCATATTATTGGATGTTACGCCGTGACTGGACTCGTTTTGCAGACCTTTATCAACGCATGGGGGAATGCCCTTTAGGTTCAGCAGCCCTTGCCGGTACTACTTTCCCCATTGATCGTGATTTCACGGCCAAAGAGCTTGGCTTTGACAAACCGACTGAAAACAGTATTGATTCTGTCAGCGATCGTGACCATATGGTTGAATTCACTGCCGCCGCTGCTATGTGCTTTATGCATCTTACCCGTTTGTCAGAAGAACTGGTTTTATTCTCAAGTCAGGATTTTAAATTTATTGAGCTTTCAGATGATTTCTGTACCGGTTCCAGCATCATGCCACAGAAGAAAAACCCCGACGTGGCTGAAAAAATGCGCGGCAAAGGGGGGCGTATGTACGGAAATCTAATGGCGATGTTGACCATTATGAAAGGTATCCCTCTGGCCTATAATACTGATATGAGTGAGGATAAAGAGCAGGTCTATGACTCTATGGATACCTTACAGACCAGTCTGAAAATTATGGCGCCGATGCTCGAAAAAATGGTTATTCTTTCAGATAATACTCGTAGCGCAGCGGCAAGAGGATTTTCAAACGCAACCGATATGGCTGACTACTTGGTTCGTAAAGGCATTCCTTTTAGAGAAGCTCACCATATTGTTGGCAGTGCTGTTAATTACTGTATAAAACATAGAAAAATGTTGGAAGAGCTTACTCTGGATGAATTCCACACATTTGATGATAAAATTGAAAATGATATTTATGAGAGTATATCTCTCGAAGCATGTATTAAATCAAGAATGTCTTATGGTGGCACAGGGACTGATGCTGTTAAAAAACAGATCGAAATTGCTAAATCATATTTAAACTAATCCCGAGCATAGTAATTAATATCTCCCGGATGCAATATCCGGGAGACGCTTTGAGGTGAAAAATGGATGCTTTATTTTTTATACAATTATTTATTGTACTCGCCTGTATTGGTATAGGCGGGCGTTATGGCGGAATGGGGCTGGGTGCTGGTGGAGGACTTGGTGTTGCAATATTAGTTCTGGGTTTTGGACTTAAACCCTCCGCACCATCTATTACTGCAATGCTAATTATTATTTGTGTGATTGGCGCTGTCAGCGTATTACAGGCCGCTGGTGGGCTTGATTATCTTGTGCGCGTGGCTGAAAAATTACTCCGTAAAAAACCACAGGCAATTACTTTTGTTGCCCCCATATTAACTTCCATATTTACGCTATTCTGTGGGACTACTTACGTTGCTTTCTCTTTGTATCCGGTTGTCGCTGAAGTTGCTGCTGAAGCAAAGGTCCGTCCGGAGCGAGCGTTGTCCGCAACGGTTATTGCGGCAAGTGTCGCGGTTGCTGCCAGTCCGATGAGTGCGGCAACCGCGGGGATGCTGGCTATTCTGCATGAATATGCCGGGATTAGCCTTGGACAAATACTGACGATTGCTCTCCCATCATTCTTTATGGCAGCTATTGTTACCAGCTTTTCAGTTTATAAACGCGGAAAAGAGCTGGAGGATGATCCGGAATTCCAGAGGAGAGTTGCTGCTGGCGAATATGAGTTCATGCATACTGAGCAGAAAAAAGAATTTGTTGCTTCAGCTGGCGCTAAAAAAGGTGTCGTTATCTTTGCGATTGGTGTGGTACTGGTACTTATTTTAGGTTCTTTTACTGAGTTACTCCCTTCCTGGGATGGAAAAAGACTGTCAACCCCAATGGTTATTCAGATGGTCATGTTGACAGCCGCGTTGTTTATTATGATTGTCAGTAAAGTACCAAGTAGTACCTTGAATAGCGGCTCAGTCTTCCGTGCAGGTTTGATGGGAGTGGTAGCAATACTCGGTGTTTCATGGATGACGGCGACGTTTTTTGATGCCTATCAGCCAGAACTGATTAAGGTTTTTGGTGGCATTGTCAATGATGCACCAATGCTATTTGGTGTGGTTGTATTCTTGTTCTCGCTGGTCATTATGAGCCCGGCGGCGACGGTAGCTGCCATCATGCCACTCGGTGTTACTTTAGGTATTCCAGCCCCGTTTCTTATCGCTATTTTTGCTTGTACCTGTGGTGACTTTATTATACCTGGAGCAAATCAAATCGGCTGTGTTGCATTTGATCGAACAGGTACCACAAAGATTGGACGCTTTGTTGTCAACCATAGCTATATTCGTCCGGGCTTTGTGATGGTTATCTCTCAGGTAATTTTTGCTTATCTCATTGCTCAGGTTGTTCTGTAAAGTACATTCTATGGAAAATTGCAGTGGCGCTATTCAGAAGTGAGTAACAGGCATCCTCTCTGAATTCATTCGGGGGGGATGCCATGAAGAAAAGGTTTACCACAATTAAATTGCTCTCTCACTACATCAGCATTTTGGAAAAAAGGAAGCAAAAAAGAGTTGATGCTACAACGGTGACAAGACCAGGTAGCATGTAGCTGTGATTAACCACATACTTGCCAATTCGAGTTGTCCCGGTACGATCAAACGCCACACAGCCAATCTGTGCCCCCCCTGGAATAATGAATGATCCACAAGTCAGCGGGAGCAGGGCGACCAGGGTTTCTGCCGGATATCCCATTAACACGCCAGCGGGGAGTAGCGCTACAGCAGTCGCTGCGGGGCTATAAATTACGGCTGAAAGACCAAAAACAATAATGCCGAACAAGACTGGATTCTGAAAACCGTGGAAAGCCGTGTTAAATAATTCGTGCCATGCCTCAAAAAAGGAGTTCATCATCCATGACAGACCAAATATGGCGACAACACCCACAAGACCAGCTTTAAAAACAGAACCTGAATCGAGTTTTGACGGAGAAATTCGACATACCATCATAATAATACATGCTGTTGTCAGCATAACTATTTGCAGCGTGGTAGGGATACTCATACGCTCCATTCCGGTACCGTTATTCCACTCAGGACGTAATTCAGGAATTGAACCCATAAGTACGACCAGAATGATACCGGTAAGGAAAATCAGCAATCCTCTCTTCGCCTCTTTTGTCACTATATTGGCTGCTCGCTCTTCAGCTTTTACTGATTCAAACTCACCTTCAGCAACCCTGCGTTGGAATTCCGGATCATTTTTAAGCTCATGACCTCTTTTAAAGACGAACAGGCAGCCGACAACGCAGCCAAGGAACGTTCCGGGAACGGTGACTAACAAGATATCTAAAGCAGAGACATGTAATCCAGCAAGGACAGCAATTGTCCCTGTAACGACCGCACTGACCGGGCTGGCAATAAGCCCAAAATTGGCAGCGATTACTGACATCGACATGGCTCTCTCTGGCCGTACCCTGGCATCTGCTGCAATTTCAGCAATGACTGGATAAACCGAAAAGGCAACATATCCTGTTCCGCAGATAGCAGTAAAAAGGTAAGCGACTGCGGGGCCGAGGAAAGTGATCGCGCCCGGCCACTTTCTGAGGATCCGTTCTGCCATCGTAACGAATAAATCAAGCCCGCCAGCCGCCTGGAGGATTGTGATGCAAGTGATAACCGCAAGGATAATAGAAATAACAGTGAAAGGAGGTGAGTCGGGAGGGAGTCCAAAACCAAAAGTCAGGATAGCGAGTCCTAACCCGCCAGCAGCCCCCAGGCCAATCCCACCAAAACGCCCACCTATACCGATACATATAAGTACTATCGCAAACTGAGTTACGAATAACACCATAATTAATTCCTTTTTATTAACAAATGGCTTGGTATAATTTGAATAATAGGGGCTATAATCTTACCATAACAGTATATTAAGCAATCTAACTTATTAGATTATTTATACTCATCAGTTTTGCAGCACTTTAATCCGAGAGTGTTTATGGATAACAAAAACGAACTGTTTGAAAGTATTAAAAATTATCTGCTTGATGATGCTAACCGCAAAGCTGATGGTCGCATTGAAACTGAAACTGAGCTTGCCGTTCGTTTTAATACATCAAGATATAAAGTTCGTCAGGCGCTTAGCACACTGGTACAGATGGGAATGTTGGAACGATCTCCTCGTCGTGGCAGCGTCTTGAAGAATTTGGAACAGCACAACATAAATCACCAGTTGTTAATGCAGTTTGATTTGTCTGGGTTTGATATCACAGAATTTACAGAGGCGAGGATCCTGATTGAATGCGCGATTATCCCTCTGGCAACGCGTAGAATTTTCCCGGCGATGCTCTCCAAACTTGAAAATGAGCTAAGGCTTATTGAAGAGAATGCGGATAACCCCCAGGTGGCCGATCGTCACGATAGAGATTTTCATTTGCTCTTGCTACAGGCGAGTGGCAACCGGGTGCTGCAGGTTTTCTCTGATGTCCTCATTACTTATTTTGAGAAAACAAGGGAGTCGTTACCTGCGAACGATCGTCAGTATTTTCTTGATACGGCGGCAAAACAGAGGGAAATACTGCTTCATATTAAAAAAGGGGATGCGCAGATGGCATCGGAGTTGATGAGAGCACATTTGCTGGAAAAACGGCTGTAAGTCTTCTGTTAATCTGGTCAGAGCATGTTTACCGTTGGGTCCCCGCAACGCCGGGGATTTTTTTTACCTGAGATTAACCTGATTTAGTGAGCTATTCCTCAGCACTTATTTGTTATTGCTGTATCTTCTGCGTGAATGAAGCGAATGCTTCATATTCAAAAGGAGAATATTGAAATGGGAAAACTCACGGGCAAAACAGCATTGATTACGGGCGCATCTCAGGGTATTGGCGAAGGGATCGCCAGAACATTTGCCCGCCATGGCGCGAACCTAATCCTGCTGGATATCTCCGATGAGATTGAAAAACTGGCGGATGAGTTGGCTGGGCGCGGGCACCGTTGCACCGCCGTACACGCTGACGTCAGAGATTTTGCGTCGGTCACGGAAGCGGTAAAACGCGCGAAGAAGATTGAAGGCAAAATCGATATTCTGGTCAACAATGCGGGCGTATGTCGCCTCGGCAACTTCCTTGATATGAGCGATGAAGATCGCGATTTCCACATTGATATCAACATTAAAGGCGTCTGGAACGTGACGAAAGCCGTTCTGCCGGAGATGATTGCGCGCAAAGACGGGCGCATCGTAATGATGTCCTCTGTGACCGGCGATATGGTTGCCGATCCGGGCGAAACGGCCTACGCGCTGTCGAAAGCCGCAATCATCGGTTTGACCAAATCTCTGGCGGTGGAATACGCGCAGTCCGGCATTCGCGTTAATGCTATTTGCCCGGGCTACGTTCGTACGCCGATGGCGGAAAATATCGCTCGTCAGTCTAATCCGGAGGATCCTGAATCCGTATTAGTCGAAATGGCAAAAGCGATCCCGATGCGCCGCTTGGCCTGCCCACTTGAGGTTGGTGAACTGGCGGCATTCCTGGCGTCGGATGAGTCCAGTTACTTGACTGGCACGCAAAACGTGATTGATGGCGGCAGCACCCTGCCTGAAAGCGTTAGCGTCGGCGTCTGATTGATGCCGGTCTCCTCCCCGTGTGCTGGGGAGGAGGTACCCTTATTCTCTTTTCAACTTTCAAATCATCAAACGGTATATAAAACCGTTACTCCTTTAGCACTGGTTATAAATATGATGACCATAAGAAAGTCATTAAATTTATAAGGGTGCGCAATGGCCGTTAACTTACTGAAAAAAAGAACCCTGACGCTGGCAGCAATGCTGTTGCTGGTGGGTCAGGCGCAGGCAACGGAGCTGCTGAACAGTTCATACGATGTCTCTCGCGAGCTGTTTGCCGCCCTTAACCCGCCGTTTGAACAGCAATGGGCGAAGGATAACGGCGGTGACAAACTGACGATTAAACAATCTCATGCCGGGTCATCAAAACAGGCGCTGGCGATTCTGCAGGGGCTGAAAGCCGATGTGGTGACCTATAACCAGGTGACCGATGTACAGATCCTGCATGACAAAGGCAAGCTGATTCCGGCCGACTGGCAAAGCCGTCTGCCGAATAACAGTTCGCCATTCTATTCCACCATGGCGTTTTTGGTGCGTAAGGGTAATCCGAAGAATATCCACGAATGGAACGACTTGGTTCGCCCGGACGTGAAACTGATTTTCCCGAATCCGAAAACCTCCGGTAACGCGCGTTATACCTATCTGGCTGCGTGGGGCGCGGCAGATAAAGCGGATGGTGGGGATAAAGCCAAAACTGAACAGTTCATGACCCAGTTTCTGAAAAACGTGGAAGTGTTTGATACCGGCGGTCGCGGGGCAACCACCACATTCGTGGAACGCGGCCTGGGCGATGTGCTGATCACCTTTGAATCAGAAGTGAACAACATCCGTAAACAGTATGAAGACCAGGGCTTCGAAGTGGTGGTGCCGAAGGTCAACATTCTGGCGGAGTTCCCGGTGGCCTGGGTAGATAAAAATGTGCAGGCTAACGGTACTGAAAAAGCGGCAAAAGCGTACCTGAACTGGCTGTACAGCCCGCAGGCGCAAACCATCATTACCGATTTCTACTACCGCGTGAATAATCCGCAGGTGATGGACAAACTGCAGGATAAATTCCCGCAGACCGAACTTTTCCGCGTGGAAGACAGGTTTGGCTCGTGGCCTGAGGTAATGAAAACGCACTTTGTCAGCGGCGGTGAGTTGGACAAACTGTTGGCGGCGGGGCGTAAGTAAATGTTTGCTGTTTCTTCCCGACGCGTGCTGCCCGGCTTTACCTTAAGTTTGGGCACCAGCTTACTGTTTGTCTGCCTGATTTTGCTGCTGCCGCTTAGCGCGCTGGTGATGCAATTGGCGCAAATGAGCTGGGCGCAATACTGGGATGTGATTACCAACCCGCAGGTGGTGGCGGCTTATAAAGTGACGCTGCTGTCGGCGTTTGTGGCGTCGATTTTTAACGGCGTGTTTGGTTTGCTGATGGCGTGGATCTTAACCCGCTATCGCTTTCCGGGCCGTACGCTGCTGGATGCGCTGATGGATCTGCCGTTTGCGCTGCCTACGGCGGTAGCAGGTCTGACGCTGGCATCGCTGTTTTCGGTCAACGGTTTCTACGGCGAGTGGCTGGCGAAGCTGGATATTAAAGTGACCTACACCTGGCTTGGCATTGCGGTGGCGATGGCTTTTACCAGCATTCCATTCGTGGTGCGTACCGTGCAGCCGGTGCTGGAAGAGTTAGGTCCGGAGTATGAAGAAGCGGCGGAAACGCTCGGCGCTACGCGCTGGCAGAGCTTTCGTAAAGTGGTACTGCCGGAGCTGTCTCCCGCGCTAGTCGCGGGCGTTGCGCTCTCGTTTACCCGCAGCCTCGGTGAGTTTGGCGCGGTTATCTTTATCGCCGGAAACATCGCATGGAAAACGGAAGTGACCTCGCTGATGATTTTTGTTCGTTTGCAGGAGTTTGACTACCCGGCCGCCAGCGCGATTGCATCTGTGATCCTCGGGGCTTCGTTGCTGCTGCTGTTTTCAATTAACACCCTGCAAAGTCGCTTTGGTCGACGCGTGGTAGGTCACTGATGGCAGACATTACCCAATTGAAACGTTATGGCGCACCCCGCATCAACTGGGGGAAATGGTTTCTGATCGGCACGGGCATGCTGGTATCCGCGTTTATTTTGCTGGTGCCGATGGTTTACATCTTCGTGCAGGCGTTCAGCAAGGGGTTGATGCCGGTATTACACAACCTGGCTGATCCGGACATGCTGCACGCCATCTGGCTGACGGTGCTGATTGCGCTGATTGCGGTGCCGGTAAACCTGGTGTTTGGCGTGTTACTGGCCTGGCTGGTGACCCGCTTTAACTTCCCTGGACGCCAGTTGTTGCTCACGTTACTGGATATTCCGTTTGCCGTTTCACCGGTGGTCGCCGGCCTGGTCTATCTGCTGTTTTACGGCTCTAACGGCCCGCTTGGCGGATGGCTGGATGAACACAACCTGCAAATTATGTTTGCCTGGCCGGGAATGGTGCTGGTGACGGTGTTCGTGACCTGTCCGTTTGTGGTGCGCGAACTGGTGCCGGTGATGTTAAGTCAGGGCAGCCATGAAGATGAGGCGGCGGTTCTGCTTGGCGCCTCCGGCTGGCAAATGTTCCGTCGCGTTACGCTGCCGAATATCCGTTGGGCATTGCTGTACGGTGTGGTGCTGACCAACGCCCGTGCGATTGGCGAGTTCGGCGCGGTATCGGTGGTTTCTGGCTCGATTCGCGGTGAAACCTTGTCTCTGCCGCTACAGATTGAATTACTGGAGCAGGACTACAACACAGTCGGCTCCTTTACCGCCGCGGCGCTATTAACGCTGATGGCGATTATTACCCTGTTTTTGAAGAGCATGTTGCAATGGCGCCTGGAAAACCAGGAGAAACGCGCGCAGCAGGAGGAAAATCATGAGCATTGAGATTGCCAATATTAAGAAGTCTTTTGGTCGCACCCAGGTGCTGAACGATATCTCGCTGGATATTCCTTCAGGTCAGATGGTCGCCCTGTTGGGGCCTTCCGGATCGGGCAAAACTACGTTGCTGCGCATCATCGCCGGGCTGGAGCATCAGTCCAGTGGGCATATCCGTTTCCACGGCACTGACGTCAGTCGTTTGCACGCCCGCGACCGTAAGGTGGGGTTCGTGTTTCAGCACTATGCGCTGTTTCGTCATATGACCGTTTTCGACAATATCGCTTTTGGTCTGACTGTTCTGCCACGGCGGGAGCGCCCGAATGCGGCGACGATCAAAGCAAAGGTGACCAAACTGCTGGAGATGGTTCAACTGGCTCATCTGGCGGACCGTTTCCCGGCACAGCTTTCCGGTGGGCAAAAGCAGCGCGTGGCGTTGGCGCGTGCGCTGGCGGTAGAGCCGCAGATCTTGTTGCTCGACGAGCCGTTTGGCGCGCTCGATGCTCAGGTGCGTAAAGAACTGCGTCGCTGGCTACGTCAGTTGCATGAAGAGCTGAAGTTCACCAGCGTGTTTGTTACCCACGATCAGGAAGAAGCGACGGAAGTCGCAGACCGCGTGGTGGTGATGAGCCAGGGTCATATCGAGCAGGCCGATGCGCCCGATCAGGTATGGCGCGAACCGGCTACCCGTTTTGTCCTGGAATTTATGGGTGAAGTTAACCGCCTGCAAGGGACGATTCGCGGTGGACAATTCCACGTGGGCGCACATCGCTGGCCGTTGGGCTATACGCCTGGCTATCAGGGTCCGGTGGATCTGTTCCTGCGTCCGTGGGAAGTGGACGTCAGCCGTCGTACCAGTCTGGATTCACCGTTGCCGGTACAGGTGCTGGAAGCCAGTCCGAAAGGACACTACACCCAATTAGTTGTGCAACCTTTGGGGTGGTATAACGAACCGCTGACGGTGATTATGCAGGGCGATGATTCCCCGAACCGCGGCGAACGTCTGTTTGTTGGGCTGCAAAATGCGCGTTTGTATAATGGCGACCAGCGTATTGAAACGCGTGAAGAGGAACTTGCCCTGGCGCAAAGTGCCTGATAGGTTAATTCGTATAGTTATCATCCGGTGGCGCTGCGCTTACCGGGCTTAACGGGTGGTGCATGACCTGTAAGCCGGGNGGGTAAGCGCAGCGCCACACGGCATTTTATTGAGCTGAAAACGTGAACACATTAGAACAAACAATTGGCAATACGCCTCTGGTGAAATTACAACGTCTGACGGCGGATAACGGCAGTGAAATTTGGGTCAAGCTGGAAGGCAATAATCCCGCAGGTTCAGTGAAAGACCGCGCGGCGTTGTCGATGATCGTTGAAGCGGAAAAGCGCGGGGAAATTCAGCCTGGCGACGTGCTGATTGAGGCCACCAGCGGTAATACGGGTATTGCGCTGGCGATGATTGCCGCGCTGAAAGGCTACCGCATGAAGCTCCTGATGCCAGACAACATGAGCCAGGAGCGACGTGCGGCGATGCGTGCTTACGGGGCTGAACTGGTTCTGGTGACCAAAGAGCAGGGGATGGAAGGGGCGCGTGATTTAGCCCTTGAGATGGCGCAGCGCGGAGAAGGTAAACTTCTCGATCAGTTTAATAATCCTGATAACCCGTATGCGCACTACAAGACTACCGGACCCGAAATCTGGCAGCAGACGTCAGGCCGTATTACCCATTTCGTCTCCAGTATGGGGACGACAGGCACCATTACCGGCGTATCGCGTTTTCTGCGTGAACAGGAAAAACCCGTCACCATCGTTGGCCTGCAGCCGGAAGAAGGCAGTAGTATTCCGGGCATTCGTCGCTGGCCAGCGGAATATATGCCGGGCATTTTCAACGCCTCGCTGGTGGATGAGGTGCTGGATATTCATCAGAACGATGCGGAAAACACCATGCGTGAACTGGCCGTTCGCGAAGGGATTTTTTGCGGAGTGAGTTCTGGCGGCGCGGTTGCGGGCGCGTTACGCGTGGCGCGCGCGACACCGGGGGCGGTGGTGGTGGCGATTATCTGCGATCGCGGCGATCGCTACCTTTCCACCGGGGTCTTTGGCGAAGAGCATTTCAGCCAGGGATTAGGTATTTAATTTGTCGGCCTGATAAGCGTAGCGCTAGCAGGCAACCGTACGGCACGCTCGCCGGATGACGACGCAAAGCGTCTTCTCCGGCCCGCACTGTTCAATCGTTACGTTTTTCTACCAACTTATCAAGGAATTGCCACAGCGTCTCATTCATCTGCTGGTAATCCCAGGTGCGCATCTCTTCAACAGCGCGAATAAAGCGTTTCCCTTTCGCTTCGGCCAGTTCTTGCTCAGAGTGCTGAATTAATCCTTCGACCGCTTCGGCGGTAAACTCCATATGGCACTGAAAACCATAGACAAAATTACCGTATTGCACGATTTGTCGCGGACATCCCTCGCTTGTGGCAAGAATTGTCGCCTGGTCGGTCAATCCCGGCATGTCATTGTGCCAGTGACCCACGTTGAGCGGTGAGCCGAAATGGCTGAACAACGGATGCTGTTGGCCTGCCTCGGTCAGGGCGATCGGATAGTGACCAATCTCTTTTTCCGGGCTTTGGCACACCTTCGTGCCCAGTGCTTCGCCGATTAACTGCGACCCCAAACAGATCCCCACCACGATTTTACGTGCCGCAATCGCCTGGTTTATCAGATGCTGCTCTGCCTGAGAGTCAAAGTATGGGCACTCTGCGAGCGTGGTGCGGGGTGACTGCGGCCCACCAAATACCACCAGCATATCGAAGCCATCGGCATTAGCGGGAACAGTTTCTCCGGCGTAAACGCGCGACCAACTGATGGTATAGCCGCGTGATTCGGCCCACGGCAGGTACGCGCCAGCAGATTCGAAAGACTCATGAATAACAAAATGAACTCGCACTTTTCCTCTCCTGTTAGCGCTTTAGCGCCTGATGGATATCAGTCGCCAGCTTATCAATGTCGCTGTCTGCTAATGTTGACAGTGTAATGCGCAGGCCATGCGCAGGCGTATTGACGCCAAATACTTCGCCTTCACGTACCAGCCAGCCGGACTTTGCCAGCGCAAAAGCGATCGCCTGGCTGTTATCTTCTAGCGGCAGCCACAGATTAAGACCGTCGCTGTCGGGCAGCGTAATGCCATGAAGCCGCAGAGCCGCTGCCAGCTTTTGCTGCTGGGCGGCGTAAAACTGCTGAGTTTGCGCCAGCGTGTGTTGATAAGTCTCGTCACTCAGGCAGGCGCAGGCCAGATCCTGCAGCAGATGGCTAACCCACTGACTGCCGGCGTTGAGCCGTAAACGCAGTTTCGCGGAAGTGAGTGGATCGCTGGCGACGATGGCCAGGCGTAAATCCGGGCCTAATGTTTTCGACATTGAGCGAACAATCGCCCAGTGCGTGGTTTCCTTCGCAATCACCGGATACCAACGGCATGCGGACAGCAGCGCAAAGTGGTCGTCGACGATCACCAGCGTCTGCGGATAGCGGGCCAGGATTTCCTGCAATTGCGCCGCGCGGGATGCGCTCAGACTGCATCCTGTCGGATTATGGGCGCGCGGCGTCAGAATCACCGCCTGCGCGCCTTTCTGTAGCGCGATTTCCAGCATGTCTGGCTGCATGCCTTCGCTGTCAACGTTGACCGGACTGGCGGAGAATCCGGCATAACGCAGCATGTTGATGCTGCTCAAAAAGCATGGATCTTCTACCACAACGCTGTCGCCAGGCAGTAAATGGGCGCACAGCAGCCGCTCAATGGCATCAATGGCGCCGCTGGTGATATCAATTTCTCCCTTGGCTGGCATCGCATCTTGCATCCATTGTGCGGCCCACGCCTTAAGGCCGGGTGATACAGCGGCATCACCGTACAAACGAGGATTCTTATTTATTTGCGCGAAATAACGGCTGAGGTCGGGAAGACGCGCGGGGGCTGGATTACCGCCGGAAAGATCGATAAGCGCGGTATCCGGATTGCCGCCTTCCAGCGCAACGGGGGCTGAAATCCCCTTGATTACCGTGCCGTTACGTCCCTGGCTTTGTGCCAGCCCGGAGGTGACCAGGCGTTTATAAGCCGCCGCGACAGTATTACGATTAACGTTCAATGCTGTTGCCAGTTCACGCACCGGCGGCAACGTTTCTCCTGCTGCCAACGTGCCTGTAGCGACATGTTGACGAATACTGTCAAAAATTTCGTTAGCGGTTTTTCCGTCGATCATTATTGACCTATGACAAAATGAATTTTAGCATATGACGATAATAGTGAGGCGTAAGCCCGCTGTCCAGCGAGAGGAGAAATTTATGGAGCAGGGGAGTGATATTCAGTCAGTGCTCTTCGGCGACAAGCATCGGGCGTTACAGACCGATATCGTCGCCGTCCAGTCACAGGTGGTTTATGGCAGCGTAGGCAACAGCATCGCCGTTCCGGCCATTAAAGCGCAGGGATTACGCGTGACGGCAGTGCCAACGGTGCTGTTCAGCAATACCCCGCATTATGAAACATTTTACGGCGGCGTTATTCCGGCCGACTGGTTTAGCGGGTATCTCCGCGCCTTGAATGAGCGTGATGCTTTGCGCGAGCTGAAGGCGGTGACGACAGGCTATATGGGCAGTGCAGAGCAAATCGCTCTGTTAGCACAGTGGCTGAAAACGGTGCGGGCTACGCATCCGACAGTGTGCATTTTGGTCGACCCGGTGATTGGCGATACGGACAGCGGTATGTATGTAAAAGCTGAAATTCCGCAGGCCTACCGTCAGCACCTGCTACCGCTGGCTCAGGGACTGACGCCAAACGTGTTTGAACTGCAAATGCTGAGCGGAAAGCCGTGTCGTACGCTTGATGAAGCCATCACGGCGGCGCAATCGCTGCTTACCGAAACGCTGAAATGGGTGGTGATCACCAGCGCGCCGGGGGATAGCGAAGATATTATTAACGTGGCGGTAGTGACGGCTGAAACGGTTGAGGTGTTCGCTCATCCACGGGTTAAAACGGACCTGAAGGGAACTGGCGATCTGTTTTGTGCTGAGCTGGTGAGCGGTATTGTGCTGGGTAAAGCGCTGACAACCGCGACGCACGATGCAGCTCAGCGCGTACTGGAAGTGATGAAATGGACCAATCTGTGCGGTTGTGATGAGTTAATTCTGCCACCGGCAGGGGAGGCGCGATGAAGAGTTACCGGCTGGTGGTTCGCCAGAATGGGCGTATGGTTGGACATTTTGACACCAGCGGGGCAACGGCGCTGGAAGATATCTGTGTGGCGCGGGCCATGTTTGGCATCGCGGGTGGCTACAATTGTGAACTGTTAGTGGCGGATTCGGAGCGACGGATGCTGGAAAGCGGGCCGGAAGGGATGAAAATCCTGATGCGCGAGGCGTGTTACCGACCGGTCACCTCACAAATTTAGCGCTATCCGGCAGATTTTGAGGTCTGCCAGATAAAAAAATGGCGCCATCAGGCGCCATTCTTCTCTGCAGCAAGAATTACTTCTTGATGCGGATAACCGGAGTTTCACCCACTGTCACGCTACCGGACAGTTTGATCAGCTCTTTGATTTCGTCCATGTTGGAGATAACAACCGGAGTCAGGGTAGACTTGGCTTTTTCTTCCAGCAGCGGCAGATCGAATTCAATAACCGGGTCGCCCACTTTAACGCGCTGACCTTCTTCAGCGATGCGCTTAAAGCCTTCGCCTTTCAGTTCAACGGTATCAATACCGAAGTGAACAAACAGCTCAATGCCGCTGTCGGATTCGATAGAGAAAGCGTGGTTGGTTTCAAAGATTTTGCCGATGGTGCCATCAACAGGGGCGACCATTTTGTTACCGGTTGGTTTGATAGCGATGCCATCACCAACGATTTTTTCAGCAAAAACTACATCCGGCACGTCTTCGATGTTGACGATCTCGCCAGAGAGCGGAGCAACAATCTCAATAGTTCCGGTGTCTTTCTTATCATCAGAAACCAGAGATTTCAGTTTATCGAACAAACCCATGATCTTCTCCTAAGCAGTAAATTGGGCCGCATCTCGTGGATTAGCAGATTGTTTTTTCTTCAATGAACTTGTTAACCAGCGTCATTAACTCGTCCGTTGTCGGTTGAGCAAGAGCCTGCTCTGCTAACACCTTCGCATCTTCGAAGTTCGTGTTACGGATAATCTTCTTAATGCGCGGGATAGAAATGGCGCTCATAGAGAATTCGTCCAGACCCATCCCCAGCAACAGAAGTGTAGCACGTTCGTCGCCTGCAAGCTCACCACACATGCCAGTCCATTTGCCTTCTGCATGAGAAGCATCAATAACTTGCTTGATCAGCGTCAGCACAGATGGCGACATCGGTTGGTAAAGGTGTGAAATCATATCATTACCACGGTCAACTGCCAGGGTGTACTGCGTTAAATCATTGGTGCCGATACTAAAGAAATCAACTTCTTTGGCTAAATGACGCGCAATTGTTGCCGCTGCCGGTGTTTCCACCATCACGCCAATCTCAATGCTTTCGTCAAATGCTTTACCTTCGTCGCGCAGTTCCTGTTTGTAGATTTCGATCTCTTTGCGTAGTGCGCGCACTTCTTCAACAGAGATGATCATTGGGAACATGATGCGCAGTTTGCCGAAAGCAGAGGCGCGCAGGATAGCGCGAACCTGATCACGCAGGATCTCTTTACGATCCATGGCGATACGTACGGCACGCCAGCCCAGGAACGGGTTCTCTTCTTTCGGGAAGTTCATGTACGGCAGCTCTTTATCGCCGCCGATGTCCATGGTACGGACGATGACCGCCTGAGAGCCACAGGCTTCAGCAACGGCTTTATACGCAGCAAACTGTTCTTCTTCAGTCGGCAGCGATTCACGGTCCATGAACAGGAATTCGGTGCGGTACAGACCAACACCCTCGGCGCCATTACGCTCAGCGCCTTCAACGTCACGAACGGTACCGATGTTGGCGCAAACTTCTACCTGATGTCCGTCCAGCGTGATAGCCGGGAGATCTTTCAGCTTAGCGAGTTCCGCTTTTTCGGTAGCAACCTGCTCCTGAACGGCGCGCAGTTGCTCAATAACTTCGTTGGTCGGATTGACGTAAACCTGGTTGTTTACGGCATCCAGAATCAGATAGTCGTCGTTTTTAACCTGAGAGGTGACGCTACCCGTACCTACGATGGCAGGCAGTTCCAGAGAACGCGCCATGATAGAAGTATGGGAAGTCCGTCCGCCCGCGTCAGTGATGAAACCCAGCACCTTGTTCAGGTTCAGCTGTGCGGTTTCTGACGGGGTCAGGTCTGCGGCTACCAGGATAACTTCTTCCTGAATAGCGCTCAGGTCGATAATAGCCAGACCCAGGATGTTACGCAGCAGGCGTTTACCGATGTCACGTACGTCAGCCGCACGTTCTTTCAGGTATTCATCATCCAGCTCTTCAAGGGCTGTGGCCTGACCTTCGATAACTTCATGCGCAGCTGCATCAGCCGTCATGTGCTTATCTTTAATCAGGGCTATGATTTCCTGCTCCAGCTCCTCATCTTCGAGCAGCATGATATGCCCTTCAAAGATGGCTTCTTTTTCTTCACCGAACGTTTCACCAGCTTTGGTTTTGATCGCTTCCAGTTGCGCAGATGCCTTGGCACGACCGCTCAGAAAACGTTCAACTTCCTGATCAACCTTGTCGGCAGAAATTTTTTTCCGGTCAATGACGATCTCGTCTTCTTTCAGCAGCAATGCTTTACCGAAAGCGATACCCGGGGATGCTAAAATGCCTGAAATCATAACCCTACCTTACTTGTGACTGATATTTAAAAGAACTCGTTGAACTTACTCGAGTTCAGCCATCAGTTTAACCAGATGCTCAACTGCTTTCTGCTCGTCTTCACCTTCTGCGGACAGGGTGACAACGGTACCCTGAGTCAGGCCCAGAGTCTGCAGTTTAAACAGGCTTTTGGCGCTAGCGCTTTTGCCGTTGGAAGTCACAGTAATTTCAGAAGTAAAGCCTTTTGCTTCTTTAACAAACTGAGCAGCAGGGCGAGTATGCAGACCGTTCGGAGCGGTAATGGTAACTTCTTGCTGGAACATTATATTTCCCCAACTTATAGGTTTAGTGTTGTGGAACTAAAGTCTAGCCTGGCGGTTCAACTTTAGCCTGTATTGTTAGCATCGGCGTAAACTGGACGCGACACAAAAGGAGTTCGGTGCAATCCGTTGCTGGCAACTTCTTGCCGCTGACGTTTCGTTCGTCATTAAACATTATGCCGCGAAAGGAAGAGTTGAACCAAATCATAAAATCGATTCAGCTAGCGCTTTTCCTGTAACGATTAATTTCGCGCATCAAAATAATTAGTTTGGTTAAATACCAGTTCCGGCGGGTTGAATCAATGCCAGGAGAGTTGAAAATTTGAAGCAGGCCACAAAAAAGCACCCCAAAGGGTGCTTTTTTACGCGTTTTTAACATGCTGGCATTACTGTTGCAGTTCTTTCTCTGTGAAGAGATCGGCAAACAATGCAGTGCTCAGATAACGCTCACCCGATGACGGTAGGATAACCACAATATTCTTATTGGTAAAGGATTCATCTTCCTGGAGCTTAAGCGCGGCAGCCACGGCTGCGCCAGAAGAGATCCCCGCCAGAATACCTTCTTCTTCCATCAGGCGGCGCGCGGTAGAAATAGCTTCATCATTGGTGATGGCAACGACTTTATCAATAAGCTTCAGATCAAGGTTGCCAGGAATGAAGCCCGCGCCAATACCCTGAATTTTATGCGGGCCAGGTTTGAGTTCTTCACCCGCCAATGCCTGGGCGATAACAGGGGAGTCAGTAGGTTCTACCGCGACGGTGATCAGATCGGTTTTGCCTTTAGTGCCTTTAATGTAACGGGTCACGCCAGTTAGCGTGCCGCCGGTGCCGACGCCGGAAATAAAGACATCAACCTGGCCATCGGTATCTTCCCAGATTTCCGGGCCGGTGGTTTTTTCGTGAATTTCCGGGTTCGCCGGGTTGCTGAACTGCTGCAGCAGCAGGAATTTTTCCGGATCGCTGGCTACGATTTCTTCCGCTTTCTGAATTGCGCCCTTCATACCTTTTGCGCCTTCAGTCAGCACCAGGTTCGCGCCCAGCGCTTTTAAGAGCTTGCGGCGCTCAATACTCATGGTTTCCGGCATGGTCAGAGTCAGTTTGTAACCACGGGCGGCGGCAACGTAGGCCAGCGCAATCCCCGTGTTGCCGCTGGTCGGTTCTACCAGCTCAACGCCCGGTTTCAGTACACCACGTTTTTCGGCATCCCAAATCATATTGGCACCGATACGGCATTTGACGCTAAAGCTTGGGTTGCGTGATTCCACCTTCGCCAGAATGCGTCCGTTACCGATACGGTTCAGTCGAACCAGCGGCGTATGACCGATAGTCAGCGAGTTATCTTCAAAAATCTTACTCATGGCCTGTCCTTAACTGTATGAAATTGGGATACCGCTTCAGCATACCTGTTGAGAAAGTATGGGGAAGTAAGGAATTCGCATATCTATATGCTGATGAGAAATAATGCGTAGCAGTATGGAATAAGAGCGGGCATAAGCCAGCCCGCGTTTACACATTTTTGCATTACTTCCATAACGCATGCTTAGCACGATAGCAGTCTACCCACATCGCCGTGGCACCACAAACCGCTACCGGCATGATGAACAGATTGAGCACCGGAATCATGGTGAACAGGCTGGTCAATGCGCCAAACTGCATATTGGTCACTTTGCGCGTGCCCAGCGCGACGCGCATCTCCTTAAAAGGCACTTTATGGTTATCAAAAGGATAATCGCAGTACTGAATAGCCAGCATCCACGCGCTGAACAGGAACCACAGGACTGGGGCGACGGTCTGCCCAATGCCTGGAATAAAATAGAGGATCAGCAACACGAAGGCGCGCGGGAGATACCACGCCAGCTTTTGCCATTCGCGTTTCATAATGCGCGGAACGTCTTTCATAATGCCGAGAATGCCGGTGTCGGGCGGTGTTGCGCCCGTTAAGCGCGCTTCCAGCTGTTCAGCCAGCAGACCGTTAAACGGTGCGGCGATCCAGTTGGCGATAGTGGAGAACAGGTAGCCGAACACCAACAGCACGGAAATGGTCACAATAGGCCACAGTAAATAGCTGAGCCACTGAAGCCAGTCAGGGACGTGACTCATCAGCGCGGGAACCCAGTTACCGAGTTGTGTAAATAACCACCAGAATGCGCCGCCCATTAGCAGGATATTCACCAGCAAAGGCAGAATAACAAAACGACGAATGCCCGGTTGGGTAATGAGCTTCCATCCCTGAGAAAAGTAATAAAGGCCGCTGCGAGGTACAACTGCAGATGATGAAACCATGGTCAGGACGTACTCCTTGTTATATAAGCTCTGGTAAACTGTGCGTATCTTACCGGGTTGTTGAGCGTTAAGCTGTTCGGAAATGTTCGAAAAAACAGCAAAAAGCACAATTTTGTTCATCTTTATGCCGTGAAAGCCAAGAGTACACTTGCACTTGGCGTAATCGACAAATACTCTTAGTGAGTAAATGTTTGCCGTGGTGGCAAGGTGTTAGAACAACAGAGAATATAATGATGCAGGATTTGCGTCTGATATTAATCATTGTTGGCGCGATCGCCATAATCGCTTTACTGGTACATGGTTTTTGGACTAGCCGTAAAGAGCGGTCTTCTATATTCCGCGATCGCCCACTGAAACGCATGAAGTCTAAACGTGAAGACGAGGATTCGTTCGACGACAACGTCGAGGAAGACGAAGGCGTGGGCGAAGTTCGCGTTCATCGTGTGAATCATGCTCCCGGTAATGCGCAGGAACATGGTGTTCCTCCTCAGTCGCCGCAACACCAGTACCAGCCGCCTTATGCGTCTGCTCAGCCGCGTCAGCCTGCGCAGCAGCCTGCACAAGCGCCGGTACCGCCGCCGCATGTTCAGCAGCCGCAGCAGCCGGTGCAACATCAGCCTGTTCAGCAGCCACCTGTGCAGCAACCTGTTGCCCCGCAGGTTCAGCAACCTGCTCAGCAAGCACCGCAACCTGCGCCGCAGACCTTCCAGCCAGCAGAGCCTGTCGTTGAACATCAACCGCAGCCCGAGCCGGTAGTAGAAGAAGCGCCTGTTGCTGAAAAACCGCAGCGTAAAGAAGCGGTCATCATTATGAACGTTGCTGCTCATCATGGTAGCGAGCTCAACGGGGAAGTGCTGCTCAACAGCATTCAGCAGGCCGGTTTCAAATTTGGCGATATGAATATTTTCCATCGTCATTTGAGCCCGGATGGCAGCGGTCCGTCGCTGTTCAGCCTCGCTAATATGGTTAATCCGGGAACGTTTGACCCAGAAATGACCGGCGACTTCAGCACCCCTGGCGTGACTATTTTTATGCAGGTTCCGTCCTACGGGGACGAGCTGCAAAACTTTAAGCTGATGCTGCAGTCCGCACAGCACATTGCCGATGAAGTGGGTGGTGTGGTGCTCGACGATCAACGTCGCATGATGACGCCGCAGAAACTGCGCGAGTATCAGGACCGCATCCGCGAAGTTAAAGAATCTCTCGCCTGATTTTCCTCTGGCGTGACATTTCCTTTCTAAACCCCCGCCTGTCGGGGGTTTTTTATCATTGATGGTGCGATATGGAATCAATCGAACAACAACTGACAGAACTGCGAACCACGCTTCGCCATCATGAGTATCTCTACCATGTGATGGACGCGCCGGAAATTCCTGATGCGGAATACGATCGCCTGATGCGCGAACTGCGCGAGCTGGAAGCGCAGCATCCGGACCTTGTTACCCCCGACTCGCCAACCCAACGCGTTGGCGCAGCACCGTTAACCGCGTTCAGCCAGATTCGCCATGAAGTGCCGATGCTGTCGCTGGATAACGTGTTTGATGAAGAGAGTTTTCTCGCTTTCAACAAGCGCGTGCAGGACAGGCTAAAGAGTACCGATAAACTGACCTGGTGCTGTGAACTGAAACTGGACGGCCTGGCGGTGAGTATCCTGTATGAAAACGGTGTGCTGGTCAGCGCTGCAACGCGTGGTGATGGCACCACGGGTGAGGATATTACCTCTAACGTGCGCACCATTCGCGCAATCCCGTTAAAACTGCGTGGCGAAAACATCCCTTCACGTCTGGAAGTGCGCGGTGAAGTGTTCCTGCCACAGGCCGGATTTGAAAAAATTAACGAAGAGGCCCGCCGCACTGGCAACAAAGTGTTTGCTAACCCGCGTAACGCGGCGGCCGGTTCATTACGCCAGCTCGATCCACGTATCACAGCGAAGCGACCGCTTACTTTCTTTTGCTATGGCGTTGGTGTGTTGGAAGGCGGCGTGCTGCCAGATACCCATCTGGGCCGCCTGCTGCAATTTAAAGAGTGGGGCCTGCCGGTAAGCGATAGAGTGGCGCTTTGCGACTCCCCGGAGGAAGTACTTGCTTACTATCACAAGGTTGAAGAAGACCGACCAACGCTGGGATTTGATATCGATGGCGTGGTGATCAAAGTCAACTCTATGGCGTTGCAGGAGCAATTGGGCTTTGTTGCCCGCGCGCCGCGCTGGGCTGTGGCCTTTAAGTTCCCGGCGCAGGAGCAGATGACTTTCGTACGCGATGTTGAGTTTCAGGTTGGACGTACCGGGGCGATTACGCCCGTCGCCCGCCTTGAGCCGGTCCAGGTTGCCGGGGTGCTGGTCAGTAACGCAACGCTGCATAACGCTGATGAAATCGAGCGTCTGGGGTTGCGTATTGGCGATAAAGTCGTCATTCGCCGTGCGGGCGATGTCATCCCGCAGGTGGTGAACGTCGTGCTTTCTGAACGCCCGGAAGATACCCGCGAAATTGTGTTTCCAGCGCATTGTCCGGTTTGTAACTCTGATGTTGAACGTGTGGAAGGCGAAGCGGTCACTCGCTGCACCGGCGGTTTAATCTGTGGAGCACAGCGTAAGGAATCGCTGAAACACTTTGTTTCCCGCCGCGCGCTCGACGTTGACGGTATGGGCGACAAAATTATCGATCAACTGGTCGAGAAAGAGTATGTCCACACGCCGGCGGATCTTTTCACCCTGACCGCCGGTAAACTGACGGGGCTTGATCGTATGGGGCCGAAGTCGGCGCAAAACGTGGTCAACGCGCTGGAAAAAGCGAAAGAAACCACGTTTGCCCGTTTCCTCTATGCGCTAGGCATTCGTGAAGTCGGCGAAGCTACGGCTGCTGGTCTGGCGGCGTATTTTGGCACGCTTGACGCGCTGGAAGCCGCTTCCATTGAAGAGCTGCAAAAAGTGCCGGATGTCGGCATTGTGGTGGCGACGCACGTGTTTAATTTCTTCGCCGAAGAGAGCAACCGCGAGGTGATTGTTCAACTGCTGGCGCAGGGGATCCACTGGCCAGCGCCGGTGGTCATTAACGCTGAAGAAATCGACAGCCCCTTCGCAGGTAAAACGGTAGTGCTGACCGGGAGTCTGAGCCTGATGTCGCGCGATGACGCCAAAGCGAGACTGACCGAGTTAGGTGCAAAAGTGGCCGGTAGCGTGTCGAAGAAAACCGATCTGGTGATTGCCGGTGAAGCGGCGGGTTCGAAACTGGCAAAAGCACAGGAACTGGGTATTGCCGTGATCGATGAAGCTGAAATGATCCGCTTACTGGGTGCCTGAGATGGAAAAAGAGCAGCTGGTTGACATCGCTAATACTGTGATGCCCTTTGGCAAATATAAAGGGCGTCGGTTGATTGATGTCCCGGAAGAGTATCTGCTGTGGTTTGCCCGTAAGGATGAATTCCCGCCGGGCAAGCTTGGCGAGCTGATGCAAATCACGCTGCTGATTAAAACTGAGGGGCTGACGCAACTGGTGCAGCCCCTGAAACGTCCTCTTTAAGCCTTCGCGGCGCGGCTTTTCTGTTGCGCCTGCAATGCGTCCGTCTGTTGCTTGTAGCGACGCGCCAGCACGGCGCACACCATTAGCTGTATTTGATGGAAGATCATCAACGGTAGCACCATCATCCCAATCACCGAAGTTGGGAACAAAATATTTGCCATTGGGATCCCGTTCGCCAGGCTCTTTTTCGAACCGCAGAACACAATGGTGATTTCATCAGCTTTGTTAAAGCCGCATTTGCGCGCAACAAAGACATTTATGCCAATCACGATTGCCAGCAGTATGATGCTGACCACCACGATAAACAGCAGTGAACCCACCCCCACTTTGTGCCAGATCCCGTTAACGACGGCTTCACTGAAGGCGGAGTACACCACCAGCAAAATAGAGGATTGATCCGTTTTCGCGATCCATTTTTTATGTCGAGAAACCCAGTTTCCAATCCACGGACGTGAAAGGTGACCCAGCACGAACGGCAGCAGCAGCTGCAACATGATTTTACCCACCTGCTCCAGGCTGCCTTCTGCGCCGTGCATATTCATCACCAGCCCTACCAGCAGCGGCGAGAGAAAAATACCCAGTAGGCTGGAGGCCGAAGCAGAACAAACGGCGGCGGCAACGTTACCGCCCGCCAGCGACGTAAAAGCGATGGCTGACTGCACAGTGGCAGGCAAAATACACAGGTACAGGAAACCGGTGTACAGCATCGGGTCAACGTTGACCGGTGCCCACCAGGCGAACAGAACGCCCAGAACCGGGAAGACAACAAACGTGCTGCACATCACCCACAGATGCAAACGCCAGTGGCTACCACCGGCAATAATGGCTTCACGCGAGAGTTTCGCCCCGTGCATAAAAAACAGCAGGGCAATGGCGGCGGTGGTTAAGCCTTCAAAGAAAGGCACAAAACCACCTTCGGCCGGGAAAAAGGACGCCAGCAAAACAACGGTTATCAGCGTTATCGTGAACGGATCAAGAATACGAAAAAGTTTCATAAAGACTCCTGAAATTCGGTAGTAACATTTTGCTTTTTTCCGTTTGAGAAATAAAATTGATTTATTGCATCCATATATGAATCGAATAGATGAATTACTCTCTGCGTCAGTTGCGTATCTTTGTCACCGTCGCTCAGGCCAAAAGCTTTAGCCGGGCGGGGGATATCATCGGCTTAAGCCAGTCGGCGGTCAGCCATAGTGTAAAAGAGCTGGAAGGGCAGACGGGTGTGCGGTTATTGGACAGAACGACGCGGGAAGTGGTACTGACGGAGGCCGGACACCAGTTGGCGGCGCGGCTGGAACGTATTCTGGATGAATTGCATAGCACGCTGCGCGAAGCCGGACAGGTAGGAACGCAGTTAACCGGCACGGTGCGGGTTGCCGCCAGCCAGACGATCTCTGCTCATCTTATTCCGCAGTGTATTGCCCAGAGTAATCAGCTTTATCCGGCTATCGATTTTGTGCTGCACGACCGGCCACAGCAATGGGTGCTGGAGAGTATTCGCCAGGGAGAAGTGGATTTTGGCATTGTGATTGATCCCGGCGCAGTCACCGATTTGCAGTGTGAAGCCGTGCTGTCCGAACCGTTCCTGCTGCTGTGTCGCCAGGATCATCCGTTAGCCCAACGAGAGTGGGTGAACTGGCAGGATTTGTATCACGAACGCCTGGTGCTACAGGATTATGCTTCCGGTAGTCGACCGCTGATCGACGCTGCGCTGGCCCATTTTTCCATTGATGCCAATATCGTTCAGGAGATTGGCCATCCCGCCACGCTGTTTCCGATGGTTGAGGCGGGGATTGGCATCAGCGTGCTGCCCGCGCTGGCGCTCCCCTTACCGCAGGGCAGTCACTTGCAGGTTAAGCGCCTGACGCCGGTTGTTGAACGGCAACTGATGCTGGCCCGACGTAAAAACCGCTCTTTATCAACCGCTGCTCAGGCGCTGTGGGATGTGGTACGTATGCAGGCCAGTGAATTAACCGCAGCCCGCGCCCGCGATCCGTTGTATCAGTTATAACGCTCACACTGGTGGTTATCAGAGGGGAAATGGTTCTTCTCTGCATAGTAAAAAGGCGCCTTTAGGGCGCCTTTTTACATTGGTGGGTCGTGCAGGATGACTCGCTTCGCTCGCCCTTCGGGCCGTCGCCGTAAACGGCTCCGTTGTCTCACTGCGTTCGACTCGACCTGCTGCAGGTTCGAATCTGATAAATTGCAGATAGCAAAAAGGCGCCTTTAGGGCGCCTTTTTACATTGGTGGGTCGTGCAGGATTCGAACCTGCGACCAATTGATTAAAAGTCAACTGCTCTACCAACTGAGCTAACGACCCGAAGTGGTGGGTGATGACGGGATCGAACCGCCGACCCCCTCCTTGTAAGGGAGGTGCTCTCCCAGCTGAGCTAATCACCCCCGCTGTGTGGAGTCGCATTATAGGGAGAGTTGAAAATGAGTCAACGCATTTTCTAAAGAAATTGTTCGTTCGTCGTAAATTTAAACAAAACGATCGCAAAACAGTCCGTGCGGCATGATTTGTATACGAAAATGGCAAAGCGTAATGTTCCAACCTGAACAACATTGAGGAATCAGACCACGGTGATAGAATACGAGCCTGATAATCTTCCCTGGATTTGCCGGTTGTCGGCATCTTTATAAACGTAAGGCCATTTCATGAAAATCAAAACTCGCTTCGCGCCAAGCCCGACAGGCTACCTGCACGTCGGCGGTGCGCGTACTGCTCTTTATTCCTGGCTTTTTGCACGCAACCATGGCGGTGAGTTTGTGCTGCGTATTGAAGACACCGATCTCGAACGCTCCACTCCGGAAGCTATTGAAGCCATTATGGATGGCATGAACTGGCTGAATCTGGAATGGGATGAAGGCCCGTACTTCCAGACCAAACGTTTTGATCGCTACAACGCGGTGATTGATGAAATGCTGGAAGCAGGCACTGCATATAAATGCTACTGCTCTAAAGAGCGTCTGGACGCGCTGCGCGAAGAGCAGATGGCGAACGGTGAGAAGCCGCGTTACGACGGCCGCTGCCGCCACGGCCACGAGCATCACGTTGCTGATGAACCTTGCGTGGTTCGTTTTGCCAACCCGCAGGACGGTTCCGTTATTTTTGACGACCAGATCCGTGGGCCGATTGAATTCAGCAACCAGGAGCTGGATGATTTGATCATTCGCCGTACCGACGGTTCCCCGACCTACAACTTCTGCGTTGTTGTCGACGACTGGGATATGGAAATCACCCACGTTATTCGTGGTGAAGACCATATCAACAACACTCCGCGTCAGATCAATATCCTGAAAGCGCTGAACGCGCCGGTGCCAGTTTACGCACACGTATCAATGATCAATGGTGACGATGGTAAAAAACTCTCCAAACGTCACGGTGCGGTCAGCGTTATGCAATACCGCGACGACGGTTACCTGCCGGAAGCGCTGCTGAACTATCTGGTGCGTCTGGGTTGGTCCAGTGGCGATCAGGAAATTTTCACCCGTGAAGAGATGATCAAACTGTTCTCCCTCGGTGCGGTGAGCAAGTCTGCGAGTGCGTTTAACACTGAAAAACTGCAGTGGCTGAACCATCACTATATTAATGCGCTGGCGCCGGAATATGTAGCAACCCATCTGCAGTGGCACATTGAGCAGGAAAATATCGATACCCGCGTAGGCCCGCAGCTGTCAGAGCTGGTTAAACTGCTCGGTGAGCGCTGCAAAACGCTGAAAGAGATGGCGCAGAGCTGCCGCTACTTCTACGAAGACTTTGCCGAGTTCGACGCTGATGCAGCGAAGAAACACCTGCGTCCGGTTGCGCGTCAGCCGCTGGAAGTGGTTCGTGACAAGCTGGCTGCGATTAGCGAGTGGACGGCAGAAAACGTGCACCATGCGATTCAGGCAACGGCTGATGAGCTGGAAGTTGGTATGGGTAAAGTCGGGATGCCGCTGCGCGTAGCCGTTACCGGCGCGGGTCAGTCCCCGGCGCTAGACGTTACGGTGCATGCGATTGGTAAATCCCGCAGCATTGAGCGTATTAATAAAGCGCTGGCGTTTATTGCTGAGCGTGA
Source organism: Citrobacter sp. Cb004 (assembly GCF_030337065.1). NCBI lineage: Bacteria > Pseudomonadati > Pseudomonadota > Gammaproteobacteria > Enterobacterales > Enterobacteriaceae > Citrobacter > Citrobacter sp. Cb004. The sequence continues at coordinate 338,254 of NZ_JAOWCH010000070.1, read as the reverse complement.
AAGCCAGCAATAAGACTGATTGACCGATGAAACAACGGCAGGAGCGTATCCTGCCGTTTTTTTTGCCTGTTATTCAGACTCATCAATACCCAAACGAGTAAGAAAAGTGCGAATACCTTCGCGCGAAATATACATCGCCAGCTTTTCTTGTTCCGTTGGGGACATGTTGTCCAGTGCGCTAATTATCTGGCGACACGCGTGGCTGCGTACTACGTGGGTGTATTCTGCCAGCGGTTCTTCAGCCTGATAAACTTCAGGGACTTTGCGAAAAGCGGGAATATTGAGCAGAAACGCGCGGACGCTGGAGTCAATATGAATCAGTCTTGCACGACCACCTTTAACGCCGGGAAACTTTTCGGTAGTCCAGTTTTGTTCTCTGATCCAACGATTGACGGTTTGTTTGGCAACCCCGAGACATTCCGCCAGCTCTTCGGTCGTCATTTTGCTGCGTAATTTTTTCATATTATTTGTTTTCGCGGATCCCTAAACGCTGTAATAAACCCGTAATGCCTTCACGCAGGATCAGTGAGGTAAACATTTTCTGTTCTGTCGGCGTCATTTCTTTGGCGAGCCTAATCAGCAGCGCTTCAACAGAGGTATCGCCGGATATCGATAAGTTATCTGATAAACCTTCGGCTGAACGCTCAGCGCTGCGAATGTATTCACGAACTTGTTCGGTGACGTGAACCAGCCGGGCTTTACCGCCCTGAACGCCTGGTTTTGGTGATGTCGCCCAACCTTCTTTGCGTACCCATTTATTGATGGTCTGTCGGCTGTATCCGGTCAGATTAGCAAGTTCTTCTGGCGTCATCCGTTCCTTGAACATAACGATTCCCTGAATAGTCGTGGGGTTAATTAGTGGTTCATTTTATAGCACCATTTTAGTAGAAACCGTGACGCGTTTAACTACTGAATGCGAGTTGTTACGCAATGTTCTTCATTTGACTGCTTTTTCAGCGATTGAATTCTATGAGTTAATTTTGCCGTTGACACACGCGAAGGGAATTCATATGATGCCGCCCGTCAACTCGACAAGCTTTACGTAATGGGGCTATAGCTCAGCTGGGAGAGCGCTTGCATGGCATGCAAGAGGTCAGCGGTTCGATCCCGCTTAGCTCCACCAAATTTAATCCCAATGAATTTGGTACGTACGTAAAAGCATCGTGGGGCTATAGCTCAGCTGGGAGAGCGCTTGCATGGCATGCAAGAGGTCAGCGGTTCGATCCCGCTTAGCTCCACCAAAATTTAAACCCTCGCTGAAAAGCGGGGGTTTTTTGTTTCTGCATCCTGCCAGTTCTTACTCTTTATCTCTTCGGTTTGCTGAATCGCAGGCATAAAAAAACCGGGGAGAATATGAATCTCCCCGGTCTTATTACTGCGACGTTGTCTTACGCTTACAGCACCAGTGCGGCGATAGATGCGGACAGTACGCTCACCAGCGTAGAGCCGTACACCAGCTTCAGACCAAAGCGAGAAACCACGTTACCTTGCTCTTCGTTCAGGCCTTTAATCGCACCGGCGATAATACCGATGGAAGAGAAGTTAGCGAAGGAAACCAGGAACACGGACAGGATGCCTTCTGCGCGCGGGGAGAGCGTAGCGGCGATTTTCTGCAGATCCATCATCGCAACGAATTCGTTGGAAACCAGTTTAGTTGCCATGATACTGCCTACCTGCAGCGCTTCGCTGGACGGCACACCCATTACCCATGCAACCGGGTAGAAGATGTAACCCAGGATGCCCTGGAAGGAGATGCTGTAGCCAAACCAACCGGTCACGGTGGCGAACAGAGCGTTCAGGGCAGCGATCAGTGCGATGAAACCAATCAGCATCGCCGCAACGATAATTGCCACTTTGAAACCAGCCAGAATGTATTCACCCAGCATTTCGAAGAAACTCTGGCCTTCGTGCAGGTTAGACATCTGGATATTTTCTTCGCTGGCGTCAACGCGGTACGGGTTGATCAGCGACAGCACGATAAAGGTGCTGAACATGTTCAGAACCAGCGCCGCAACCACATACTTCGGTTCCAGCATGGTCATGTACGCGCCGACGATAGACATGGAAACAGTCGACATCGCCGTTGCTGCCATGGTGTACATACGGTTACGAGACATTTTGCCGAGAATATCTTTATAGGCGATAAAGTTCTCGGACTGACCCAGGATCAGAGAGCTGACGGCGTTGAAGGATTCCAGTTTGCCCATACCGTTTACTTTGGATAACAGGAAACCAATCGCGCGGATGATTACCGGCAGTACGCGGATATGCTGCAAAATACCGATCAGGGCGGAGATGAAGACGATCGGGCAAAGCACTTTCAGGAAGAAGAATGCCAGGCCTTTATCGTTCATGCTACCGAAGACAAAGTTTGTCCCTTCATTAGCAAACCCGAGCAGTTTCTCAAACATCTCGGAGAAGCCTCTCACGAAGCCCAGACCGACATCAGAGTTCAGGAAGAACCATGCCAGTAACACTTCGATAACAAGCAATTGAATAACATAACGAATGCGGATTTTTTTACGGTCACTGCTTACCAGCAGTGCGAGTACCGCAACCACGGCAAGGGCCAGGACAAAATGAAGAACGCGGTCCATATTTGCTCCAAATATGAGGCAGGTTTAGTTTTCGTGCACATTCTATGTAACAACCATAAAGAAAACGAGATCAAACACACACTATAATAAGGACCTGTGACGAGATTCAAAATTAGTGATCGGTGATACACTTCCGTTATGTTTAGTATGGAAGTGAAAAGTTATGTCATTGTGCTATTCTCATAACAATAATTAAACATCTCGCCGGTATTTCCAGAATCCTTATCGATCCATAGACAAACGCTATCAGAGAAATCAACGTCACCCATTAAAATGAATTTGATAATCATTCTCAGTAGGCGTAGCTTGAAATATAGCAAAGGCTATGTTTCTGAGGCACTAAAATGACTAACGATCGCGTTGAGAGTAGCAGTGGGCGGGCAGCGCGCAAGTTGAAGCTCGCATTAATGGGACCTGCGTTCATCGCGGCGATCGGCTATATCGATCCGGGTAACTTCGCCACCAATATCCAGGCAGGGGCCAGCTTTGGTTATCAATTGCTGTGGGTGGTGGTCTGGGCAAACCTGATGGCGATGTTGATTCAGGTGCTGTCGGCAAAACTCGGCATTGCTACGGGGAAAAACCTGGCGGAGCAAATTCGCGATCATTATCCTCGCCCGGTGGTGTGGTTCTACTGGGTGCAGGCAGAAATTATCGCTATGGCAACAGACCTTGCTGAATTTATTGGCGCTGCGATTGGCTTCAAACTGATCCTCGGCGTTTCCTTATTGCAAGGGGCCGTACTCACCGGTATCGCGACGTTCTTAATTCTGATGCTGCAGCGTCGCGGTCAAAAACCGCTGGAAAAGGTGATTGGCGGCCTGCTGCTGTTTGTGGCCGCGGCTTACATTGTGGAGCTGGTTTTTTCCCAACCGAACTTTGCGCAGCTTAGTAAGGGAATGGTGATCCCAAGCCTGCCTAATTCCGAAGCGGTGTTCCTGGCCGCTGGGGTACTCGGTGCGACTATCATGCCGCACGTCATTTATCTGCACTCTTCCTTAACTCAGCATTTGCACGGCGGAACACGCCAACAGCGCTATGCGGCCACTAAATGGGATGTGGCTATCGCCATGACGATTGCCGGATTTGTCAATCTGGCGATGATGGCGACGGCTGCCGCTGCATTTCATTTTAGCGGGCATACCGGTATTGCCGATCTCGATCAGGCGTATCTGACACTTGAACCGTTGTTGAGTCACGCTGCAGCGACGGTGTTTGGTTTAAGCCTGGTGGCTGCGGGACTCTCTTCTACCGTGGTCGGTACGCTGGCGGGGCAGGTGGTGATGCAAGGGTTTATCCGTTTTCACATTCCGCTATGGGTACGCCGTACCGTCACCATGATGCCATCATTTATTGTGATTCTGATGGGATTGGATCCGACCCGTATTCTGGTGATGAGTCAGGTGTTGCTCAGTTTTGGTATCGCGCTGGCGCTGGTGCCGCTGCTGATCTTCACCAGCGACAGTAAGCTGATGGGGGATCTGGTCAATCGTCGTTGCGTTAAACAGATTGGCTGGGTCATTGTGATACTGGTCGTGGCGCTCAATCTCTGGCTACTGGCAGGCACGGCGATGGGGCTATAATCAACCGTGACTCGCGACGGGTCACGGTTTTAATTGAGGTTTTCCTCTATTATGTGCCCTGCATAATTAACTGGCAGGCGTTCATGAATCACTTTGATCTCTCTTTCCTGAAATATCTCCAGGACAACAGTCCGCTCCCCGTTGAAGAGGCCGTCGAGCGTTTCGGTAAAACGCTCTCCACGCTAAAACGGACAATGAAAGAGCTCAATGAACTTCTGCCAGAAAATGTCCAGCTACATCAGGATAATCAGTTTATTACCACCCGGATTGGCTACAGCGAATACCGACAGTTTTTAGCGCGCGTCCAGTTTAATCGCTATATCACTACGGCAGAAGAGAGGGTGAAGGATCTCTTTGTGGCGCTCTGTTTGCACGATGTCGTGAATAAAAATGATTATTACAAAAAATTTTATGTCAGTGCGGGAACGGTAAAAAATGATAATCCCGTCATGATGAGCCTGGTGCAGGAACGCGATCTGATTGTGCAAAGTATCCCGCGTAAAGGATCCCGGCTTGCGGGGGATGAGTTCCAGCTGCGGCTGGCGGCGTGCATGACGATATTAAAAACGGTCGAAATTGGTGAGGATCACCGACTTATCGCCCACCAGGCCAATGAGCCGACAGGCCGTTCAATTGCCGAACAGTTTCTTCATGAGTGTGCAGCAGAGATAAACCAGGCGGCAGACTATTACGAAGATAAAATCAGTCCGGTCATCGCCCTAGGATATAACGGCAGAAAATACTTACTGGTCTATCTTAGCCTTGCCCTGCACCGTATCCGCAGGGGACACAGAATTACGGAGAGTTCGGCGGCTGAGTTTTTGACAACCTTTCCTTATGGCGTATTGCCTGATGCGGATGAAAATATCTGTCTGGATCTGCTGATTGCTTCACTGACGTTTACTCATCGCCCCTTCACATTATACGACGCCCGGCTGGTCTCTTACGTTAAGCGCACCTGTCACGCTTTAGCCGGATGTCTGGAGAACACCATTCACAATCAGCACGCCTGGTTTGCGGAGATTTATAATTTTATCTATGCCGCCATCATCCAGAATAAATTTCATCTCTGGTTCGATGATAAAAAGCTCCATGATGTCCAGCGACGCTATCCTGAGCTATGGGATCATGTCCAGTATGCGGTGAAGGAGATTGAACATCACTGGCAAACGACCTTTTCTGCTATTCACCTGGCAACGCTGGTGCTGATTATCAAAAAGTATGCGCTCAAAAATCGGGTTGTTGGCGATAAGAAAAAGCGGGTCATTATTGTGACGAACTCGTCAGAGAGTAAGGTCGGCTATTTTAAAGAGATGCTTTTCTCCCGCTTCCATATTGAAATCCCCGCCTGCATCAACATCAATGAGATTGCGCGGCTTCAGCAGCTCGAATTCGACCTGCTGATTACCTTTACAAACAAGATATCGAGTCATCTCCGCTTCGCCGGGCTGGATTATGTCAAAGTGAATTTCTGGCTCACGCAGGACGATCTCCTGTTATTACGCGAAAATGGACTTCCCTCCGCGCGCAAAAAAATACCTGCTGAGGAATTTATTCAGCAGGTTCAGGGAATGAGCCAGGAGGCGTTAAAAATTTTTCTTGATATGCATTACAGTGATATTTTTATTTAGCCAGAGGTTGCGAAACGCCGCGACACCAGACGGCTTCCAGGTTTAACTCTGCACCCAACACGAGAATATCGGCATCTTTTCCTGACGTCAGGCTGCCTTTTCTCGCGTCAACACCCGCCAGGATTGCCGGATTAAGGCAGGCAATCTGCGCGGCTGAAACCCAGCCTTTTTCCAGCCTGTCGACCACATTTTTCACGGAGTCCAGAAAGCTCATCTCCAGTTTGCACACTTCGGACCACTCCGTGGGTGAAACCGTTCGGGTCTTTCCGCTGTGGTCGGTGATTTCAAGACAATGATTGTGAATGCGAAACGTCTCCTGGCGCAGGTAATGGTGGAATTCAGATCCTTCGGGAAAATCCACATATCCCAGACAATCGCTGACCATGACCAACCGGCGATCTTTTTTCAACCGATAGAGAATGTCGAACACTTCTGGTCGCAACGTAATCCCGCTCTGCTTTGCCACCTCGGCATACGTATTCTGATGGTACATCAGCGCCCCCACCACGCCAGGCTCCCGGTGATGCAGCCCGCGCATGGCGCTAAAGGCATGGGTAAAGTGGGTTAAACCGGCTTCAATGGCGAGGGTGGTTTCATCAAAGGTGGCGTCGGTATGACCGGCTGACACGGTGACGCCTGACTGGCGTAAATAGCGGATTAGCGCCAGGGCGCCCGGCAGTTCGGGGGCGAGCGTCATCAGACGGATATTTCCCCTCGCGGCGTGCTGATAGCGTTTGAATCCTTCGATACCGGGTGGTTGAATCGCGTCCTTGCTCTGCATTCCGCTGTATGCAGGGTTAATAAAGGGGCCTTCCATATGAATACCCACCGCTTCGGCACCATCTTCCGCTTTTGCGTCTGCAATCCAGTCTGCGGCGGTGGAAAGACTCTCCAGCAAGAACGTTTCCGACTGGGTGGCTGATGTTGCAAGCCACGCGGTAACCCCGGCGTTAACCAGATCCCGGCTCATCGCCTGCAAAGAACGGCGTTCACCTCTCCAGGCAAACGACCCTCTCCCCCAGCCGTGAACGTGAATATCCACAAAACCGGGCATCAGCATGGCATGGCGATAATCGACGATTTTTCCTCGCGGTGTACTGTCGAGGCCAGAAATACGTCCGCTTTCAATATGCAGATAGCCGCTTTCGATTCCATTCGGGGTGACAATGCGTTCACTTGCCAGAGAAAGCAGGGGATCAGCCATTGTCTTTCTCCCATACGCGAGCGGCCGTTTCCTCGGCGATTTCTGCGCAAAGGCCGATGTAGTGAGCAGGATCCAGCAGCGTATTAATTTCTGAATCGCTAAAGTGCTGGCGAATAAGAGGGTCATCACGCAGCACATCAGCGTAGGGGATGCCTTCATGCGTGCTGCGCATTGCCAGTTGGTAGACGCGTTCATGTGCGGCATCTTTGCCCAGCCTTTCCACCAGCTGCATCATGACTTTTTCGCTATTAATAAGACCATGCGTTAACTGCACATTCTGGCGCATACGCCCAGGATTGATGACCAGCGTTCGCGTCAACTCTTCGGCTCGCATCACAATCTCAGCCATTAGCTCCATACTCTCCTGGATATTACCGTCAAAGATAAAGTAAGCGGAGCTGTCTGCTTCGAAGGGACGTGGGCTGACATACAGGCAGGAGGTCATTACTGAGTACAATTTCTGCGCGTTGGCGATGATCCCCTTCGCCAGTTTAGGATTCACTTTTTGCGGCATGGTGCTGCTGCCAACGGTGCCTTTAGTAAAGGCTTCTGAAACTTCGGCAAACTCTTCGCTTGAGGTCTGATAAACCTCTTCGGCTATTTTGTGTAACGTCGTCGCCAGCAGGCACAAATTACTGATGTATTCAGTGCGGTAAATGCGCGAGTTGCGGGAGGGAATCGCCATTGAATGCATTCCCAGCTTTTGGGCTACGCTATCCTGAACCCGGCGGCCGGTTTCACCGGTCGCGTGGAAGGCGCCCACGGCTCCCCCCATCATCACGGTAAAGACGCGTTTTTCCGCTTCCCGCATGCGCTGCTGGGCGCTCAGTAACTCATCAATCCACACGGCGGCTTTATAGCCCCAGGTGATGGGCAGCGCGTGCTTACCGTGGGTACGTCCGGCCATAATCGTTGCTTTATGGTCAGATGCCATCTTTGCCAGGTTACGCAGAATATCGTCCACAAAACCCTGCATGATGGTATCGAACTGCTTTGCCAGATAAAGCTGTGCGGTTTGCTGAATATTCTGCGTGGTGACGCCGTAATGCACGTATTTTCCGCTTTCACTGTCACAGGCTTTGACCAGTACTTTGATGACCGGAACGAAGCCGTGACCAATCTCGCGCAGCAGGCGTTCCATTTCCGTCAGGTCAATCTTATCCACGTGGCAGTTAGCGGTAATATTGACTGCGGCGCTGGCGGGGATCATGCCGTGTCCGGCCTGAGCCTGAGCCAGGGCGGCTTCAACATCGAGCCATGACTGTACACGCGCTGGCTGCGCGAGCAGAGATTTCATTCCTCGATCGTCGATCGTTTTGCTTTTTGAATCATACAGTGCACGCATTACTATCTCCTTGAATTTATTTCGCACCGACGAGGCGGTCGTCTACCGCGTTACGGACAAATTCTACGTGTGGGCCGAATACCACATGAACATGGTTGCTGGAGGGGATAAAGGTTCCCAGCGAGCCAGATTCTTTAAGAATGGCCATGTCCATTTTTTTCTGATCTTTCAAATCAATACGTAACCGTGAAACGCAGTTTTCAACCCGCTTGATATTGTCTGTCCCGCCCAGCCCCTGAATCACCAGTTCGGCGACTTTGTCGTACTCTTTATTGTTCAGTAAGGTGCTGTCAGCGATTTCACTCTCGCGGCCTGGGGTCTTAATATCAAATTTACCGATCGCAAAGCGGAAGACGAAATAGAAGACAACAAAGTTAATCACGCCGAGGATAATTAAATTAATCCATTGGGTGTGTTCATACATCAAACCGAAAATACCAAAATCAAAAATGGTGCCGCGAATATAGCCGATGGAGACTTCCAGTAATTGCAGTGGAATGGTCAATAAGCCACAGAGTACCGCATAGACAATAAAGAGTTTTGGCGCGATAAACAGGAAGGAGAACTCCAGCGGTTCGGTAATATTCCCCAGCATGGCGGTCAGCACCACGGTCAGGATCATCCCTTTGGCAAATTTCTTATTCTTGAAATAGGCCATGTGGTACATCGCCAGACCAATCGCCGGAACGCGGAACAGCGTCGTGAGCATTTGTGATGAGGCAAGATAGCTGGTGAGCGTCGGCATATACTCTTTCCAGGCCGGATGGGTGGGACCAAGCTCAAACAGGATTTTATTGATAGCGGGCAAAATACCGACATAGGTCTGCCCGTCAATCAGGTACGTACCGCCTGCCGCGGTGAAACGCACGGTGGAACTGAGAACGTGGTGCAGGCCAAACGGGATCAGCAGGCGATTGAGCGTCATATAGATACCTGCACCAATGTTGGGTGCCATCATTATTGTTGATATGGCGCGCATACCTGCGGTAAACAGATCCCAGATAAAAGGAATGATCAAGCCGACGGGAATGGAAAAAGCAATGGCTAAGATCGCGACGGATTTTTTACCGCTGAAAAAGGCGAAAGCGAGAGGTAATTGCAGCCGGTAAAAACGGTCGGTTATTTTAGCTGCCAGCAGCCCGGCAATAATACCGCCCAGCGCTTCGATTTTCAGCGTCTGAATACCTAATACCATTCCCTGTCCGACGAAAGCCATATCCTCTTTCGCCAGCGTACCCGCCAGCTTAAGATGCACATGCATGGCGATAAGCAGAGTCAGGTAAGCCACGACGGATGCAAATACAGCAATCCCTTTTTCTTTTTTAGACATACCGTAGGCGACACCCATCGCGAACAGTAAAGGAATATTATTAAAAACGACGCTGCTGATTAATCCCAGAGAAGAGAGAATCGCTCTGAAAATTTCATTGCCCAGAAAGGGGAGTTTATCAATCATATAGCTCTGCCCTAACGCAGCGCTAATTCCCATGACCATCCCCACAGGCGCCAGTACGGCGATCGGTAATAATAGCGATCGACCGAATGTCTGAATTTCATTCTTAAAATTAGCATTCATAAGTTAATCCTGACGTGAATTCTCTTGAGGATAAGATACGTTCAGGAGATTTTTGCTCAAGGGCAAATAGTGAAAAATAAAAAGCGCAGGATTTGACCATAAAAAAGCAGCCTGCAGGCTAATGCTGGTCACTTAAGGATTGATTAGCCGCAAAGGTATTTTTTATTAAAGCGAAACGGATTGAACTGAAAGTCAGCGTACTGAAGCGAACCGAAGGAAGACGACATAAGGCGAATGGATCACGAAGTGACGATTTTTCCTGCCGGAAGCCTGGGTGGCAAGGGAGACGGTGAGCCTCCCTTGCCCGTTACGGGAATGAGGGGTTCAGAGAAACAATGAATATACGGTGAACGGAACCCTTTGCCATTGTTAAAAATTCTCTGTTACCACAGGTTCCTTTTCTTAATGACGATGCCCGTGACCGCCGCGCCCACGACCGCGATGGTCGTCACGGTCATTCCAGCCTTCTCGGTAGCCGCGTTCATAAGCTTTGCGTTTATCCCAGCCACGATGGTAGCCGTTGTCATGACGCCACCAGCGGTTTTTGCGCCACTCATAGTTATGGTGCCAGTAATCCCGGTCGCGCCAGCGGCCGCCATCCCAGTAGTTACCGTAATTATCGCGATCGCCAATTTGCAATTTTATTGATGGCAGCAGGGTGATTTCGCCAGCGTTCGCGGCCAGCGGTGTAAAAGCCATTAAGACTGCCGCCAGAATCAGTGACCTGAACATGTTTTCTCTCCTTCACGATCGAGCCGTAGCCGGCCTGTTAACGTAATATTACGGGGCAGTAAAGCCCCGTTTCATCGCCACAACTCTTAAATCGCAAGTGAGAGCACTTTTTGTTAATAAATGTGTCTTTATTTCAACCGACTCAGAATGGCATCAATCTCCGCGCACTCTTCAGGCGTAAAGTGACGGTTTGCCAGCATGCCGACGGCATCTTCAATTTGCGCCGGTTTACTGGCGCCAATCAGCACAGACGTAACTTTGTCTTCCCGAAGAACCCACGCGAGCGCCATCTGAGACAGCTTTTGTCCCCGTCGCTCTGCCAGTGCGTTCAGCGCTCGAACTTTTTCCAGTTTTTGTGGGGTGATCTGGTCCGGATTCAGAAAACGGCTGGTGCTTGCGGCGCGAGAATCCGCAGGAATACCGTTCAGATAGCGGTCGGTTAACTGCCCGCCAGCCAGCGGTGAGAAGGCGATACTACCGACGCCTTTTTCCTGTAAAAGCGACAGCAGGCTCTCTTCGACCCAACGCTCAAACATAGAATATTTGGGCTGATGAATAAGGCATGGCGTACCTAAATCGTCCAGTATTTCAATCGCTTGCCTGGCAAGTTCAGCCGGATAGTTAGAGAGGCCTACGTACAGCGCTTTGCCCTGACGGACGATATGATCCAGCGCGCGCATGGTTTCTCTGAGCGGTGTTTCAGGGTCGGGGCGATGGTGGTAGAAGATATCGACATACTCCAGCCCCAGACGCTTCAAGCTTTGGTCGAGGCTGGCAATCAGGTATTTGCGTGAGCCCCAGTCCCCGTAAGGGCCTTCCCACATGGTGTAACCCGCTTTGGTGGAGATGATCAGCTCATCTCGCCACGGTAAAAAATCTTCCTGCAGGATGCGACCAAAATTTCGCTCCGCTGAACCCGGCGGTGGACCATAGTTATTCGCCAGATCAAAATGGGTGATCCCCAGATCGAATGCACGCTGTAACAGCGCCCGACTGTTCTCGACCTGCGTGGTATCACCAAAATTGTGCCACAACCCCAGTGATACAATCGGGAGCTTGAGGCCGCTCTGACCACAGCGGCGGTACTCCATTGTCTGATAACGATTTTCAGCAGCCTGATAAGCCATATAGCCTCCTGTCAGATAAGGTGTGACTTTGAGTGTATACGTTTACACAAGGCCAGCTGCAATTAAATTTAGGGATGAAAACTGTACATCTTGCTTTCCACCCCCTTCACAGCGACTTTCCTGGACAGTCATCACAGTTCTTCGATACTCAACATGAGGTTACCGTCAGAAGGAAAGCTGTCATGCAAACCCCGTATTCCGTTGCTGATTATCTGCTGGACAGGCTGGCAGGCTGTGGTGTTGGCCATCTCTTTGGTGTGCCTGGCGATTATAATTTGCAGTTTCTTGATCACGTGATTGAACATCCCAGCGTACGTTGGGTCGGGTGTGCGAACGAGTTGAATGCGGCTTATGCTGCGGATGGCTATGCCCGGGTATCCGGGGTGGGGGCGCTGCTCACCACGTTTGGCGTAGGTGAGTTAAGCGCGATTAACGGTATCGCGGGAAGCTATGCGGAATATGTTCCTGTTTTGCATATTGTTGGCGCGCCCTGTCGCGGTGCTCAACGTCGTGGGGAGTTGATGCATCACACCCTTGGGGACGGTGATTTTCAGCATTTTTATCGTATGCAGCAGGCGGTGACGACGGCCAGCGCAGTGCTGGATGAACAAAACGCCTGTTATGAAATTGACCGCGTGCTGCGAACAATGCTCATCGAACGCAGACCGGGCTATCTGATGTTACCTGCTGATGTGGCAAAACAGCGCACCACGCCTCCGAATGACATCCTAATTGTTCCTCTGAGCGAGCCAGAAAGCAGCGTGGCAGAAGCGTTTCGCTACCATGCCCGCGAGCGGTTACTGGACAGCCCGCGCGTAGCGCTTCTGGCAGACGTTCTCGCGCAACGCTTTGGCCTGCAGCCGGTATTGCAACGCTGGATGGCGGAAACGCCGATGGCCCACGCCACGTTGTTGATGGGCAAAGGGCTATTCGATGAGCGTCATCCGGCGTTTGTCGGCACCTACAGCGCTGGAGCCAGCAGCGACTATGTACGTCAGGCGATAGAAGATGCCGACACGATAGTGTGTGTTGGCACACAATTTGTTGACACTTTGACCGCCGGGTTTACGCAACAGTTACCACAGGAGCGCACGATTGAGGTGCAGCCACATGCCTCACGGATTGGAAACCTTTGGTTTAACGTTCCGATGGAGCAGGCGGTAACCACCTTGCGGGAGCTGTGTCTGGAGATGTCTTTTTCACTGCCGCCAGAACGCCCGCCAGTTAGACGTATTCAGGTTGAGAAGGGACCTCTGACGCAGGAAAATTTCTGGTATACGGTGCAGCAGTATCTGGCGCCCAATGACATTATCCTCGTCGACCAGGGGACCGCTGCATTTGGCGCGGCTGCGCTCACGCTACCCGGTGGAGCGGAGGTGCTGGTTCAGCCGCTGTGGGGGTCTATCGGCTACGCGCTCCCGGCTGCATTTGGCGCGCAAACCGCCTGCCCGGACCGCCGGGTGATCCTGATTATTGGCGATGGTGCGGCGCAGCTCACCATTCAGGAACTGGGCTCTATGCTCAGAGACGGGCAATCTCCCGTTATTTTGCTGCTAAATAATGACGGCTATACCGTGGAGCGGGCCATACATGGGGCAAATCAGCGCTATAACGATATCGCCGCCTGGAACTGGACGCAGGTGCCGCAGGCGTTTCGTCGTGAATGTCAGGCGGAGTGCTGGCGTGTGGAGCAGGCGTTACAACTGGAGGAAGTGCTGGCCCGTTTGTCCCATCCGCAACGATTGTCGTTAATTGAGGTGGTACTACCGAAAGCCGATCTTCCTGAGCTATTGCGCACGGTGACCCGTGCGCTGGAAACGCGTAACGGAGGCTAACTACTTATCGGTACGCTCGGCGACCATCATCGGTTTGCCCGCCAGCAGCAGCCAGGCGGGCAGCATGACGATGCACAGGAGCGGCAGCAGGGTGGAATCTGGCACCACCACTGCTGCCATAAACAGGCTCAGCCAGGCGTCACGGGTGACGACCAGCACCAGTCCAAGAATCGCGCAGGAGACGGTAATGGCCGCTGGCACCGCTTCAACGTGGGCGTGCAGCATCAGGCCAAGCGCGACCCCAACGAATACTGCCGGGAAAATTCGCCCGCCGCGAAAACCACTCGCAGCTGCAACCACTAATGCCGCCAATTTGATCACGGCGAGCATGAAATAATCCGATGCTCCCAGCGTCTGGCTAAATGCCATTTGCTGCATTTCGTCCAGACCTTTAAACAAGGTAAGCGGTCCGCCGATAACGCCTAAAATGCCGAGGATTAAGCCGCCAGCCCCAAGAATCAGGACCGGGTGTTTCAATCGATGCATTAAATGGTGTAAACGCGGCAGACACCAGACAGCCACCATCCCGGCGGCAATGGCGATGGCGGCAACGACCGCACCGCTGAGGATATCGATCACGTGCATCTGCGTGTAGTGCGCGATGGGCAGTGAAAAATGGGGGTGAAAAAACAGACTGGTGGTCAGCGAGCCCGTGGCGGCGGCCATTAACGGCGCAAACAGGCGATCCCACAAAGGAACATTGTCCGAGCTATTCAGCGTTTGTGAAAAGACCAGCGCGGCGGCAACGGGGGTGCCAAATAGCGCGCCGATGGTGCCGGCAGAGGCGAGGATGGTCCAGTCCAGCTTAGCAATGCGGGGAAACATACGGCTGCCGAGCGCCACAGCCAGTGCGATATTCACGGTCATGATCGGGTGTTCCGGACCCAAACTGACGCCACCCGCCAGGCCGAGGATGAGCGCTGCCAGCAAGCCCGGAATTGCTGAGGTGGGGACCGGCATTCCAATTAACGGCTCACAGGCAGGATCCGGTCCCGCGTGACCCTGGCTGTAGCGAATAACTAACCCGACCATGATCCCCGTGAGCGTCAGCATGCCGATAATCCACAGCGGAGAGTCCTGGGCAATACCGATGCTAACGGGCAGGCGTTCCCACAAAAATTGCTGTAAAACGGACGCCACTTTCATCACAACAATCAACACCAGGCTGGAGGCAATACCAATAATTAGCGCAGGAGTTGATAGCAAGAGCATCGTTCTGGCTCGTGGATGAAGCATATTCTATTCCTTAAAACAGAGTCATAGACATAGTTTGCACAGCCTGCGCAACCGCATCGCTGCAAATGGTGCTGAAACGATAAAGTAATTATGTGATCTGGATCGATTTTCCACGGGCATCAGCCTTCAGGGCGTTGTTGTTATGCCCCCATGAATTTACAGTGTGGCAAAGATTTATTCTGACTTTAGCGGAGCAGTGGAAGAATGACAAAATATGCTTTAGTAGGTGATGTTGGCGGCACCAACGCGCGTCTTGCTCTGTGCGACATTGCCAGCGGCGAGATTTCGCAGGCAAAAACCTATTCCGGGCTGGATTACCCAAGCCTCGAGGCGGTAGTACGCGTATACCTGGATGAGCATAGCGTCAGCGTCGAGGATGGTTGTATTGCCATTGCCTGTCCGATTACCGGTGACTGGGTGGCAATGACCAACCATACCTGGGCATTCTCTATTGCTGAGATGAAAAAAAATCTGGGCTTCAGCCATCTGGAAATCATCAATGATTTCACCGCCGTGTCGATGGCGATCCCGATGCTGAAGAAAGAGCATTTGATCCAGTTTGGCGGTGCGGAGCCTGTTGAAGGCAAGCCGATTGCTGTCTATGGCGCAGGTACCGGACTCGGCGTGGCGCATTTGGTGCATGTAGATAAACGCTGGGTTAGCCTGCCCGGTGAAGGCGGTCACGTGGATTTTGCGCCTAACAGCGAAGAAGAAGGGATTATCCTTGAGGTCCTGCGTGCGGAAATTGGTCACGTTTCCGCAGAGCGCGTACTGTCAGGTCCGGGGCTGGTTAATCTGTATCGCGCCATCGTCAAATCAGACGGGCGCCTGCCGGAAAATCTGCAGCCAAAGGATATCACCGGGCGTGCGCTGGCTGATTCCTGTATCGACTGTCGTCGCGCGCTGTCGCTGTTCTGCGTCATCATGGGGCGTTTTGGCGGCGATCTGGCGTTAACGCTGGGCACGTTTGGCGGTGTGTACATCGCGGGCGGCATCGTACCGCGCTTCCTCGACTTCTTTAAAGCTTCGGGTTTCCGTGGTGGTTTTGAAGATAAGGGGCGTTTTAAAGCCTACGTACAGGATATTCCGGTATATCTGATCGTGCATGATAACCCGGGCCTGCTTGGTTCCGGTGCGCATCTGCGCCAGACGCTGGGCCATATTTTGTAAGACCAACGCCGGACGGTGCACAGCGCTTATCCGGCTTACACATATCCCGCAAGACCGCGTTATTACGCGGTTTTTTTATGCCTGCCGCCCGCCTTTCCGACCTTCGTCACATTTCCGAATGGCGGGATTATTTGTCCAGTAAAAGCATTATTTGTCTGATAACGGTCGTTACTTTCCCCGGACCATAATTTCACTCGTTAACTATTACGAGGAAATGATTATGAGCAAAAAACTGATTGCCGTTTGCGCGTGCCCAATGGGGCTGGCCCATACCTTTATGGCGGCTCAGGCGCTGGAAGAAGCCGCGGTTGAAGCGGGTTATGAAGTGAAAATTGAAACCCAGGGTGCGGACGGAATTCAAAATCGCCTGACGGCGCAGGATATCGCTGAGGCAACGTTGATCATCCATTCTGTTGCCGTTACTCCGGAAGATAACGAGCGTTTTGAGTCGCGTGACGTCTACGAAATTACGTTACAGGACGCGATAAAAAATGCAGCCGGCATCATCAAAGAGATCGAAGAGATGGTTGCCGCTGAACAACAATAATTATCGACAGGGAATTACGTATGGCCATTAAAAAACGCAGTGCAACCGTTGTGCCTGGCGCATCTGGTGCGGCAGCGGCAATAAAAAATCCACCGGCCTCCCACAATAGCTTCTGGGGCGAACTTCCGCAGCATGTGATGTCGGGTATTTCGCGCATGGTACCGACGTTAATTATGGGCGGGGTAATTCTCGCCTTCTCGCAACTGATCGCCTATAGCTGGCTCGATATACCTGCTGACACCGGCATCATGGATGCGCTGAACAGCGGAAAATTCAGCGGTTTTAATCTCTCATTACTGAAGTTTGCCTGGCTGTCGCAATCTTTTGGCGGCGTGCTGTTTGGTTTTGCTATTCCGATGTTTGCCGCGTTTGTCGCCAACTCTATCGGCGGTAAGCTGGCGTTTCCGGCTGGGTTCATTGGTGGACTGATGTCCACTCAGCCCACACAGATACTGAATTTTGACCCAGCGACGCTGCAATGGGCAACCAGTGCCCCCGTCCCGTCAACCTTTATTGGCGCGCTGATTATCTCGATTGTCGCCGGGTATCTGGTGAAGTGGATGAACCAAAAAATCCAGTTGCCTGATTTCCTGCTGGCATTCAAAACCACCTTTTTACTGCCCATTCTTTCCGCGATCTTCGTCATGTTGGCGATGTATTACGTGATAACGCCGTTTGGCGGGTGGATCAACGGCGGAATTCGTTCACTGCTGACGGCAGCTGGAGAGAAAGGCACGCTGATGTACGCGATGGGGATTTCTGCGGCAACGGCGATTGACCTCGGCGGTCCGATTAATAAAGCCGCAGGATTTGTCGCCTTCAGCTTTACTACCGATCACGTTCTGCCGGTAACCGCACGCTCTATTGCCATCGTGATTCCTCCAATTGGCCTCGGGTTGGCTACGCTTCTCGATCGGCGCTTAACCGGCAAACGCCTGTTCAGCGCACAGCTCTACCCGCAAGGGAAAACGGCAATGTTCCTCGCGTTTATGGGCATCAGCGAAGGGGCGATCCCGTTTGCGCTGGAAAGCCCCATCACGGCAATTCCATCCTATATGGTTGGCGCTATTGTCGGATCGACGGCTGCCGTCTGGCTGGGGGCGGTGCAGTGGTTCCCGGAATCGGCTATCTGGGCATGGCCGCTGGTCACTAACCTCGGCGTCTATATGGCGGGGATCCTGTTAGGTGCGGTGATTACGGCGCTGATGGTGGTGTTCCTGCGCAACATGATGTACCGCAAAGGCAAATTGCTGATTGAAAGCCTCTGATTAGAAGGATTGTGACCATGAGCTTACTTGCCTCGCTGCGTGACTGGCTAACGGCGCAACATCTCGATGCGATGCTGCTGTCATCGCGGCAGAATAAACAGCCGCATATGGGGATCTCCAGCGGTTCAGGGTTTGTGTTTATCAGCCATCAAAGCGCGCATATTCTGGTCGACGCCCGTTACTACACCGATGTTGCCACGCGTACTCAGGGCTATCAGATCCATCTACTTGATGGCGCGCAGACGCTGTATTCACGGGTGAATCACATTATTGCTGACGAAAAGCTGCAGACGGTGGGATTTGAAGGCGAGCAGGTAAGCTGGAATACGGTGAATGGATGGTCGGGCAAACTGCGTGCCCGACTAGTGAGTGCCGTGCCGGATGTGCTCCGGCAGGTAAAAACGGCGCAGGAGATAGCCTGCATTCGCGAAGCCTGCCGGATAGCTGACCTTAGTGCTGAACATATTCGCCGCTTTATTCAACCCGGCTTCAGTGAGCGCGAAATCGCCGCTGAACTGGAGTGGTACATGCGCACGCTCGGTGCAGACAAACCCTCTTTTGACACCATTGTCGCCAGCGGCTGGCGCGGCGCGCTGCCGCACGGTAAAGCCAGCGACAAGCGTGTCGAGGCGGGTGAGTTCATCACTCTGGATTTTGGCGCGCAGTATCAGGGCTATTGTTCGGATATGACGAGAACCTTTCGCATCCCAGACGCAAACCAGCCAGCGCAAGAAAGCCCGCTGTTTTCCGTGTATCAGATTGTCCTGGCGGCGCAGCGTGCGGCGGTGGCGGCAATTCGACCAGGTCGGCGTTGCCATGAGGTTGACGCCGCAGCCAGGCAGGTCATTACGCAGGCGGGCTATGGCGATGAGTTTGGTCACAATACCGGACACGCTATCGGCATTGAGGTGCATGAAAATCCCCGTTTTTCCCCCACCGACGCGACGCCTCTGGCGGTTGGCATGCTGCTCACAGTTGAGCCGGGTATTTATCTGCCGGGGCAGGGAGGCGTGCGTATTGAGGACGTGGTGCTGGTTACGCCAGACGGCGGCGAGGTGCTCTACACCATGGCGAAAACATTGTTACACACGGGAGAAGCGTAATGGACTTATCGCTACTGAAGGCGCTGAGTGAGGCGGACGCGATCGCCTCTTCAGAACAGGAAGTGCGGCAGATCCTGCTTGAAGAGGCGGATCGTCTGCATAAAGAGGTGCGCTTTGACGGCCTGGGATCGGTGCTGATCCGTCTGAATGAATCAACCGGTCCGAAGGTAATGATCTGCGCGCATATGGATGAAGTGGGATTTATCGTGCGCAGTATTTCCAGCGAAGGAGCGATCGACGTATTACCGGTGGGAAATGTGCGTATGGCGGCCAGGCAATTGCAGCCGGTGCGGATCACTACCCGTGAAGAGAGCAAAATTCCCGGTCTGCTCGACGGAGATCGCAGCGGTAATGACGTCAGTGCGCTGCAGGTGGACATTGGCGCGCGGTCTTATGACGAGGTACTTCAGGCCGGCGTACGCCCTGGCGATCGCGTCACCTTTGACACGACGTTTCAGGTTTTGCCGCACCAGCGAGTCATGGGCAAAGCCTTTGATGATCGACTTGGATGTTATTTGCTGGTGGCGCTGCTGCGCGAATGGCATAACGCCATTCTCCCATGTGAGGTCTGGCTGGTGGCCAGTTCCAGTGAAGAAGTGGGACTGCGCGGAGGGCAAACGGCAGCACGTGCGGTCGCCCCGGATGTGGCGATCGTGCTGGATACCGCCTGCTGGGCCAAAAACTTTGATCATGGTGCGGCCAACCATCGGCAGATTGGTAATGGCCCGATGCTGGTGTTAAGCGATAAATCGCTGATTGCCTCGCCAAAGCTGACGGCGTGGGTTGAAAGCGTGGCCACCGATGCGGGCATTACCCTGCAGCTTGACATGTTCAGTAACGGCGGCACTGATGGCGGGGCGGTGCACGTAAGCGGCACGGGGATCCCCACGGTTGTCATGGGGCCAGCTACGCGGCATGGACACTGCGCGGCGTCGATTGCCGACTGCCGTGACATCATCCAGACGCAGCAGTTGTTGTCGGCTCTTCTTTCACATCTTACGTGCGAAACCGTGGTTCATCTGACGGATTTCAGGTGCTGATTTCGCGCTAAACAGGAGTTGTTATGCTAACGATTCAATTTCTTTGCCCGCTACCCAATGGCCTGCATGCGCGTCCGGCGTGGGAGCTGAAAGAGCAGTGCAGCCAGTGGCAAAGTGAGGTGATATTTCTTAACCATCGCCAGAACGCTAGGGCTGATGCGAAAAGCTCGCTGGCGCTGATTGGCACCGGGACGCTGTTTAATGACAGTTGTAGCTTAACCATCACCGGTCGCGATGAAGAACAGGCCCGGCGAGCGCTAGAGGAGTACCTCCTGCACCGGTTTATTGACAGCGACAGCGTTCAGCCGACGCCGGCAGAACTGGCGGCGCATCCGTTGCCGCGTTCGCTGATTCGCCTCAACCCAGACCTTCTTTATGGCACCGTGCTGGCAGGAGGCGTGGGGGCAGGTTCGCTCACGCTTTGGCAGAGCGATAATCTGGAAAGCTATCGCGCAATTGCGCCGAGTGCGGAAGACAATACCCGGCTGGAGCATAGTCTGGCGACGCTTGCCGAACAGCTCAATCAGCAACTGCGCGAGCGTGAGGGTGAGAGTAAAACCATCCTCAGCGCCCATCTGTCTCTGATTCAGGACGACGAGTTTGCCGGGAATATTCGTCGCTTAATGCTGGAGCAGCATCTGGGGTTAGGGGCGGCGATTATCGCCAATATGGAGCAGGTGTGCGACAAGCTGTCGGCCTCCGGTAGCGATTACCTGCGCGAGCGCGTTAGCGATATCCGTGATATCAGCGAACAGCTGCTGCATATCACCTGGCCTGAAAGACGTCCGCGCAATGCGCTGGTGCTGAATAAGCCGACGATTCTGGTCGCTGAGGATTTGACACCCAGCCAGTTTTTAAGCCTCAATTTGCAGCATCTGTCAGGCATGATCCTGGAGAAAACAGGGCGCACATCGCATACCCTGATCCTCGCTCGCGCGTCGACTATACCGGTGCTTAGCGGCTTGCCGCTGGAGGCCATTAGCCGCTATGCAGGGCAGCATGCGGTACTGGATGCCCGCTGTGGGGTACTGGCCATCAATCCAGACGATGCGGTTCGCGGTTATTACGCGATTGCGCAGAAGCTGGCCGATGAATGCCAGCGGCGGCAGGCGCTGGATGCCGCTCAGCCCGCGCTGACCAAAGATAATCAGCGTATTGACGTTGCAGCGAATATCGGTACCGCGCTGGAAGCGCCGGGGGCGTTTGCCAATGGCGCGGAAGGGATTGGGCTGTTTCGTACTGAAATGCTGTTTATGGACCGCGACAGCGCTCCCGACGAGCAGGAACAGTTTGAAGCCTACCAGCAGGTCTTATTGGCCGCGGGCGACAAGCCGGTTATCTTTCGCACCATGGATATTGGGGGGGATAAAAATATCCGTTACCTCAATATTCCGCAGGAAGAGAATCCTTTCCTGGGCTACCGCGCGGTGCGAATTTATCCAGAGTTTGCCGGACTGTTTCGCACGCAACTGCGCGCCATCTTACGTGCGGCAACCTTCGGCAATGCGCAGCTGATGATCCCAATGGTGCACAGCCTTGACCAGATTTTGTGGGTAAAAAGCGAACTGCAAAAAGCGCTGGTGGCACTGAAAGCCGACGGTTTACGCCATGCTCCGACAATTTCATTGGGGATTATGGTTGAAGTGCCGTCGGTGTGTTACATCATCGACCATTTCTGCGATGAGGTGGATTTCTTCAGTATTGGTTCAAACGACATGACCCAGTACCTGTACGCCGTCGATCGTAATAACCCGCGCGTTTCGCCGTTGTACAACCCGATTACGCCGTCGTTCCTGCGAATGTTGCAGCAGATTGTCCGCGTGGCGCACGAACGTGGTAAATGGGTGGGCATTTGCGGCGAACTGGGGGGCGAAGGACGCTATTTACCGCTGCTGCTGGGCTTAGGACTCGACGAGCTGAGCATGAGCAGTCCACGTATTCCGGCGGTGAAAAGTCAGCTTCGTCAACTGGAGGGCCAGGCATGCCGTGAACTCGCCATACGGGCCTGTGAGTGCCGTAGCGCTCAAGAGATAGAAGATCTGCTCAACCAGTTTGCACCGCAGAAAGACGTGCGTCCGCTGCTGGCGCGGGAGAACATCTTTGTTGGTGAATCTCTGAGTAACAAAGAGCAGGTGATTCAGTTTCTGTGCGGCAATCTGGGTGTTAATGGGCGAACTGAACATCCGTTTGAGCTGGAGGAAGATATCTGGCAGCGCGAAGAGATAGTCACCACTGCTGTCGGTTTTGGTGTGGCTATTCCGCACACTAAGTCCCAGTGGATCCGCCATTCCAGCATCAGTATTGCCCGGCTTGCTCATCCCGTTGACTGGCAGTCAGAGATGGGCGAAGTGGAACTGGTTATCATGCTGACGCTGGGGGCTGATGAAGGCATTAACCACGTGAAGGTCTTCTCGCAGCTGGCGCGTAAGCTGGTGAACAAGCCGTTCCGCCAGTCGTTGTTTGCCGCTGAAAATGCCGACAGTATTCTCGCGTTGCTGGAGGCGGAACTGACGTTTTAAGCTTCATTGAAAGAGCGCTCTCCAGCCTGCGACGATCTGGTTGCAGGCTGGATGAACGCGACCGGAAAGCGACATCATCAATGCGGCGCGTTTGGCACCGGCAGTTTCCCGGCTCTTAAGAGCGTCATTTCTTGCTTACAGAGCAGAACTACCGCCTGGCGAGCTTTAACACGGCGGGAGGTAAGGGCTCTTTTCACGGTCTGACGATCCGCACCTGATTCCAGCATCTGAAAACACATCAGGGAGAGTGCACGTCTGTTTTTCATCGCATATTCACTTTATTGAGTAAGCCTGCAGGGGGAGCTACATGCCGTTATTTTACAACGATGCAAACGGATATTACTAACCTGTTGGTGTTGTCTCACTTAACGTGCTGACTGAAAACGTACGCTGTACTCTCCCGGCGTCAGGCCAAACTGACGCCGGAACAGGCGGCAGAAATAATTACTGTCCTGATACCCGCACCGCTGTGCGACTTCGCTAATCGACAGATGGTATTTCTGTAAGATGATGCGCGCCTTCGCCATTCTGACCCACCGCAGGTACTCGACGAACCCCATGGTGCCGTGCTGGGCAAACACTTTTGACAGGTGGTTGGGCGTGATATTAAAAAACTGCGCTACGCTTTCCCGGGTCAGCGGTTGGGCATAGTTATCCTGCACCCAGTTACACATACTGTGATAGAGAAATTCAGCGCGCGGACGCTCTGTGTCAGGGCGGGTATTCACCACGCTACGACACAGATGCAGCAGGCTAAGCACCAGCGGCTGAATAATATCCTGGGCCTGAGAAGAGCGGCTTAAATGGGTTAATGCGGTGAGCATCGCCTCGCCTTCGCCGCGCTGCGGATGTGGTAACTCAATACGGCGGATCGGACGTAACAGCGATGCCGTTCGATTATCGTAAAAAGAGAGCCCCAGCCAGGCCGGAGAAAACACCAGACTCAGTAGCATCACGGGCTTATCGCTACCGGGCAAATTCGCCGCTTTCGCCGGGATAAACAGCATGTCGCCTTCAGGTAGACTATGCTGCTGTTTTTCCAGTTGATTACTGTATTCGCCACGCAGCACGATATCGAGGCGCGGAAGGTCAATACACAAACTGCCGGACGGAAACGTGGTGGGCTGGGTCGCGAACCACACGCGGCCAAGACGCTGCGGGTTCAATACCAGGCCGCTGAACAGATCGGCGAAAAACTGTTGGTCTGCGGGGAGGCCTGGCTCTTTCATCGCTCTTTCTCTGCGCTATAAGTGCATTAACTGCCTGAACTCTTTCACTTTACTCCGACTCACCGGGATTTCAAATTCCAGATCTTTTAAGCGCAAAATGTAGGTGTTGTTAAACCAGGGTTCGATCTCGCGGATTTTATTCAGATTCACACAGAACGAGCGGTGGCAGCGGAAGAAATGCGAAGCAGGCAATTTGCTGCAAAATTCAGTGATGTTCATCGGCATCACGTACGATTCGCGGCGGGTGTAGACAAACGTCATCTTTTCATGGGCTTCTGCGTAGTAGATGTCGTTGATCGGGGTCACGATGATCCGCTCATCTTTGATCAGATTGATCGTATCGTTTTCGCGGGTCACCGGACTGGCAGGCGAGGTTCCCGTTTGCTGTTGCTGCCAGGCTGCTTCCAGCTTTTGCAGCATGCCGACGATGCGTGATTCCTGATACGGCTTCAGGATGTAGTCAAAGGCCTCCAGTTCAAAGGCTTCAACAGCGTGCTCTTTCCACGCGGTAATAAAGACAATAAAGGGCTTGTGCGCGAACTGGCTGATGTTTTGCGCCAACAGGACGCCATCCAGCGAGGGAATATTGATATCCAGAAAAATGGCGTCAACGCGGTTGTGCTGGAGATATTTCAGCACGTCCAGACCGTCGTCAAATGTGCCGACAATCTCCATCTGGCTGTGCTCTTTTATCAGCCAGCTAAGTTCCTGTTGGGCCAGGAATTCATCTTCAACAATGATGACTTTCACGACTTCACTCCTGGTTAAAGCAACAATGTGGCCGGTGCGGCTGCGGGCGAGTGCTGATTAGGCACATAAAAGGCAATCTCAGTGCCTGGCTCCAGACGGCGGATATGGAGGCCCTCGCCGTAGAGCAGCTTAACGCGATGATGCACATTCAACAGACCAATTTTATTGCCCGGCATTTCATTGGATTCGACCCGTTCAATCACTTTTGGATCGATACCGTGGCCCGTATCCCGCACGGCAATTCGTACCCGATTACCGCACTCCGCAACGCTGATAGTGACCACCCCTTTTCCTCTGCAGGGCTGAATCCCATGGACGATAGCGTTCTCTACCAGCGGCTGAATCAGCAGGCTGGGAATATAACAGCTTACCTCTTCATCGATATCATAAATAACCGTCAGCTTGTCGCCAAAACGGGCCTGTTCGATGGCGATGTAATCCTTGATTTGATATAGCTCTTTTTTGATGTCGATCTGCTCATCGTCTTTTAATTCAATATTATAGCGAAGATAGCGCGATAAATTAAAAATCAGCTGGCGCGCAGTGTCTGGATTCAGCCGCACCGACGATGAAATTGCGTTCAGGGCGTTAAACAGGAAATGGGGATTTATTTTACTTTGTAGCGCACGCAGCTCTGCCTTATTTGCCATTTCGCGTAGCTGCTCCGCCCGGGAGACTTCCAGCTGAGTCGAGATAATTTGCGACAGGCCGATGGCCATTTCCTGCAACGAGGAGGTTATCTGGTGGGCGTGACAGTAGTAGATTTTTAGCGTACCGGTGACAACACCTTTCTCCCAAAGCGGAATCACCAGCATGGAGTGTATTTCCGGCGTACGGTGCGCTTCATCATTGTTTTTAATGATGATTTTTCCGTAATTGATCGCCTGTTGCGTAGTCGGACTGACGAAATCATCGTTATCGCGGTAGTTAAGTTCACCCACGCCAACGTAGGCCAGCACGTGCTGGGTGTTGGTAATAGCGACGGCATCAGCATGGATATCATGGCGAATAATTTCGCACACCTGGCGAAGCGATTCGCTATTGACCTGGCGAAAAAGTGGCAGAGTTTTGTTGGCGATATCCAGAGCCAGCTTAGCCTGCTTCGCGGCGCTGGCTTCTTTCTCGCCTTCCACGCTTTGCACCAGCATGACGATAAAACCAATGCAGACACTACCAAGAATCATTGGGATGCCGATTTTCGAGACGATATCCAGCCCCAGTTCGGCGGTGGGCGCCCAGGCGACGACGAGGATCATGGTCAGAGATTCGCACAGCATTCCGCCTAAAATACCCGCACGCCAGTGCTGCGCTTTGGGGATCCTACGGTTGATCCAGCCGGCAATGCAGCCTGCCAGAATGCTGGTGATAAAGCAGGGCAGGGCGGTTACGCCGCCGATGTCGATCAGGTAGCGGTGGGTGCCCGCGATCAGGCCTGTAATAATACCGACCCAGGGACCGAACAGAATTCCCCCTGACATGACGGCGATAATACGTACGTTAACCAGTGAGCCTTCAACCGGTACGCCGGACCAGGTACTGAACAGGGCAAACATTGAGAAAATCGCGGTAACGGCGAGCAGCTCTTTCGGGGAGTGGGCTGACTTGTGCAACAGTTCGCGAAACAGGCGGATACGAATCAGGAAAAACAGACAGAACAGCATCAGCGCTGCCCGGTCGAATACCGCCAGCAGCATATTGAATATTTCGTGCACGGGTGACTCTTGCGCAAGGGTTAAACCTCTATGATAGGTAACCTGAGGCTGGATGACCAGCACACCCGCAGCCTGTAGCTAATGGGGAAAAACCTTAATATTAAAAGGGGATTGTTGCATGGTTGTTGTATTTACAATGCCTGTCCTGTCAACGGAGCGCACAAAGTAATATGTTTAACAATAAAATGTTAAATGGTGGTAATTTTAAGCGGAGTGTGAAAAATTTTAATTCCTCATTTTTTCTGGCACTTCCTCTTTTATCTCAATAAAAAATATTTTGTTTTGCCTCTCGACAGAAGGAAATTATTCAGGCTATTTTCTAAACGTGCCACCATCGTGGCAGCGTCGCTCGGACGGTCCGGGCGCTAACGTTAATCTGAGGATATTATGGCTGACTCCCGCCCTGAACGTCGCTTTACGCGTATTGATCGTCTTCCCCCTTACGTTTTTAACATTACTGCTGAACTGAAGATGGCTGCGCGTCGGCGCGGCGAAGATATTATCGATTTCAGCATGGGGAACCCGGATGGGGCCACGCCTCCTCACATTGTCGAAAAACTCTGTACCGTGGCGCAGCGCCCGGATACGCACGGTTACTCCACCTCGCGCGGCATTCCGCGTCTGCGTCGGGCTATTTCCCGTTGGTACCAGGAACGCTATGACGTTGAGATCGATCCGGAATCCGAAGCGATTGTGACGATTGGCTCGAAAGAAGGATTGGCGCACCTGATGCTGGCCACGCTGGATCACGGCGATACGGTCCTCGTACCGAACCCGAGCTATCCGATCCATATTTATGGCGCGGTGATTGCCGGCGCGCAGGTACGCTCAGTGCCGCTGGTCGAAGGCGTCGATTTCTTTAATGAGCTGGAGCGCGCGATTCGCGAAAGCTACCCGAAACCGAAGATGATGATCTTAGGTTTTCCTTCCAACCCGACTGCGCAGTGCGTCGAGCTGGAGTTCTTCGAAAAAGTTGTGGCCTTGGCTAAACGCTATGACGTGCTGGTGGTTCATGACCTGGCCTATGCCGATATCGTCTACGATGGCTGGAAAGCGCCGTCGATTATGGAGGTACCGGGCGCTCGTGATGTCGCGGTGGAGTTTTTCACCCTATCGAAAAGCTACAACATGGCGGGCTGGCGTATCGGTTTTATGGTAGGTAACAAAACGCTGGTGAACGCGCTGGCTCGAATTAAGAGCTATCACGATTACGGAACCTTTACTCCGTTGCAGGTTGCAGCAATCGCCGCGCTGGAAGGCGATCAGCAGTGCGTGCGGGATATTGCTGAGCAATATAAACGTCGTCGAGATGTGCTGGTTAAGGGGCTGCATGAAGCCGGGTGGATGGTCGAGATGCCCAAGGCCTCGATGTACGTTTGGGCGAAAATCCCAGAGCAATACGCCGCGATGGGATCACTTGAATTTGCCAAGAAACTGCTGAACGAGGCGAAGGTATGCGTTTCGCCGGGGATTGGTTTTGGTGATTATGGTGATACGCACGTGCGCTTTGCGTTAATTGAAAACCGCGACCGTACCCGCCAGGCGATCCGTGGCATCAAAGCAATGTTCCGCGCCGATGGCTTACTGCCTGCCAGTGCAAAATCGGCCACTGAAAGTACCGACTAACAACACGTTTCCCCAAAAGCAAACAGGAGCCATCAGGCTCCTGTTTATTTGCTGCGTCTTTTAATTTAGATCATCAGGGCGAAAGTACCGGCCCAAACGATGACCATAAAAGAAATGCCCATAAAGAAATATTTCACTTTTCATCTCTCCGCGTACCTGAGGTACGTCTAAATGAACATATGCTAACCTGACAGAGAGCTGATGCACGCGTAAACGAAATGGAGAATTCCCTTCGTTTGCTTGTCTGCATCACCTCAGAATTCTGAGCTTTTATGCTCCAGACGGCGCTAATGTACGCCTAAAAATGAGGTGAGACAAGAGGCATTTTTTTATTTAATTTTAATAACTTACAAGTGTCGTGATTCGGCGACAGTTTAATTTCTATCGGTAATAAATTGCTATTGAGCGACGGAATGTTTACTCGGAGAATTCTCATATCTCCATGATGTTAATGCGGTTAATTTTTCGCGGAATGAGATTATGAAAAGGTTAAAAATGACCAGATTAATGATGTTAGCACTCGTTCTTACGCCAGTGACGTCGATGGCGGCCTCGCCGATGGCATTCAATTTCAGCTGCGCAAGTATTGGTGGTGTGAATAGTGATGGTAAAGGCAATATCTGGATTGATGGCACTAAGGCGACGGTAAAGGCCTTCAATGAAAATTACTGGGAAGCAAAAAGCGGTAACAATACCGTGTCTATCTCCCGTAAAGATGACGGGAATCCGGACGTTTCCTGGACCGGGCCTAATCGTAAGCACGGGATTTGCCTGCCTGAAGACAATATCGACTTTTCAGGGGCAAAGAAATCGACCAGCAACGGGCCTTCTTTTTCCTGTTCTGCGGTAGCAAAGGGCAGTATCGAGGAGGTTATCTGTCAAAGTCCTTCGCTCTCAGCCATGGATTTGGCATTGAACGGGTCCTACAAGCAGGCGCTGGTGAAATCGAGTAATAACCCGACGCTCAAAGCAGAGCAACGCGGCTGGGTGAAAGGGCGTAACGAATGCTGGAAAGAGCAGGATAAGCCAGCGTGTATAGCCCGTAACTACAATGAGCGAATGGCTGAATTACAGAACAAGTGGGGCGTGAAGTAATTCAGGCGCAGAAAAAAAGAAAGGCCTTTCGGCCTTTCTTTTTAGATGTACAACGAGGCTTCACCCATCGGGCGAGTTTTGAAGCGACGGTGGATCCAGAGATACTGCTCGGGCGCGCGCATGATCTCTTTTTCGATAATTTTGTTCATATACGCCGCTGCCTGGCTTTCATCTGTTGGATAACCTTCCATTTCTGGCGTGATGAACAGGCGGTAACCGGAGTTATCTGCTTTTCTCACCATGGTTACGGTCAGCATCGCTGCTCCCGATAACCGTGACAGCACGTAAGTACCGTTGGTGGTCGCGACGTTTTTGACTGCGAAGAAGGGGGCGAATGAACTCCCTTTACGACCGTAGTCCTGATCGGGGGCAAACCATACTGCTTCCCCTTTTTTCAGGGCGCCGACAATACCGCGCAGATTATTTCTGCCGATCATGGCCTTGTTGGAGCGCATACGACCGCGGGTTTGGATCCACTCCATCAACTTATTGTTGTGCGGGCGATAGGTTGCCATCATCGGTTGGCAAAGTCCCATTACGCGACCACCCAACTCGAGTGACATAAAGTGTACGCCTACCACCATCACGCCACGGTTTTGCATCTGTGCGCGTTTCAGGTTGTCCAGCCCTTCTACATCAAACCATTTGCGTACCCGGCGATCCGGCCAGAACCAGGCCATACCCGTTTCAAGCAGCGCCATGCCGAGTGAACGGAAGTTCTCATCGACCAGTTTGTCTCTTTCTTCTTGCGACAGATTTGGGAAACAGAGTTCGAGATTTTTATGAGCAATAGATTCACGGCGCTTTAAAAATGGACGAGCCAGCGTTCCTGTACGGGTACCAAGAAAACACAATACGGGATAGGGAAGTTGTACCAGTAACCAGAGCACACCGACGCCAAACCATGTGAGCCAGTAGCGCGGATGCAAAAACGCGCGTGAAAATTTACATTGGGGGAACATAAGCACCTGTTGTTGATACGAAATAGGTGTATCGCGAAGATTCTTTAGTCTGCCGCTTTACAGTCTGTACTGATCGTTAGGCCGCCATGAACGACATTGGTTCCTGTAAAGAGTGTAAAACTGAGTCAGGACAAAACCAGGAAGGGGCATGAATGATCGGACGCTCAATGTACACCCGAATATTAATGTCAGCCAGAAATAATTACTCAAGATGCGTAAATGTTTTTACGGCGATTAAGGTCAAAAATGAGTCGATATATAATGCGTTGTTTTTATGACGATTAAATAAACGGGAGTCGAATAAATTATTAGTCAGCGATTGAGTGATTTTTGTAACGAAAATGTTGCTTAAATTGCGAACCATTGGGAACTGTCTTAGAATATAAACTCAAGGGAGTGTAAGGACTTACGTAAATTTTTACGGCAAACAGGAGGTATCGCTATGTTCTATTTTTGGATCTTTCTCGCGTTGAGCATTCTGAGCGTCAGTTGCTATATCTGGCAGGTTATGGGGGCTGCGGCGTCAATAAGTGCTTTTATCGGCATGGCCATACTCACGGCATTAATTTACGTTTTTACTATGCAGTTGACCAATGGTAACGAGATGGTTACCGGATTATTCCTTTTTCTTGCCCCAGCATGCGGTTTGATCATCCGCTTTATGGTGGGTTACGGTAAGCAATAAATTATCACGCTGAGCTATTTATGCTTTATCTGAATGTATTGAAGTGCCAGCATCGCTGGCACTTTTTGCGAGACTGAAATCGGCTACCGGGCATCAGCCAACTGGAGTGACGCTTCCTCTTGCTGAGCGTTTTTCCGCTGTTGTTCGAGCTCCAGCGCGCCGCGATGGGAGAGGTAGCAGAACAGGATGCAGCAGACAATCCCGCCCATCAACAGATAGAAGCCGCCATGCCATCCCATTTTATCGACCATCACGCCAAACAGGCTGGTTCCCAGCGATGCGCCAAAAATGTAGCTCATGAATCCGCGTAACCCTACCGCAGAACCTACTGCGAAGCTGGGGACGATTTCCATGGTCTGAACGGAGGCCAGGAACTGCGGAACATAAATCAGGCAACCCACGATGGCGGCAAAAATAGTGACCATCAGCAGCGATTCACTTTTCCAGTAACCGATCAGGCAGACGAAAATCAGCGCCATACAGATCATGGCCAGCGGCATGCGACGGCCTTTAAACAGTTTATCGGTGAGCCAACCCGCCAGTAATGTGGAAGGAATTGCCGCCCATTCGAAAAACAGAAAAGCTATGCTCATTTGCTCTTTCGAGAAATGTTTTTCGGTTAATAAATAAATTGGCAGCCAGCTAATCATACCAAAACGCACCATATAGACAAAGACGTCTACCAGTGAAACATACCAGGCATTCTTATTACGCAATACATAGGTGCAGAAGATCTGGAAGGCACTCATATTTTCTGGCGCCTGGACAGCGTGTCGGGAATTTAATACGACTTTTTCTTCCGGCATCATTTGTTCCAGAGCCGGTAAACCCTCCTGGCGTGGTGAACCTTTCCCCAGCATCAGCACAATAAAAGCAAACAGTACGGCAACACAGGCCGGAACAATATAGCTGGCGCTTTGCCAGTGTTCGCTCCCCAAAATGGCAAACGCGGCGCCAACAATCGGGGCGACAATACCACCGCCAACGTTGTGTGAGATATTCCAGAATGCGCCAACGCGTCCACGTTCTTTACGTGGAAACCAGTTAGCGATGGTAATAAATGAAGGGCCAACGCCCATCCCCTGAAACAAACCGTTGAAAACGACCAGCGCGGCAAATATCCAGAATCCGGTACTGAACCCCAGGCCTACGTTGACGATAGCGCACAGGATCAGGCCGCATGCCATGAAGACTTTCGGGCTGGCCTTGTCTGCCAGACTGCTCATAATGCCTTTACTGATCCCATAGGCAATAAGCATGCAGCTGCTGAGTAAACCAATCTGCGTAGCGCTGAGATCCAGGTGCTCCTTCAGGTATGGAGTCGAGAGCGTGAAGTTATTGCGCACAATATAGTACGCAAGATAGCCAAGAAATACGCTGAGTAATGCCTGAATGCGGTATCGGCCATAAGTTGCCTGGACTTTCTCCGCCGGGACTTTATTCGCCGCTGGTCCTGCCTTAAATATTGATAACATATCATCACCTAATTTTTTATTGATGTGAATATCAGGATTTTTCGCAGTGAAGAGTGAAATAGACGGCAAAGAAACTCAAATTGATGAAATGTGTCACTATTGACTCAATTTGCGGGCGGCGTGGCAGATTTTGACTCTTTTTTAATAATGGATTTTCAATTCTATTCTTTCACGGGCATTTTTATCATCGGCGTGTGCGGGTATTAACAAATTCAGACTGCATTTTCGGGTATTCTTTACTGATGTCGTCACTTTCCGTTTGGTTATTCTACGAATAACCTTATTCTTCCCCCCAGCGGTGATAAACGGGTAAGTTTTGTCTCAATATTATTTTTTGTACATGTTGGTAATTATGAACGGGATCACAAACAGACTGTTGGGCCGGGGGCGTTTTTGGGCATTCTTGCTCTGTTTTATGTCGCTGTCGGCGAGCTGCCAGGTCCTGGGTAAAGAGCTGGTGATGGCGACCACCTTTTCCCCAGGGGCCACGGCCTGGATTATCCAGCGCTGGCAGACGGAGCCAGGGTCAGTGATGATTCGCACGTTAAACCGGACCAGCGGTTCGCTGGAACAGTTGCTGGATACTGCGAATGCGGAAAACGTCGATCTGATTTTGACCTCATCACCCATGCTGTTGCAGCATCTTCAGGAGCACCAGAAGCTGGCTCCTTTCGATAATGCACTGCCTGAAAGCCAGCGGCTGGTGCCAGACTCGATTCGCTCGACCTCCGTGGCTGTGGCGATATCAGGGTTTGGCCTGTTGATTAATCGTTCTGCGCTGGCGGCGCGGCATCTTCCGCCGCCTGCCGACTGGGGGGATTTAACGCAGCCTAAATATCAGAACGCGCTGTTGATGAGTAGCCCGTCGCGTTCCGATACCAACCACCTGATGGTTGAGTCGCTGCTGCAACAGAAAGGGTGGGAAGAGGGCTGGGCGACGTTGTTGGCCAGCGCCGGTAATCTGGTAACGATTTCATCACGCAGTTTTGGCGTGGCCGACAAAATTAAGAGCGGTCTGGGGGGGGCGGGGCCGGTTATTGATAACTATGCCAACCTGTTGCTTAACGATCCGCACCTTACTTTTACCTATTTCCCTCGCTCGGCGGTGTCACCCACCTATGTTGCCGTACTCAAGAATAGCCAGCACCCCAACGAAGCGCGTCGCTTTATCCGCTATCTGTTAAGCCCGGAAGGACAGCGGATCCTTGCGGATGCGAACACGGGGAAATATCCGGTCACGCAGCTCGCGCCTGATAACCCACGCGCCGCTCAGCAGGCTATTTTGATGAGCCAGCCCGCGCTTAATTATCGGCTGATCCTTAAGCGGCAACAGTTGGTGCAGCGGATGTTTGATACCGCCATCAGTTTTCGACTCGCGCAGCTGAAAGATGCCTGGCGGGCGCTATACAGTGCGGAAGCGCGCCTGAAACGCCCGCTACCCGAAATCAGAGCATTACTGACCAGCGTCCCGATAGATGCCAGAAGTAGTGAGGATGAGGCCTGGCTTGCGCAATTTGAGAATAAAAGCGTAGCCGAACAGCAGATGATGGAGTGGCAGCTCTGGTTTCTTAAAAATCAGCGTCAGGCGATATCCAAACTGGAAGAGTTAAAATGAAAGGTGGTTCGATACTGCAACGCCTGCGCCAGCTCAGCATCAGCAGCAGCCTGCGGGGAGCGTTTCTGACGGGCGCATTACTGACGTTGAGCGTAAGCTGCGTCAGTTTGTACTCCTGGCATGAGCAGAGCTCGCAGATACGCTATTCACTTGATGATTACTTCCCGCGCGTACATTCCGCTTTTTTGATAGAAGGAAATCTCAACCTGGTTGTGGATCAGCTTAATGAATTCCTGTTGGCCCCCAACACCACGGTGAGGCTGCAACTGCGCAATCAAATTATTTCTCATCTGGACAAAATTGAGGTGCTGAGCCGGGGATTACAATCGGCAGAACAACAGCAGTTGGCGGTGATTTTGCAAGACAGTCGGGCGCTGATGGCGGAGCTGGACCGGGTGCTCTACAACATGTTCCTCGTGCGCGAAAAGGTGAGTGAACTCTCCGCGCGCATCGACTGGCTACATGATGATTTTACTACCGAGCTGAATTCGCTGGTGCAGGATTTTACCTGGCAGCAGGGGACGTTGCTGGATCAAATTGAGGCCAAAAACGGCGATGCGGCGCAGTATCTCAAACGTGCCAGAGAAGTACAAAACGAGCAGCAGCAGGTTTACACCCTGGCAAGAATTGAAAATCAGATCGTGGATGATTTACGCGACAGGCTCAATGAACTGAAGTCGGGTAGCGACGACGGAATGCTGGTGGAGAATCATATCCGCTATCTGGAGAACCTGAAGAAAACGGCGGATGAAAATATCCGTACCCTCGATGACTGGCCCAGTACTATCACCCTGCGGCAAACCATTGATGAGTTACTGGAAATCGGGATGATGAAAAATAAAATGCCCGATACCATGCGCGATTATGTCGCCGCGCAAAAAGCGCTCGTTGATGCTAACCATGCCAGAGAGGCAACGCTCGGGCGCTTTCGAACACTGCTTGAGGCACAGTTGGGGAGTAGCCATCAGCAAATGCAGATGTTTAACCAGCGGCTGGAACAAATTGTTCGCGTCAGCGGTGGACTTATTCTGCTGGCGACGCTGCTGGCGCTACTTCTCGCCTGGGGGCTCAACCATTACTTTATTCGTTCGCGTCTGGTGAAGCGTTTTACCGCTCTCAACCAGGCCGTGGTGCAAATTGGTCTTGGCAGAACGGATGCCACCATCCCGGTTTATGGGCGCGATGAACTGGGGCGCATCGCAGGATTGCTGCGCCATACTCTGGGCCAGTTGAGTGCGCAAAAAAATCAGCTTGAGCAGGAAGTGACAGAGCGCAAGGAGATTGAGTCCGATCTCCGGGCAACGCAGGATGAACTGATCCAGACGGCAAAACTGGCAGTGGTGGGACAGACCATGACCACGCTGGCGCACGAGATTAACCAACCGCTGAATGCGCTGTCGATGTACCTGTTTACGGCGGGAAGGGCAATTGAACAAGGACAATCCGCTCAGGCCAGAAGTACGTTAACCAAAGCGGAGGGGCTGATTACCCGTATTGATGCCATTATCCGTTCGCTGCGTCAGTTTGCACGTCGGGCCGAGCCGGGTGCGCCTTTGCATCCGGTCGATCTGCGACAAACATTCAGCGCCGCCTGGGAACTGTTGGCCATGCGGCATAAGCCTCAGCAGGGTACGCTGACGCTTCCAGCCCAGAGTGTATGGGTGACAGGTGATGAAGTGCGTATTCAGCAGGTGCTGGTAAACGTACTGGCAAATGCGCTGGATGCCAGTCCGACTGGCGCGCAAATAGAGGTTCACTGGCAGGCTGAGGGCAGCCGATTGTGCGTCTTTGTCTGTGATAACGGCCCCGGCTGGCCTGAGGCGTTATTGCCATCACTGTTAAAGCCGTTTACCACCAGTAAGGATGTGGGGCTCGGTATTGGCTTATCGATTTGTGTATCGTTAATGGGGCAAATGAACGGCGAACTGCGCCTGGCGTCGACACCGGGGCGTAATGCCTGCGTCGTTCTGCAATTTAATCTGACGGATGTAAACGATGTTGTGTGATGACTATTCTGTTCTGCTGATTGATGATGATGCCGATGTTCTCGACGCTTACACTCTGTTGCTTGAACAAGAGGGGTACCGTGTCTATGCATGCAATAACCCTTTTGATGCCCGAAACTGGCTGCAGGCCGACTGGCCGGGGATTGTTCTGAGCGATGTGTGTATGCCTGGCTGCAATGGAATAGACCTGATGACGTTGTTTCATCAGGATGATAATCAGCTCCCTATCCTGCTAATCACCGGGCATGGCGATGTCCCGATGG
Organism: Citrobacter sp. Cb004; assembly: GCF_030337065.1. NCBI lineage: Bacteria > Pseudomonadati > Pseudomonadota > Gammaproteobacteria > Enterobacterales > Enterobacteriaceae > Citrobacter > Citrobacter sp. Cb004. The sequence continues at coordinate 302,323 of NZ_JAOWCH010000070.1, read as the reverse complement.
CGGTGGAGGCAGTAAAGAAAGGCGCATGGGACTTTCTGCAAAAACCGGTCGACCCCGGCAAACTGCTGTCTCTGGTAGAGGATGCGCTGCGTCAGAGACGATCCGTGATTGCCCGTCGCCATTATTGCCAGCAAAAGCTTCAGGTTGAACTGCTCGGCTACAGTGACTGGGTCAATCAGTATCGTCAACGTCTGCAACACCTGGCGGAAACGGATATTGCCGTCTGGTTTTATGGCGAGCCGGGAACGGGACGTATGACCGGAGCCCGGTATTTGCATCAGCTTGGGCGCAGCGCTGATGGGCCGTTTATCCGCGGTGAACTGACGCCCGGGAACGCGGGACTACTCAATGACCTTATTGCACAGGCGCAAGGAGGAACGCTGGTCCTGAGCCATCTTGAGTGCCTGACACGTGAACAGCAGCACCATCTGGTGCATCTGCAAAGCCTGGAGCGGCGTCCGTTTCGTTTGATAGGCATTGGTGACACATCGTTAGTGGAACTGGCTGCAACCAACCAGATTGTGGCCGAACTCTACTACTGTTTTGCGATGACGCAAATCGGTTGCCAGCCGTTGTCACAGCGTCCGGATGATATTGAGCCGCTGTTTCGTCATTACCTGCAGAAAGCCTGTCTGCGCCTGAACCATCCCGTGCCCGAGGTTGAAGGGGAGTTACTGAAAGGCATGCGGCGTCGCGTGTGGTTAAGTAATGTCCGGGAACTGGCGAATGCCGCCGAGCTTTTTGCCGTTGGGCTACTCCCGCTGGCTGAAACCGCGAATCCGCAACTGCATCTGCCTGAACCAACACCGCTCGATCGGCGGGTTGAAGAGTACGAGCGACAGATCATTACTGAAGCGCTAAATATTCATCAGGGGCGCATTAATGAAGTGGCGGAGTATTTACAAATCCCGCGTAAAAAATTGTATTTACGCATGAGAAAATACGGGCTGAGCAAAGAACACTATAAGTTTTAGTCGCCAGGATTGGGGGAGAAGGGACGTCGAGAGTATTTCGGTGGCGGCGTTGGCGTTCACCGAAATAGGCAACGGAAGTCCAGGTGATTATCTGGTTGTTTTTCTTACCACATCAAATCATCAGGGATGACAAAATCAGCATACGGATCGTCTTCGTCCTTCGCTTCCTGGCTCAGCTCGCAATTTAAAACAATATAACTTGCATCGCGCTGCGCAATCTTGTCGGCGACGACAGCCGGGATAATGGCGTATTCGCTATCGTTGCCGCTTTCAGCCGTCAGTCGGGCAATGGCCAGACGGCCCTTGATCAACTGAGACTGAGTCACCTTATCAACATAGACTTTTTTGATCAGGTTATTATCAGTAAAGTTGTAACCAATATCGCCACGGGTAATGGTTATTTTATTCATTTCAATCAGTTGCTTGATCTGCGCTTTATATTCTTTAGACAGCGCGGCCTGTTTCTGCTGTTCGCTGAGCTGCTTGTCGCGCTCAATTTGCGCTTTTTTATTCTCTTCAACCGCTTCTCTGGCTTCGCGAGCCTGAACGCGCGATTTCTTCGCCGTTCTTTGCACTTTGGCCATTTTTTTGCTGCTGACCAGACCTGCCTTAAGCATCTGTTCTTGTAGGGTAAGTTTTGTCATCGTCGCTTCTAATCCAATAAAATCGTTGTCAGGATTATAACCTTAACGTTCGGCGGGATGCCAGAAAATGGCCGTGCCACGACGGTTATCTCCAGTAGGCGTCACCGTTCTGTGTCTTACTCCCTTTCCGAATCGTGTTGATAGTTAACCCGTTTTTTAATAAGAAATAATATGCTGAATGATTTAACTAACTTGAGGATAGATATCATAAATACAAATATTCCAGTGATTTATCCTGATTGTCATAATCAAATAGAGTTATTTTGGCAGGTATTTAATCTAAAAAACAATCAGTTGTCTCTTGATCAAATTTAAAGTGCAGCCTCATTGCGCCGATAACCATAATGAAAATATGGACAATGGAGGGAAGTGGTATGTGGTGGGTTTATCGAATGCCGATGAAAATGAAGTTAATAATCGCGCTACAACCACTATTATTGGCGTTATGTTGGTTTGCTGGTTCAGGAATATTGACGCGCATTGAGACAGAACGGCAGATGGAAAATATTGCTCAACTGACAGCGCTCGCGCGTAGTGCCGGAAATGTGGTGCATGAGCTGCAAAAAGAACGGGGAATGAGCGTCGGATTTCTGGGGGCTGAAGGGAAGACGTTCAAAGATGAGTTAACCGCACAGCGGGCTTTAACCGATCGCGAGATCGAGGTCTTTGTGCGTTCACTGTCCGATACTGCATTACCAGAAGGGGATGCCGCCAATTCTGTCACCACGTTCAAGAAAAACATTCTGTCGCTTGCCACCATCCGGGAAAACGTCACGCGATTGGGGCTTCCGGCCTCAGATGTCGTTAAGTTTTATACTAATGTCATTGCTGATGTGCTGAGTTTTGTGGGCAGGTTGGGACAGTTGACGGATTCAGGCGAGATGGCGAACGCATTCGCCGCCTACTACAACTTGCTGAATTTGAAAGAACAAGCAGGTATTGAACGCGCGCTGCTGTCAAATATCTTTTCCTCCGGTCATTTCGCCGAGGGGCAGTTACATCAACTCAGTGATGTCGTCAGTAAACAGAACGTCTGGCTGGCACAATCGTTGCGTCTGAGCCCACCGGAACAGGCAGCCATGCTGGAAAGCCGCTTACAGTCCACAGAAGCGTCAAAAGCCCTCTCATTACGCGAAACCGCGTTTAGTCATGCCGCGAACGGTGGATTTGATGTCGATCCTACTGTCTGGTTCAAGGTTCAAACCCAGCGTATTGAAGTGATGCGGCAGATAGAAGATGTGACGGCGAATCTTCTGTTAGCGAATGCGGAAAAACTCGCGCAGGATGCACGAAAAAACTGGCAAATATATATGATTGTCAGCTTGTTAGCGCTCCTGGCATCATTGGCGTTCGCAGGGGCTATCGCTATCAATATGCATCGTCAATTTAGTGACACGCTCCGCAAGATTGCGGGTATGAACGGCGATCTGACTCAACGACTGGCGACCCCGGGGAAAGATGAGCTTTCCTCACTTAATCGCGCCTATAACACGATGCTGGAAAGTATTCAGCATATCGTCCAGGAGATTAAACAAGGCTCCGTGGTTTTATCCGATGCCAGCAGCAGTATTACGGCGGGTAATCAGGACCTGGCCCAACGCACGGATGAACAGGCAGCATCAATAGTACAAGCGGTGGCCAGTATGGAACAGCTCTCCACGACGATTACGCAAACGGCAGACAATGCCCGCGAAGCGGAGCATCTGACAATCAGGCTGGAAAAAGAGGTCCGCCAGGCCAGTAACGTCGCCAGTGCGGCAAATCAAAGCATGGGGGATATTCGCTCTTCCAGTGAGAAAATCTCGAATATTGTGACCTCGATTGACGATATTTCGTTTCAGACTAACTTGCTGGCGCTGAATGCGGCAGTGGAAGCTGCACGGGCAGGAGAGATGGGCAGGGGGTTTGCGGTTGTCGCCAGTGAAGTGCGAAATCTTTCGCAGCGTTGTGCCAAAGAAGCTAATCAGATCCGCGAGCTGGTCGCGCAGAATATGGTAAAAATTAGTGAGGGTGTTGAGCGGGTTACGGCGTCCGCTACCGCGCTAGAAGCCGCGGCGGACAATACCACCAGCATGAAGCAATATATTGCGGATATCGCTCGTGTAGCGACGGAACAATCGCAAGGGGTAACTCAGATTAACCTGGCACTGCGACCTATGGAGCAGGTCACGCAGCAAAACGCGGCGTTGGTTTCTCAGGCCGCGAGCGACAGCCAGCGCCTGGACAATCTGTCTGTCACCATGAAGGATCTGGTCAATCGTTTTGTTGTCTGACCTGACGCCGTTTAACCGACCCGGACAACATACCGGGTCGGTTCATCCCCTGGCGGGGAAATAGTATTAACGATAAATGGCTACAACGGGTTTTCCGTCATCGCCTATGGTTCCCCGGTACATACCTTCAGAGTTGAAGGACATGGTGTAATTACCGGCTTTATCAAGCACAATTACTCCACCGCTGCCATTCAGCGCCTTAACTTCATCCAGAGCATTCTGCGCTGCGTCTTTTAAAGGGGTATTGCGGTATTTCACCTGGGCTGCAATGTTATACGCGGTCAGCGTGCGGATAAACATTTCTCCTGAGCCGGTTGCGGATACCGCCACGGTTTCATTGTCGGCATAATTTCCTGCGCCAATGATAGGTGAATCCCCCACACGTCCGTAACGTTTGTTGGTCATTCCGCCTGTAGATGTTCCGGCAGAGAGATTACCGTCTTTATCCAGAGCAACAGCGCCGACAGTGCCATATTTATAGTCATACATCATTGGGTCAGCGAACAGGGCAGCGCTCTTTCCATCGTGATCAAGGAGCACTTTTTCTTTTTTGATTGCATTCTGTAATTGCTGCCAGCGAAAATCTGTTTTGAAATAAGCAGGATCAACGGTTGCGAGTCCCTGTTCTTTTGCAAAGGTATCCGCGCCTGTCGAGACCATGAGGACGTGCGGGCTTTGAGTCATAACGGCATACGCCGCATTAATTGGGTTTTTAACCGTGGTTACACCGGCAACGGCACCGGCTTTTCGGGTTTTCCCATCCATAATGGACGCATCCAGTTCATTGCGGCCATCGTGGGTAAACACGGCACCTTTACCTGCATTGAAGAGAGGAGAATCTTCCATCACATTAATCGCTTTCTGAACGGCTTCCAGGCTGCTACCGCCTTTATTCAGAACCGCATAACCTGCATTCAGAGCTTCAGTGAGTTTTTCTGTATACTGCTTTTCCTGTTCTGGTGTGATGGTATCTTTTGTAATGGTACCGGCACCACCATGGATCACCAGCCTTATCGGCGATTGCGCGTCTCCCCATGCGGGAGCTGTCAGTAAGGTACAAAGGGTCAAAGTAGCGATACTGGTCTTGATTCTGATCATATGAATAAATTCCTTTTTTCTGAGTGATGAATCATTTCCGATAATGTTTCTCATTACCGGTATTAATCAGCCTGTTTATGGAGAACTTATTCCTGACAAACTGGCTAAAGATTAATCATGGCTATACTTCAATAATCATAATTTTGGTTAATTGATTTTAGTCAAAATATATTTTTAATGATTGATTTATCAAAAAATGAAGCGTTTCCGCAGTAGTTTCTATCATTCCACTGACCATACTCGCGGGCTTCCGGTTGCAGTCTGTCGCTGGTAAAGTGAGCAACCAATACCGAGATGTGGCCAGAAGGGAATTCCGAGTGACCGAACGTATTGATTATCAGACTGAAAAATACAGCTTTACTGAGGCGACTGAAAGTTCCCGTCTGGCTGGCCAGTGGGCTGATGTTATTGCTGAATGTCGGGAAATGAAGGCGGGTCCGGAAGAGCGTCTGCGTATTGCTTTATTGAATGTGGACTATGTGACCAGCTTTGAGCTGCCTTTCCGTTTGTTATTACTCCGTACCCCGCAACTGATTGCCAGCGTTCGTGAAGAGCTGCAGCTTAGTCAGAAAAACGTAATCTTTAACGGCAAACGCTTTGGTTGTGTTTACAGCCTGAAAGCGAGTCTCGGCGGGATACCGGATGAATTTCAGTACCGCCTGTCGCATCGTATTCGACGCATTAATCGTGCAGGTTCAAGCGAAGCGCCATATCAGCAAATTGCTAAAACGGTAAAAGCACCGCGTGAGCGTCTGAAGCTGGCACTGGAATCAGGCCTTGATGTCACTGCTTTGGACGGGCTTTTCTGGTTTGGTAGCCAACGTATTGCTGCTGACGTACTGAGGCTGAGAAAATCAGGGATGCGGATAGCTACTGAGCAGACAATGGTGTCCGATAATCTTACTGCAACGGTGAGGAATGTACCGTTTTATCGCCTGGCTTAGGGATGAACTGACAGGTAAATGAAAGGATTTTAGCCGGATGCATTTAATTAAAAGTGTCCCCTGCATACATCGAATTGGCATGACAGGGGATTGTATAGAAAGGGAATTTTTAGAAGTGGATTCTATTTTACCCGCAATTTTACCCATCGAGGCGGCTTAAGAGCTTTTGTTTGAACTCGCAGTGTTCACTATATAGCCATCTGGCGCGGCCGTGGATGAGTTTGCTTTTTGGCAGGGTGCCGTCTTTGATGCGGTCATAGATGAAGGTCTTTCCGAAACCAGTATCTGCCATGATGAATTTCAGATCAACCAGTGAATCGGGCTGTAATTGGTGTTGCATGGGTTTCATCTCCGGTTTGGAAATCGAACCTGGAAGCCAGGCAAAAAGAACCCGGCACTATGGCCGGGCAAATGGGGGATAACGTGGCAGTGCATTCGCACCCAATAGCCAGCTCATAACTGGCTATCAGTTGCGTTCAGTATGTTAGCAATTCGACTTTCCTCATGATTTCTTCAGCAATAGGCTCCTCAACACGGTCGTTAAACTCAGAGGCCTCTAAAATTTCCGCGATAGATTCTTTCTCGTCCTCAGTAAAGAAGTCATCGCGATAGTCGCTCCATGCCGCAGCAACAACTCGACCACCGGCAATATCCATATCGGCGCTAACTGGCGGTTCCTTGCCATCCTCATACTCAACGACGAAAGTCATCTTCCCCATACTCTCTCCTCATGCCGCCCGCATAGCGCGGAGGCGTTTTAAGTGTTCTGCTGTTTCCAGTTCGGCGCGTATCTGTGCCGCCTCGTGTGGGTCGAGGTGCTCGAAATCATTGTTAAAGCGGTCGATTGAAGCGGTGTTTATCCGGCCCTGTCTCCAGTAGCGGACTATTTCTGATGTGACGGAATGAATTATTACGGGCCAGTTATGCTGGTCAGCGTATATCTGACCCCGTTGAATTAGCTGGAACATTGGCAGTCTCCATGTAAGCACCAATGAAAGCGGCTGCCGCCTGCGCGTTTATAGCGTTACCGTAACCCTTAAGTCGGCCTGTGCGATTGCGGCCTGCCATTGCTCGTAATGAGGACTTGCCGTGTCCCAGGCTTTTGGCAAACCTTGCAACCAGCGGGAATGTGCCGGATTCAACTGGACGCCATTGCCCATCTCGACAAAAGAGCCAGTCCGCATCTCGCCAAAAACCGTTAACCTCAAGGGGCCTGCTGTGTAAGCCTGGCGTGGTAACTGATCCAGCCGTTCCTTTCCATCCCGCTGTGCCGTCATTCCCGAAGTGTCTTTCCAGTCGCGAGTTGTTGGCGTCACCCATCCCGCAAGCAGAACCGAGCCCGGTAGTTTCAGGCAGACTTTCGGTGACCCGTCCTGATTTTTCCCGCTGTAGCAATGAGTCGATCCCGTTGAATCGTTCGCCACCGGCGTTTGCCAGCCCGTCAAGCGAACCACTTCGGAGACATGTTGCAATCCGCGCTTTGTTTCTGGCTGCGGATTCGTGTTCGCTACTGGCGTGGGCCACCCAGTAAGCTCGCTCTCTGATGTGCGGCGCACCGACGCCCGCAGACGGAAACGGAGTAAGCCCGAAGGCGTATCCCATTCCTTCCAGGTCTGCTTGTACAAGGTCGAACCATACATTTGCGTTACCAGCTGCAACCTGTTCGCCAAAGACGTGCTGAGGCCTGCGCTCGCTGATGAGATGGAAGAAGGCTGGCCAAAGGTGCCGCTCGTCAGCAAACCCATCGCCTTTGCCTGCCGCGCTGAAAGGCTGGCACGGACAGGAGCCTGTCCAGACTGGTTTATCGTCGGGCCATCCGGCAAGGCGCAGGGAATGCGACCAGACGCCAATCCCGGCGAAAAAGTGGCATTGGGTAAATCCTTTGAGGTCGTCAGGTGTGACATCTTCAATACTCCGTTCATCAACTTCACCCGGAGCGATATGTCCGCCGGCGATAAGATTTCGCAGCCACTGCGCAGCGAAAGAATCAATTTCGTTGTAATAAGCGGACATCACATCCTCCGATTCCGTCTCTCTGCATCATCCTGGCAACTAACGCACATCGTGCATCCCGGATATGCTTTCCGGCGAGCATCCAGTAACTTGTCACCACACTCCTCACAGTGCGTAGCTGATACTGCTGAGTGGTTGAGTCTGTGCATGCTCAGTGCCGCTTCACGCTGTAAATCTTCAAGCGTTGATGCGTTATCGATAATGTCAGCCATAGTCAGTGCTCCATGAACTGTCGGTTAATTCGGTTGAAGGTGAACGCGAGAAAATAAAAAGGCCGACATAGCGACCTTGTGATTCGTTTAGTTAGCGTCATGATTCCACTCCGTACCGGCCCGTCATCCGACCGATGCTGCTAACGAATGCCACCAGGCTGATACCAAGCGGCGCAATTTTCTGGTGATGCTTCTTGATGATCGGCGGAACGACTGCATTCCATTTCGGCTTAGGCCTGCATTTCAGTGCCTGCTGAATCTCTGCCACGCATTTACGTCCCTGTGCTCTCACTACGTTGTTTTGCTCTGGTGTCACGCTGCCTCCCGGCGAGCGAGAAGTTTCGCTCCGAAAGTCATTAATTCGTCCCGTTCCACAGTTGCGAAGTGGCAGTGTGTACGCGGGTACGGATGCCAGATAATGAGCATCGACCCTTTGTTGTTGCCGCTTACAGGCTTACCGGTGACCGGGTTGATAAATGCCAGTCGCCCGGCAGTGATGAATCGCACCTCGCTGGCAGACTGAATAGCTTCCCGGAACCAGCCAACCGATGTGTCAGCTGGAACCAGCATGACGGTGCCGATCTGGTTCTTGCTCTCCGCTGCGGCTTTCTTCACGAACGGTGTGATGTCGCTGTATGGCGGGTTCAACCATGCGTAGCCTGGGGTCTGCATATGCTCGAACCACGGCGTTTCCAGCGTGTTCTGCTCGGCGGTGATGAACTTTCGACACAGTGTATTGTGCGGCGCGGCGGCCGCGTCCAGTTGAAAGCAGAACTCAGCATCCAGCGCGGTGAAGAGTGCCGGTGGTGTGCGCCACAAATCACGCTGATCCGCTGGCGTGTTGCTTCCGGTGTAATCGGTCATGAATCCTCCCGTTCAGGATTTCTTACATCCCATCCATTCCGCTCAATATTCACAGACAGCCTCTTATCTCCGACCTCTTCGATACTCCGACCGGTAATCTCTGTTACTTCTGCGTTGGTGTAGCGCATGAGTATTGCTAACTCTTCCGTTGACCATTCACGCATAGTTAATCCTCCGGAGCGGGCCAGCGCGTCACGCTTGCTTCTGACTGAGTAAATGGAGCGACCAGTTGCCGTGGCTATCTCTTCCTCTGAGAACCTGCCAAAGAGATGAAGCTCGGCGGGTGTCCATGCTCTTCCGGTCATTCGAGATGGTAGTGGTGCTCCGATACGCGATGCCTGAGTGACTATGGCGCGTTCCGTGCGCTCAAGCTTTTCGGCGATAATGGGCAGGGGCATTGTTTTGCAGACGTCATGCAGGAACAGGTTTTCCCACGGTTGCCAAAGTTCGCTCATGAAACCTCCATGATTCTCTTTTTGGTTTCTGCTACGAGATTTATGAAGTCAGCACGACGCGAACGAAGCCTTTCTATTTCTTCTGCGCATTCACTGGCTGTGAGGCGATATACGGCGAGTTGTTTACCGTCAGGGAAGTCTGAGCAATAACTTACAAAGTCCACCCACTGGCGACCTGAGCAATCCAGATGACCGATTAGCTGCCACTTGTAAGCCGGATCAAATGAACCGCGTGTTATGGTGGAGTAATGCGTTGCGGCGATAACTGATTTAATCTCGATGACGCCATCAACGCCAATAAGGCCATCAGGGCTATCGCCATAGACTTCATGATCAAAGAAGCCGCCATTATCTACATCGACGAAATTCATTTCCTCGTATAGCATCCTTGCTATGGGTTCCTGTTCGTGCCCGCGCTCCATGTGCTCATTGGTAAAGCTGAACTCAGACTTACATCCCTTAATCTGCTCCAGTGCAAGTTGAAGGGCATAGCGCTTGGCAGGTTCGCCAAACGCCTTACCGTCATTAGCCATGATTATTCCGTAATTGGATGCAGTGGCCTTCCCAAGCCTTAACGCATCCCATTCATCGCCATTCTGCTCAACGTCATGCCATATCATGCTGAACACTCCTTAATTAGCTGTTGACGATGCGCCTCTGAGATATCCATTCTCGACATCACAGCGGTAAGATTCCCATCACGCTTAAACGCTGCTTTGGCGTTGTTCCATGCCTGAGTTTTGTCCGGGGTGAGCGATGGCTTTGTTACTCGCGCTGGACTGATACGCAGCCCCTCTACGGACTCCTTGCCGAATCGAACATTCTTATCAACAAACACGGTAACTTTGACGCCAGCCCAATCTTCCAGAAACGGGGATCCGGTAATGCTCTTCAGCATCTTGCTGTTGGTGGCATTAAGAATCATGGGCTTTAATTTTTCCCCAGGTCGCAGCTCTTTTTCTTCGAAATAAGCTGTGTTGAAAACGTCTTTTGTCTTTTTGGTTTTGTCGTTTTCGAGAACTGCGCGGGAGATGGTGAGAATGGTTGGCTCGACGATATCTGCACTACTTAGATAAGGCGAATCAAATGCCTTTCTGTAATGAGTTTTCTGTTCGCTCATCGTTACTGTTCCTCATCAATATCTGTTTGGTGATTGGCGATTGTCTCTGCCATGTAGCGAATAAATTCGGCGGCCTTTTCCTGAAACTCGACGTCATCATCGAACGCTTTTGAGATGGCCATCTTGCTGGCTCCGCGTCGTTGCAGTTCGTCAACGCACAACGACTCCAGCTTGCTCTGTGGCAATCCTTTCTCAAGGTCATTAGCCAGTTCAGATTCACACTCTTCTCTGGCTATTTGCTGATAATGGCGCGTCCAGTTCTGCGCCTCGATACGGTCTTGAACGAGATATGCAGCCATAATCGGCTCCTGAAATTTGGTTGTGCGCTTCCCGTCTGCGATAGCCGGACGAGTAGGGGGAATGGGGGTGTGGATTGTGTATTTGAAGCGGTATTAAATTTCGCGGATTAACTCGAAATCACCGCAAGAAGAATCGCTAACTACTGGGGATCGTACTAATACAGCATCCATATCGCCCCAATCTCTGCGTAATTGTTTATTTGATGGCAACTGTCTACCCAGGGCCTCAAACACTACAGCGCTGTCAAAATCGAATTTTGCACGACCATCCATAACGAAATATTCAAACTCTTGCATAACTACCCCTCAATGACTCAATCCACCACCAAGCCCACTGAGATAAACCTCAACGAGCAACTCTTTCGTATAAGTGCGCTCACATCCGCGATGGAGGTACAGCTTCCCGCGCTTATGTGCTGATGCTGTCCATGTCGCATCTTTGTGCTTAACCAGCATTCCTGGCTGAACAGCGCCGCGGTTAACTTCCTGCGTTCCGTAATGATGTAGGCTCATGATTTACCCTCCACTTGCTGCAATAACCCGGCAATGCGCATCTGCCAGCGGTTCATTGTGATTTTCTCGCGAGGTTTATCGACTGATGAGAGTTGCCACTCGTTGTCGTTGAGTTTTGATGCGTGGTACTGCTTGCCGTTGTGGGTGACTGTCATGACTTAGCCTCCTGCTTTTCTTTGATGTCAGCGCGGAGGTGAATTTCACGACCATCGGGAAGTGAAAATACTTTTATGTCGTCGGTCTTCGCGAGGTAATGAGCTGTGGCATGAAGAACCTGGTCAGTAACATCAAACTTCTCGCCAACAAATTTCATTGCGCCAAAAGCAAAGTTCTTTGCTGGCTTTGCTCTGCCAGCGTATATGCGGTTGGTAAGTCCGCTGCGATTCACCATGATTGGATTGCTCATAATCATCTCCGCGCTTAAGCCGCGCCGCTGAACGTAAAGACCTCTGCATGCAATTTTCATCGCTGCATAACATTAAGCGGTGGATAGCCGCCGTGATAACAGAGCACCCTAGTGAAGGCGCTGTGGTATCAGCAATAAAAAACCCGCCGGAGCGGGTCTTAAATTTCAGTCAGTCTTTGATGAACTCATCCGTTACAACCGATCGCTCCCCCGAATACAGAACAGCGCCATCAACTTCAACGACGATAACTGCATGCGGATTAGCGTTATCGTTAAGCCATTTGATAACCTGCTTAACTGCTTCTTCGAAACTTTGACTCTCTTCCATCGCCTTACCCTCTGTTTGTATCGTGAGCTAATAAAAAGGCCGCCAGTTAGGCAGCCTACTCAATCTCTTCAATAGTCACACGGCACACTACGGCGTAGCGCTTTACCGGGTCACCATCAGCATCATCTGGCTTAAGATAAGCGTCTCTCGCAATCACATAACCAATAATGTCTTCAACACCAGACAGTGATGGTTTAGATGTAAACCACCCCTCCGTGGTAATAATTGCTATCGTTTCCGCACCGTCCATTGCCTCACCTCATAAGTTAATTAACGCGCCGTAACAAAAAGAAAAGGCCGCGCTAGGCGACCTTGACCAGATCAGAGAACGTGCTTCGCCACATGTGACCGCCAGTCAACCCGAGGTCTTTTGCTAATGATGCGAGAGCCTCAAGCTTGTTATCTCCGAATCCCGCTGGCGATTCCTGCAAGTTCACGAAATCAGACTTATGCGCACACCAGGCATTTCCATCTTCTTTCAACGTTACACCCACGACACTGGCAAACTTGTCAGCATCATCGTTTGTGCAGTTCCACTTGCCAGCCAGTTCTTCGACGCGTGACTTATTAGCGCCAAGGGCGAGAGATTCAACCAGAAGCTCCCATGCTGTTCTGCGGTCTTTCACATCTAATGGCCACGAACAAACCGCAAAGTCAGAATCGCGAATATCGACAATCGCATCAGGTGATGGCTTATAAATCAGATCGCCGTTCTGGTGCAGGTAGTACCAACCATTTGTGCTCATTTTGTTACCCTCAATAAAGTTAATTAACGCGCCGTAACCGATTAAATCAGTGGCGTAGATTTGCCGCGGGATTTCTGCACCGCATGGATTTTGTTTCCGAACGGGTTCGCATCTTTGTACCAGGTGCGATGATTCTTGCGCTCAACGGCTTCAGCGCGTTTTTCTAGCTCTTCCCGATACTCAGCCAGCACCGTTAAATCAATTGGGTTCACAGCGCTTTCTACGCGTGATTTCGGCTTGCGAGTCAGCGACAGAACGGGGCGACTATCTGGCTTAGCGCTTACCCCAACTAACAGGGGATTAGCAGCTTTCCATTCAGCCTGTTTCTCTGCGCGGCGTTCGCGGCGGCGTGCTTGTGCATCCATTGTGGATCTCCTGTCAGTTAGCTTTGGTGGTGTGGTGAATGTGGAATCGAACCACAAAATCCGCTGGTCTTTTCGCTTGGTTGATCATGCCAAGCACCATCGACTTACTAACAGGTGGCAGCGCCGCAATTCCCGATTGATGTTCGATGCCTGCGAATCAGTTCCTGTTTCACCACACCCCAAAGCTTTCTGCTTTGAATGCTGCGCTTTTTCAGCGCCAGATTTTTAAGAGCTTCACCGTCCTGGTGAGTAGTGCGTCCTGCTGATGGGATTAATGTATGCGTTATGCGCAAATGCGTCAAGCGCATATTTATGGCAATAAGGGGATTTACGCTTTAAATTAATTTATGCGTATGATTCAAAAGGAATTAAAAAATTTACTGATATTGCTTAAGACACAAAAAAACCCGCCGGAGCGGGTTGTTGGTATGAGATTTTGTGTTAACCGTGTCTGCGGAACTGCTGTGACTGGCTTAGCATTACTCTACCAGACACGTGAAGCATCGCAGCTTCTTCAGGGCTTATGCTCCACTCTCTATACTTTGGATTGTCCGAGATCACGAACAGATCATTTTTAACTTTTTGAAGACGTTTGACGAAAGTGTCACCATTGAAATCAAAAACGTAAATACCATCGCCATCGAAGTAATTGACTCTGATATCCACAAAAATCAAATCGCCTGGCTCAATGGTTCCTTGCATGCTATCGCCGCGAACGTTGATAAGCTTCACCGATTTTTGAGGGATGCTGCCAAATATAGACTTAGCCTGGTCAACGTCATACTCAATTGATCGGACAACCTCCACAATATCTTTTGATGGCGAGCCATTGCCTGCGCTGGCGGAAACGTTAAGAACATCAACCCTATACACATCCTTTTCCTCTCGACTGCTTAGGGAATCTATACTGTATGAATCTACAGTATTTTCCTCGTCATCGGAAGAGAATAGTACAGCTACAGGAACATCGAGAGCTTTCGCTATTTTTCTTAGGAGCTGATCACTATACCCTTGAATCCCACGCTCAAGGCGTGAAAGGTTACCGACGTCGCTATCTACAAGAAGCGCCATCTCATTCAATGTGTATTTATTTTTCTTCCTAAGAAGTCTTATCTTTTCACCTACTTTCATATCTTCATTAGAAAACATTTATGCGTCCTTCGCAAAGCGCCTTGCGCAAAATTTGCGGATGGATTAATATGCGTCTAACGCATTATGGAGGTGCAATATGTGTACACCACTTAGAAAAATGCGCGTAGAGAAAGGTCTGACAATTTCTGAAGTTTCCAAAATGACAGAAATTGATGTAGGAAACCTGAGCCGAATTGAACGCGGTATGCAGGTTACATCTCTGGAGACAGCTGAAAAGTTGTCCAAGTTCTTCGAAGGGAAGATCTCCGAGATGCAGATTCTCTACCCGCATCGGTATATGGCAGCCTAAGCAACACCCGCTCTTATCACATCTAAGCCCTGAAAAAGGGCGATTCAAAACAACAAGTCTTATGGCTCTGCGTGTCTGCGCATGGCCTTTAACTATTTCAACACACTAGGAATTTAACAAATGGAAAACTCAATTAACCGCAACAAGGTCAATGCCCGTCGCATTGAGTCCTGGTTGCTTAACCGTATCGCTATGAAAGGTGGCAACAACGTAGCTAAAGAGATCGGCGTCGATAAGGCACAGATAACCCGCTGGAAAGAAACGTGGCTGCCGAAGATGGCAATGCTGCTGGCAGTTCTGGAATGGGGTGTCGTTGATGACGATATGGCGCGGTTGGCAAGAGAAGTAGCTGCGGTGCTCACAAAGAAAAAATCCCCGGCGGCAACCGAGGATTCAGATCAAATCACCATGCAATTCTGAGTCGAATAACTGGATCAATTCACAGGAGTAATTATGACACCGATAGAGCTGTGGTTGCAAGAACCACCCGTCAGCGATGAGTTGGATTTTCCTGAAGGGTATTCTCCTCGCGGATGGGTTTATGTTCTTGAGAACGAGGCAATGCCTGGCCTCTATAAAGTGGGAATGACAACAAACAGTCCCGATAAAAGAGCTGCTGAGCTTTCTGGCGGAACTGGCGTTCCGAAAAAATTCCACGTTGTTAAAGCATTCAGAACACAGCATCCGGAGAAGCATGAGGCAGAAATTCATCGGCTTCTTGCGAGATTCAGAATTAATGACGGCAGGGAGTTTTTCAAATGCAAGATCGAAAAAATCATTCACATCTGCAGGTCAGTCATCCCTGACGGTGATGCCAATAAAGTCAATGACCTCATCGACAAATATAACGTCATAACCTTCGAAAAATTCAAAGATTTACGTCCTGCTGACGTTCTAAGCCAATTAGGTATAACTCATTTTGGGGATAGCGAGGCCGCTCTAATTCGCTTGGCTATGTTCGGATCAGAAGTGGTACGGCATTTAACTCGCGATGGGGGATCTGTTGTCTTCTTCGATGCGCAGTTCACTCTTTTAACTCCCGGAGATAACGATGGCTAGATCCAGAAATATCAAACCCGGCTTTTTCACAAATGATGAACTGGCCGAATGCTCTCCATATGCTCGCCTACTTTTCGCCGGGCTGTGGACAATTGCAGACAAAGAAGGGCGGCTGGATGATCGCCCTAAAAAGGTTAAAGCAATGGTACTGCCTTTCGATGATGTGGACTGCAATGATCTGCTTCAGCAGCTTCACAGCCACAAATTCATCAACCGCTATCAGGTAAATGGCGACTCATACATCCAAATAAATAACTGGAAGAAGCACCAGAACCCTCACTGCAAAGAAGCTGCTAGTGAGATACCAGAACCGGTAGAGAACAATGACAGCACCGGACAAGAACAGTGCAAGGACGACAAAGAGGAAGACAAGAAGGATACTGAAGCACCTCAAGTCATTGAAAATAATGAAGCACCAGAAAAGCACCATGCAAGCACAGTGCAAGAACCAGTAGAGAACAATTTAAATCCTGCTGATTCCCTTAACCTGATTCCTGATTCCCTCATCCCTCATACTGATTCCCTTTCTAACACCCAAGCCGCTGACGCGACTTGCGAAGGGTCTGAGGCTGATGTCCATAAGATTTCAAGTCGCTATGCATTCGAAGGAAATATCGTTCGGTTAAACCACAAGGACTACGAAGCCTGGAAACGCCTGTATCCGAACATTGACCTGAAGTACGAACTGGAAAAGCTGGATATCGAATTTAGCCATGAGAAGCCAAAGAACTGGTTTATCACTGCCAGCCAGAAACTTAGCTACCAGAACAAGCAAGCGCTATCCAGACCGGTACGCAAGGTTGCTAATGGCCTTCAGTCTGAAGGTTTTGCGTCGAAGGACTACGGAAAAACAGAAATCCCATCCTGGGCTCAGGAGTGAACATGACACTGGACGAAAAGATTTTCTCTCTGGAAAAGATGCTTTCAGAGCTATCGCAGCCACCGTTAGAAATCCCAAACAGCACTGTTGAGTTTGATGATGCCACCTGCGAAATACATGGACCGTTCCAACAGCGCCGTCGCGTATCGACTACGCATATCAAAATACCAACTGTCCCGTCTCGTTGCCCGGGTTGCATTCGAGATGAGCTAATCGAACTACAGGCTGAAAAAATCCGCATCGATGAGGCATCTCGCAAGAGAAATATCGAAATGCTGATGGAGGCGTTAGACATACCAAGCCGTTTTTTGTTCTGCACCCTACAGAACTACGAGCCAGTAAACGACGATGCTCAACGCGTTCTGAAAGTCTGCCAGGCGTACGCTAACCGATGGCCTGAGCGATTGAAGAAAGGCGGTGGACTCGTTATGTGTGGCAAGCCTGGAACCGGCAAGAACCATCTCGCTTTTGGTATCGCCAGGATCGCCATTGCCGAGCATCAAAGCTCAGCCGTATTCACCACCGCTCTGAAAATTGCCAGAGAGTACAAATCAACCTGGTCGAAGGGCTCAACGCGCACTGAAGACGATGTGATCCGCTACTTCACAAAGCCAGACCTGCTGATCATCGATGAGGTAGGGGTCCAGTTCGGTAGCGACGCTGAGAAGCTGATCATGTTCGAAATCATCAACACTCGATACGAGCGCATGAAGCCAACCATCCTGATTAGCAACCAGACCAAAGAAGAACTGGCGGCATTCATTGGTGAGCGCGTCATAGACCGTATGAGCGACGGCGGTGGTTGCACACTGTCATTCACCTGGGATTCATACCGTTCGAAGGGGGCCGCATGATGGACAGCTTAAAGCAACGCATTCTCGATTACGTAGCAGTTAACCAGCCCGCCAAGGTTGATCTGATTTACAAGGAGCTTGGCATCTGCCGTAACCGGTACTACGAAGAGGCCAAGCAACTCCGGTTCATGGGCAAGCTGCGCAGCGTACCGGGTATCGGCGTATTCCCCGGTGAAGATTCTTATCAGCACTGGCTGAAAAGTGGTGGCTACGAAGAAATCAGGCAACGCGCTGTCGATGCAAACCTTAGTAGCCAGGAAGCGAAGGGGATGAAAAAGCCGCGCAACAGCGACGACCCGAAGATGTTCGCACCATACGACCCGGCGAAGAATGGAGTCGTGGCTGAGTTCATGCAGAGCGATGCGAGAAAGCGAATGATGATGGTTTACGGGAGGTTAGGAGCATGAGCACTGAATACCTGATTTATCAGATAGAGTTTGGCAAAAAAATGTACCTGACAGACCTACCTGAAGATGACAACCCGCTGGGAGGTATAGGATTCCAGAGTAGCGACGACGGAACAATACCTAGCGCCGCCGGGACATGCCCAACCGAAGAGGATGCAAAGAAAGTTATTGCTTATCTGCGCGAGTCTATCGGAACCAGTTACAACCACTTTGGATTTGAAGAAAGGCCTGTCTCATGACTGAACCTTACATAGCAGAGCTATCTGCAAGCGTGGCCGTGATAGTCGGCCTTTTTTATGCCCGGAGGAAATGGTGAAAGTTAAAACATCCGATTTGGTCGGAACGCAATTAGACGTTGCCGTGGCATTAGCTCTTGGCGGCGTAATTACTCGACCACAAGACGCGCAGGTTTACCTGAATGAAATGCATCAGCTTTGCGGAGAAAGCGCCAAGAGGCATAGCCGATATGTTTTTTCTCCATCTACAGATTGGTCGCAATGCGGAGAGTTAATGGAAAGTCTGCCGGTAAGTTGCTACCAGTCAAAAGACCCAGCTACAGGAAAATTCTTTCACTGGGTGGGGGTCAATGAGTCTGGTCATCCTGCGAAAAGGCGAGGATTAATTGCAGATAACCCTAGGGTGGCAATATGCCGAGCCGTTGTGTTCTCAAAGCTCGGTGATGAAGTCGATTTACCAGACGAATTAACAAATTAACAGGCCTGCTTAGCGGGCCTTTTTTATGAGGGTAGGGTTATGAAAATTAAACGTTATGACATGTATGGACTTGGTGGCGGCCGATACACAATGAATGAGCATCTAACAGGGGCTTTTGTGCGCTACGCGGATCATGCAGAAGTTGATCGGGAACTCGAAGAATCCCGTCGAGAGTTCCGGGCAGCAGACGCGACTATTCACAATCTTGAGCTGAAACTCACAGACCTTGCAGTACAGCTCGCTAACGCCGAGAGCAAGTGCAGTGATCTGGCGGCGGAGAATGCGGGACTGAAAAATTTCATCATCAACGATTGTCATGTTGCACACGTCAAGCCGGAGACGTTCTACGAAGAGGAGATTATCCGTTACGTCAGCGCCGATGGTTACGAGCCAGAAACCCCAGCGACCGACGCGCACCTGGCTGAAGTGCGGGCCAGTGCGCGTAACGATTTTATCGGACGAATTGAATGGATTATTCGCAACGAATGCAATCCAGATAAGACCGAAGCAATCATCAATGAATTGCAGAATTTTTCTGAAGAATTGAAGTTGGAGGCAGCCCAATGACAGCACTCAACAAACAGGCGCTGCGTGAAGCGGCGATTCATGCCCAATCAAGTGATGACTGGGGATATGACGATGATAATTTTCACGACAAAGCAACACCTGATGCGGTATTGATGCTGCTGGATGAGCTGGAAGCCGAAAAGAACATGCGCGAAGCCGCAGAAAAGCGCATAGCAGAACTGGAGGAAAAGTTAGCCTATCCCGTTTTGCTGCCAAAAACAAACGGCTACTGGACTGAGCAAGAAAAGGCGTATGAAGAAGCCATTACGCTCGCTAAGCGTCAGGTTCGTCTGGCTGGATTCAGTGTGGAGGATATGTGATGGGAAAGCGAGACTTTAAGCCAGAAGGCGCAACCTGTTGGCAAGGTGGTAGTTGCACCCATCGCGGAGTGACTCGACGTAATCGTTATGTCACTGGTGGAGATGGTCGGAAATTTGAATCTTGTCCGTATTCTGACGACTGGTATGCGCTGGGTGACACTCTGGATTCAGTCGGGCAACCATACAGATATCGAGTCACTGGTGATAAAGTCACAGAAATTACTCAGTTCTTCGACGAAGCAATCCGCGACGCTGGCATTGGCGTGAAGGGGGAATGAGATATGAAAGAACTGAGATTTTATGGTGCAAGCGATGACCTTTTCGAATGTGAAGGTGCCATTCGCGAGGAAATTGGCTGCTTTAACAAACCTGGCATATATCACCTGAAATCTGCAGAAGGTGAAATGCAGGTAGTCGGTTATTACCTTGATTCTGGGCTGTGGAGTGTAGGCATCAGCCAAATTGCCGAAGACGTACCGCTGCCAACATGGCCTGCCTCGTACAGTGTTCATGAGCGTGGGTACAGCACGCTGCTGACGATTTCAGTACCTGATGATATTGCGCTGGTAATGCCAGATGATGAGGACTAACCCATGACAACTAACAACCACCCAGCGAACGGTCCTGTATCACTCGATCGCCTGCACCAGATACGCGAAATACTCAGCAAAGCGGCAGCGCAAAGCGATGGCGGTAATCTCGGCTACGCAATGGCTGATGCTGTGAAGGTGATTGATGAAGTTATGAGTATACCTGAAAAATTGCCATGCCCTGTTCATCTTGAGCCGGGTCTTAAATTCGGAAAAGGAGTGCCTACTAGTTTAGTTCTTGGAGCATTGCGTCGACGTGCTGACTATTACGCTGAACTGGAAACTATGACGCCGGAACAGCGAGCAGAGCATGACGCAGGGATTGCTGAGTTTAAAGCGATGCTGGGCAGCGCACATGGTAAATCTGATGATGAAATCGGCTCATGGAATAACCATGTGAATACACCTACCGCTCAGGCTGGCAACTCTCCGGCAACTCCGGATACATGGATTCCGGTAAGCGAGCGGATGCCAAACGATAAAGACTTTGTATGGTGTTGGGGATATGTCTCTGGGTGGACAGAATCAGATGGTTTTGAAGCTTACTACGATGCAACGAGAAACAAGTGGTGGACCGTAGATGACGAAACGGTTAGGAAGGTAACTCACTGGATGGAACTGCCAGCAGCACCGCAGCAGGAGGTGAAAGCAGCGCTTAAACATGGGATGCAGCGTTACGCCGGAGCTATGCAAAAACTGTCTGAAGGGGATAAGTGATGGCAAGGTTAACCTTCGTTATTGAGTTTGAAGACGGTAAAGAGCCTCCTGTACATGCTTACATGCAGGCGTTTGGAGGCAAGGTTGTTGCAGTGGCCTTCCGCGATGCGCTAAGCGAACAAGAAGAGCGCGAGCAGATAGTAAGCACCTATGAGCCGCTAAACACTATCCGTTGCTTTATCTGTAACGGTCGCCACCCAATCGGCGTTGCTTGCCCATTCAATACGATTACTTCGGCGGTTCAGCATGGCTAACCTTCAACTGGCAGTTAACGGTGAATACTTTGACCAGATGAAGTCTGGCGAGAAGAAATTCGAGTACCGGTTGCTGAATGACTACTGGCGAAAGCGCCTGGTTAATCGAGATTATGACAGATTGATAATCACCAGAGGTTACCCGAGAAAAGATGATACTGACCGTCGAATTGATGTGCCATATCTCGGATACCTTGAGCAGGTAATCACCCATAAACATTTTGGTGACGACCCGGTTAAAGTGTTCGCTATCAAGGTGAATATTTAATACTGGCGCAACGTCAAGCAACATTACCCACTCTCAAAATTAGTGTTATAATTATGTCGCAGTCGGATTGAGCACCCGGCTGTGACCTCTGCATCTGATTGGGAAATTAGATGCGAAACACAAAGAGTACGACCTACCATATGCCGTCAGCGTTATCTAATGCTGAGGGTTTTCTGCATTCTGCGTTACCTCTCGGAGGTGGCGTATGAATATCCCTGAGCAGGGAATCAAGCTGCATGCTGGCAACTTCGCCGCCATCGGTCAGCACCTGCAACCATATCTCAATGACGGCCAATGCTATCGCCTCCAGTTAAAGCCATGGAGAGAGAAACGTAGCCTTAGTCAAAATGCGCTTAGCCACATGTGGTACACGGAAATCAGCGAATACCTGGTTAAATCCGGACGCACTGACGCTACCCCTGAGTGGGTCAAGCGTAACCTCAAAAAGACATACCTCGGCTGCGAGGAAGTCACCTACACCGATTTCATCACCGGTGCCAAAGAAACCACCTGGGAACCTCGCCACACGTCTCAACTCGATACCGGAGAGATGCACATCTTCCTGTGCAAAGTCGAAGCGTGGTGCGCCCAGTTTGGTCTGGCGCTGACTATCCCAAGAAACTGCGAATTCCAACAATTGCGCGATAAGCAGGAGGCGTAATGGCTGATTTACGTAAAGCGGCACGTGGGCGTGAATGCCAGGTGCGGATCCCCGGCGTATGCAACGGCAACTCTGAAACAACCATCCTTGCGCATATCCGTCTTGCTGGCCTGTGCGGTACCGGAATTAAGCCACCAGACCTGATCGCAACTATCGCATGCAGCCGGTGCCATGATGAGATTGATCGCCGCACCCATCTGGTTGATGCGGAATACGCGAAAGAGTGTGCTCTGGAAGGTATGGCACGTACTCAGGTTATGTGGCTGAAAGAGGGGCTAGTAAAAATATGAATACTTATCGAATCAGCCTGGCATGGCCTCCAAGCAATAACCGCTACTACCGGCATAACCGTGGACGTACTCACATCAGCGAGGAAGGGAAACAGTATCGCGACCTGGTAGCTGAGGTTATCAAACAGGAAATGCTCGATATCGGGATCAACTCACCGCTGAAGGTTCGCATAGAGTGCCATATGCCAGATCGCCGCCGCCGTGATCTGGACAACCTACAAAAGGCAGCATTCGACGCGCTGACCAAAGCCGGGTTCTGGGCCGATGACGTTCAGGTCGTCGATTACCGCGTGGTGAAAATGCCGATCGTCAAAGGCGGTCGACTTGAACTGACCATTACGGAACTGGAGTCCGCATGACATTCGAATCCTACTTTGCTGATCACCTTCGTCTGCGCTGGACTCGGTTACGCATCTATCGCCACCCAGGTTCATTTGCTACGGACTACCGAATTTTACGCAATTACATCAGCCGCTATAAACCATCAGGAGCAGAAGCATGAATACTCAATACCTGCAGTTTGTACGCGAGCAACTCATTGTAGCGACTGCTGACCTGAGCGGAGCAACGAAAGGCCAGTTGGTGGCGTTTGCCGAGAATGCGATGTTTGAAGCGACACCGCGAAGCCGTTCTCGTCTGAAGGTGGTTAATCCTGCTAACGGTCGCCTGATGAATCCAACCAGCCCACCAATACCAGGGCATCAATCACGCGCCAAAGGTTCATCTATCGCACTGGTGCAACCGGTTGAGTATTCAACAGCATCATGGCGTCGCGCAGTGATGTCGCTCGATGAGCACCAGAAGGCGTGGCTTCTCTGGAACTATAGCGAGAATGTGCGATGGGAAAATCAGGTTTCGATCACTCAGTGGGCATGGGCAGAGTTCAAAGCGTCTCTTGGCACAAAGAAGGTAGCAGGAAAGACGCTGGATAGGATGAAGTCCCTTATCTGGTTAGCGGCGCAGGACGTTAAAGCAGAACTGGCAGGGCGAGAAACTTACGAATACCAGCAACTGGCAGAGCTTGTTGGCGTCACACCAAAGAACTGGTCTGAGACATTTACCGATCGATGGCTGGAGATGAAACGCACATTCATGCGTCTTGATAGCAGCGCCTTATTGCAAGTAACGCGATCACGTTCACAACAAAAGGCGACAAATTTAGATGTAAGTCTTGCAAAACTGGATTGAAAAGCATATATTTCATGTAAATCTGATATTGTGCCAATGTTGTATGCACTGGCGGTATCGAAGAATTAATAGCCTCGCAGAAATGCGGGGCTTTTTTATATCTGCACAACAGGTAATTGCATTGGGGTGACCGGTTAATCCCGTTACGCTAACCGAAACAGGCGCAGTGCAATTATCGTTGTGGTGAATGCGCAGGCTGATGCGCCATCCAGCACGCTCGTAGGGTCAGCTCAGAGCCCCATGCCGGAGTTCAGCACCGGCCACCACACACCAAATTCCAACCAGGACCATAAGAGCGAAAGCTCAACGCACTACCCTCATCTTGCCAGCATCGCCGCTGGCTTTTTTAAAGCGCATTACCACCAAGAACCAGACCCAACCAACTCATTGCTGAATATCTGTGGCTACGGTGGTCTAGTGCGCTTCAAAAAAGAAAACCCGCTCAATGGCGGGCTTCGTGAAAATGGGCGACGGTAAGTAGCGTCAACTACTCACCGCCATCTTGCCCGTGACTCGAATCACGAACAAAGACCGAAGGCCCATATCGTCTGATCAGACGGTATAGACATTAGATCGGATTTGTTCATCTAACAATCAACCGCAATCTTATTTTTGAACAAGTCCCCGAGTCTGGGGGTGGAAATGAACAGAATGCCATACAAAAGCGATCCGAACCTCTGGTCGATCCTCATCGCTTTCGGCATGACCCTAGTCGGCGCAATAGCCAGTTATTCATTCAAAGTCCTCAACGGTGAAGCATTTAGTTGGAGGACCATGTGCCTACAACTAATCGTGTCGATTTTCGCCGGGCTTATCATGATCATGATTGCCATACATTACGCATGGCCGCAGGAAGTAACTGGCGGTGTGTGTGGTATGGCTGGCTGGTCTGGCTCATCTCTAATTAAAGCTCTGGAAGGTCGCTTCCTAAGCAAAGCGGCGGGGAAAGAAGCTGATAATGAATAAAGACCAGTTTATCAAAGCAACAGGTATCACACCGGCTTTAGCCGACAAGTGGTACCAGTGCATAGTCGATACCATGAAGGAATTCGGTATCGACACGCCAAAAAGACAAGCTCACTTTCTTGCACAGATTGGTACTGAATCAAATGGGTTCAGGTCCGTGCAGGAATCTCTTAATTACTCGGTATCTGGACTACAGATATTCGGATCCCGGTTAACCGAACCGCAACGACAGCAACTGGGAAGAAAGTCCGGTGAACTGTCGCTATCTCCAGCGCGACAAGAAGCCATTGCGAATATCGTTTACGGTGGCCGGTACGGGAACAATCAAAACGGCGATGGCTGGAAATATCGTGGGCGTGGACTGAAGCAGATCACCTTTAAGGATAATTACTCCTCCTGCGGGAAAGCGCTGAATCTTGATTTGGTTTCCAATCCGGATTTGCTTCTTCAGGACTCAAACGCGGCTCGTTCCGCTGGTTGGTTCTGGAAGGCTAATAACTGCAATCAGTTTGCTGATGCCGGTGATGTTAAGGGCTTAACCAGGCGTATTAATGGTGGATTCAATGGGCTACAGGACAGAATCGACCGCACGAATAAAGCGGAGGCAGTTCTGAAATGAGCATCACCACGATTAAAAACCTCATACCATTCATTTTCGCGCTGATCATCATCGGCTTTATCGTAAAGCTCGGAGCAGATAACCGGCAGTTGCGCATCAGTAACGCATCTCTGACAGCAGAGTCAAAGCAACTCAACGTCAAGAACAACGATCTGGCAACAACGCTGCAGAACCTGACCGACGCCGTCACTGACATGAACAAGCTGGTAGATAAAGAAGCCAAGCGCCGGGCAGCAGCAGAAATGAAATCACAGAGATTGCAGGAAGAGGTGAAAGATGCGCTTAAAAACAACAAGTGCTCTATCGAGCTTATTCCTGATTCTGTCATTGAGCAGTTGCGCAGACAGGCAGATTCAATACGAAGTGGTAAAGACGCCAGCAGTACCGATACCGGCAAATCTTCTGGTTGATTGCTTCATACCGACCATAAAAGAAGACATGACGTTTGGCGACAGTGTGCAGCTTAACGTTGCTCTACTGAGTGCTCTTGATACTTGCAACGGACAGGTACGAACCATCCGAGAAATAGAATCCTCCCGACAAGGAAAGATTGCTCAACCCCAATAAGGCGGTGATCAAATCTTGCTGACGGGTAAGCCGGAAGTGACCAATCACTACTGAGAAGCAGAGAAACCGTTGCGCTAAGGAGAAGGTATGTCGCTTTATCCATTTGGTAGTGTTCCGGGGCCATCAGGTCCACCGGGTCCAGCAGGGGCATCATCAGTCAGGCAGAAATCAGAATGCTACTTCAGCGGGTTAAGTCTGGTTATCCCAACCACGCCAACCAATCTTATTAACCTGATTAAAAACCTGACGCACACCGGATCCCTTGCGCCATTCTTCAACACAACGACTAACAAACTGAACGTTTTCAACCAGAACACTACGGTAACGTTCAAGGTTAACGTCATTGGTACATGGTCTGGTGCTTCCACTAACCGAAGCATGACGGTTGATTTCCCGCAGACCAATGGTAACTCGCTGACAAAAACGCGAGACGCCCAGGTCACGACAGATATTCTTTCTTTCCCGACATTCTTCAGTGTCGACAAAGACGGGAATCTGGCAACCAGCGGTAGTGACATCACCATCGTATCGAACGGAGCGACGTTTACCGCAACAGCGATTCTTCTTGTTGCAGAGCAGATGGTCCCATCCCTATAAGGTGAATTATGCAATTACTAAACGTGCCAGTAGCTGTTGGTGGTTGGATTCAGGTTTATGACGGAACTGCAACGGCGACCATTGCCGTATACGGGACGCACTCCCCGGCAGTTGCTCAGATTTGCCAGTCAACATCCGCGCCATCAAACAGCCTTATCGGGCTGCCACTAACGTCGCTGTCAGATTCAAAAAGCACATATGTCGCATCCAGCGGAACGCCTGTCTACGTGAAGGCTATGGTGGAAGGCGTATCCGTAATCATCAACGCTTAGGATAAACAAAATGACTAAACGCGTAATTTCAACTGGTGGCGTACCTACTACAGTGCCGAGCACTTCGGATGTTCCAGTAGCGGCAACCACGAGCACCGCAGGTACAGTTAAGCAGATGCCAGCCATCGCTGATTTAACAGCGGCACCAACTCAGGCTGATTTCAATGGCCTGTTAGCAAAACTTCGTACTGCCGGTATTCTGGCTTCCTGATATTTAATTCTGTGAAATGCAATTCGCTCCCGTGAGCGGAAAGCAGGAAATTCTAATTATGGCAAAGCTCACCGACAAACAAGAGCTGTTTGCCCGTGAGTACCTGAAAGACCTCAATGCCACTCAGGCAGCTATCAGGGCGGGTTACAGCGAGAAGACCGCCAATGAACAAGCATCACGCCTGTTAGCAAATGTTAATGTCCAAAACTTTGTCGCCGAACTTAAGGCAGCCCGCATTGAGCAGACTGGTATCGATGCCGCCTATGTTCTCCGACGCTTGGTTGAGATAGACCAAATGGACGTGCTCGACATCATGACTGATGACATGAGTCTGAAGCCCGTCTCTGAGTGGCCTGCATCATGGCGGCGCTATCTCAGTGGATTTGACCTTGCGGAAATGTTCGAAGGACGCGGCGATGACCGAGAGATGGTTGGCATCCTGAAGAAGATTAAATGGCCTGACAAGGTGAAGAACCTTGAGCTACTCGGCAAGCACGTAACAGTCCAGGCATTCAAAGAGCAAACGGCAACAGAGATTACCGGCGCTAACGGTGGTCCAGTTCGCTATGCCGACATGTCCGAAGAATTGCTTGAAGAGAAACTGAAGGAGCTGGGAAATGGCAGGCGCTCCAATCAGCTTGAATCGAAACGCTCAGATTTATGAGCTTCATAAAGAACTGGCGATTCGCTCTGCACGTAAAAACCTTCTCGACTTCACGCTGTACACCAATCCGCAATACGAAACAGGCTGGTTTAACGAGCTGCTTTGCGCGGAGTTAGATCACTTCCTCGATGAAGTTAAAGCCGGGAACATGCCGCGTCTGATGGTTTTTGCTCCTCCTCGATCAGGAAAGAGTGAGCTTTGCTCTCGGCGATTCCCCGCATACGTGTTAGGGCAGCATCCATCGTGGAATATCATCTCTTGCTCATATTCTTCTGACCTGTCAGACCGAATGAGCAGGGATGTTAAGCGCATCATTACCTCTGATAAGTACGCTGACGTTTTCCCTGATGTGAAAATACCTTCAGGGCGCAGTCTGGCGGGCGGCATCAACAAAACTGAGCTATGGGAGCCTGTAGACGCGAAAGGTGAGCTACACGGCGGCTCATATCGTTCTGCTGGCGTTAACGGCGGTATCACCGGGCAGGGTATGAACATCGGGGTAATTGACGACCCCGCAAAAGATTACAAAACAGCATCGTCTCCAACCTATCAGGAAGCGGTGATGGACTGGTACGACACGACGTTCTTCACTCGTGTTGATCCAAAGATAAACGGCATCGTCATCATTCTTACGCGCTGGCATCAAAGCGACCTGGCGGGCCAATTACTCAAACTGGCTGAAGAGGGCGGAGAAAGCTGGCGTGTGGTTAGCTTCCCAATGGAGGCTGAGAAGGAAGAGATTCACGAGCTTAACGGCAACGTGTATCACCTGCGCAATCCCGGTGAAATTCTCTTCCCTGAGCGCATGCCACAAGAGTTTGTCGAGAAATGCAAGCAGCGCGGATCCCTGGTCTGGAATGCCCTGTATCAGCAGAGGCCAACCGCTAAAGGCGGCGGCCTGATTAAATCTGAATGGTTCGGCGAATACTCCGTATTGCCTCCCATGCAGTGGCGAGCCGTCTATGGCGATACCGCGCAGAAGACAAAAGAGGTCAACGACTTCTCTGTATTTGAGCATTGGGGGCTTGGCACTGACGGTTACATCTACCTGATAGACATGATCCGCGGTAAATGGGAAGCCGATGAATTGCAGCGCCGCGCCGTCGCATTCTGGGAAAAGTGCAAGACGCTGAAGAATGGACCACTTCGTCACATGGCGATAGAGGACAAATCATCCGGAACCGGCCTGATACAGAACATCCGTAAAAAGGCGATATGCCCCATCAAGGCCATTCAGCGTGACAAAGACAAGTACACGCGCCTGATGGATGTACAAGGTTATATCGAATCCGGATATATCAAGCTACCCAGCAACGCCCCATTCATTAACGACTTCCTCGTAGAGATGGAAGCCATCAACCCTGATTTCAATACGCACGACGACCAACTCGATCCAATGATGGATGCCATCGACGAAATGAAGAATGGCAACGGCCCGTTACGCATATCTGAAGAACTTTTGAGGCTCGCATAGTGTTTGAACGCTGGAAAAAGAAAAAAGCTGAGCCTCCAAAGGAAGAGGCAAAACAGCCCATGTCGCTGGCTACTGCGCTGGCGATGATGAATGAGCAAGAAAGGATTAAGTCAGAGGGTGAAGTGCTTCGCCAGATTGAGCGCTACACACCGCCACCGGGAGTTATCCCTGAGCATATCGGTGATGCAGCTCTGGCTATGGACTCCACACCATACAGTTACCTGAATTCAGCCAATATCACCGCATATGGATATGGCGGTTTCCCCGGCTATCCATATCTGTCACAACTTGCTCAGTTGCCGGAATATCGCAAGATTACCGGCACAATCGCCGAGGAAATGACGCGCAAGTGGATTGAGCTGAAGCACGTCGGGAAAGATGAGGGTGACGATAAGGCCGACAAGATTCGCCAACTGGATGACGCGTTAAGGCGCTTTCAGGTGCGTGAAAAGTTCCGTGAAGCTGCTGAGCATGACGGTTACTTCGGTCGCGGCCAGATTTACATCGATGTGAAGACGCCGAGCGGTAATTCTGCCTGGCTGGTTCCTGATGAGCTGGACAAGAAGCTCTACATCAGTCCGCGTAAGATAACCAAAGGCAGCCTGAACGGGTTCCGCGTTATCGAGGCGATGTGGACCTACCCGGGCGTGTATAACGCTGACAACCCGCTAAGCCCTGACTTCTTCAACCCGGCTGAATGGTACGTCATGGGGCGCACAGTTCACGCCAGCCGCATGCTGACGATGATTTCTCGCCAGGTTCCCGACATTCTCAAGGCGGCGTATAACTTTGGCGGCCTATCGCTGAGTCAGATGGCTGAACCCTACGTGCAGAACTGGCTGAGAACGCGTGACAGCGTTAGCGATCTTGTTCACTCGTTTGTGGTCTACGGCCTTAAGACGAACATGCAAAACGTTTTATCCGGAGTTGCGGATCCAAACCTGTTTATGCGTGCTGAATTCTTCAATAAGGTTCGCGACAATCGCGGAATGTTCCTTGTTGATAAGGATGCGGAAGAATTCTTCCAGTTCGTAACAAGTCTGTCCGGTGTCGACGCCCTTCAGGCGCAAGCACAAGAGCAGATGGCATCGGTATCAAGCATTCCTCTGGTTAAGCTACTTGGCATTACGCCAAACGGACTCAACGCATCATCTGATGGTGAGATTCGTGTCTTCTACGACTCTATTCATGCCATGCAGGAGAATCTATTCAGGAGCCCACTGAAAACGGTTCTGGATGTCATTCAGTTAAACGAATTTGGCGAGATTGACCCTGACATCGATTTCGAGTTCCTGCCGCTGTACGAGCTAACAGAAGCCGAGAAAGCCGAGGTAATGAAGCATCAGTCTGAGGCAGACAAGAACTATGCCGAAGCTGGTATTTATGACATTGATGCGATCGCCTCCATGCGTCAGTCGGATAAGTCCAGTCCATATCATCTGATGGAAGCGGAAAATGACGAAGAAGAGTACGAAAACGAGTCCATCGAAGAAGGATTCGAAGACCCAGAAAACCCTTCGTCCGGTCAGAGCTAACGCAGGCGTTCACGAATGGTATCGTGCTGAGCTTCTCAAGTTGGTTCGGGAGATGAACAAGTCATACCGGTACTGGCTTGAGGCTGGCTACAAAGACAGCATGGCAATGGATGCCAGCCCGGCGAATGAGTTAAAGCGCAGACTGGCTAAGCTCGGTAAGCAGTGGGAAGGCAAGTTCAATGAACTGGCGAAGAAACTGGCAGATCGCTTCGTCGACAAGACACTACGCAACACTGACGTTTCGCTTCACTCCGCGTTAAAGGCTGGCGGCTTCACGGTTAAGTTCACGATGAACGATGAGCTTAAAAACGCGATGCAGGCCGTCATTAACGAGAACGTTAATCTGATTAAGTCAATACCTGAACACTATCACACTCAGGTGGAGACGATGGTGATGCAGTCAGTCAGCCGCGGTCGCGACCTTGGCTACCTCACTGATGAACTGGTTAAGCGCTACGGAATCACGCGCAGACGTGCGGAAACTATCGCTCGTGACCAGAACAACAAAGCGACAGCGGTAATTCAGTCTGAGCGTCAGAAGAAGTTAGGTATCACTAAAGGCATCTGGCGACACTCCCACGCTGGGAAGCAACCAAGGCCATCCCACGTGAAAGCAGACGGAAAAGAGTTCGATCTCGATAAGGGATTGTATCTCGATGGTGAATGGGTGTTGCCGGGAGAGGCTATCAACTGCCGTTGCACGTGGTCTCCGATCATCCCTGGCCTGGAGAGAAAATGATTGAAGTGTTCAAGGCATTAGGCCTGACATTGATATTTGGCGGCGTGGTTATAGCGCTTCTTACAATAACCGCTTTGAAGAAAAACAATGGTCGCTGAGGCGGCTTTTTTATTGCCTTAAGAAAGGTAAATCCATGCCCGTACGCAAAGTTGACGGCGGCTGGCAATGGGAAAATCACGGCAAGGTTTATCCAACCAAAGAAGAAGCAGAAGAGCAGGAGCAAGCGGCTTACGCTAATGGCTACACTGGCGACTCCGCTTTGGCATTCGACAGGGCAACGGTTCGCTCCTTTGATAAGGACGGTCGCCTGCACATCGAATTGACGCCAATCAGCAAGGCTAACATCTGCCCCTACTATGGTCGTGAAATCCCAAATTCCAGATCGCTAGGCCTACAGCCTGACAAAGTTTACTACCTGCTTCGCGACCCGAAAGAGTTAGCCAAAGCAGCATCGACATTCAACAACATCCCGCTACTTAACGAACACATCCCGGTTACCGCCGCAGACCCTCAGAAGATGGCTGTGGTTGGGTCTACTGGCACTGATGCTGAGTTTGACGGGACTTACCTTAAAAACTCTCTTGTCGTCTGGGATGCGGATTCCATCGCTGGAATCGAGACGGACGAGAAGAAAGAGCTTTCGTCGGCCTACAGATATGTAGCTGACATGACCCCCGGCGTGCATGAAGGCCATCCATATGATGGCGTAATGCGCGATATCGTCGGGAACCACGTTGCTCTCGTAATAGAGGGCAGAGCCGGATCCGACGTCGTTGTCGGGGATTCAATACCTACAGGAATGAAATCAATGTCAGAACTTACCAAAAAGTTGATGGCAATTATCACGCCCATGCTGGCAAGTGATGAGAAGCCAGAAGACGTGGAAAAGAAAGTACAAAAGGTTGTCGAGGACGAAGCCACACAGGCAGAGAAAGACAACGAATCAGAGGCTGAACGTCTGAAACGCGAAGAGAAAGAACTCAAAGAGCGTGAAGAACGTGAACGTAAAGACCGTGATCGCGACCGCAAAGAAGCGGAAGACGAAGATGATGACGGCAAAGATAAAAAGAAAGCCGAAGATGAAGATGACGAAGAGGACAAAGCAGCTATGGATGCCGCATTAATCCGCAAAGCTGAAGAAAACGTGATGGGTCGCATCCGTCAGGCCAATGAAGCGCGTGAATGTGTTCGCTCTCTGGTAGGTGATGTGAGTCTGGTAGCAATGGATTCAGCAGAGTCTATTTATCGATTCGCTCTCGATTCCATCGGCGCAGACCATAAAGGCGTCCATGCTTCAGCGCTGAAATCGATGGTTGAATTTGCCATCAGCCAGAAATCTGATGCCCGCAAACCTTCCCACGGCTTGGGTATGGACTCAGCGGCAACGACTTCCTTCGCCAAAGCATTCCCTGGCGCAACCAAAATGAAACGGAGCTAAGCAATGAGCGGCTTTCAAAGTGTAATTAATCAGCAGCAGGCACCGGGCGTTGAAGGTGATTTCGCTTCTGCTAACCCGAAAGCAAGCTTGCTGGCGGGTGAAGGTGCTCTGGTAGCTGGCACCAATGGTGTAATCGTCGGTCGCTTCGCATGGGTAACCAACGGCGTTGTCGACAATACCGGTACAGGCGTTCCGGCTGGATTCGTTCATCGTGAAGGGCAAGCATCTATTACCACATGGCTGGCTGAGGCATCAATGACTGTTCAGCCTGGCTTCCAGATGACTCTGATGACCGCTGGCGACTTCTGGGTGAAAACCGCAGGTGCGGCAACCGTAGGTCAGAAAATCTTCGCGAAGCTGTCTGATGGTTCAGTAACCACTGGCGCGGCCGGTGCGACCATTTCCGGCTATGTAGAAACCAAATTTGTTGTTGGTAGCGCTGGCGCTGCTGGCGAACTGATTCAGATGGGCACCTGGAGCTAATCAATGAATAACGCAGAATTTTTACAACACAAAGCGATGGCTGAACGGGATTACGGTGTAATCCTGCCGGAAGCCAAAGCCTATCTGACCGACGCGGAAGCGCGTAGCTATTCCTACGCAATGGATGCCCAGCCAACTCTGGTTACTGCCAGCAACGCTGGTATTCCATGGTACTTTACCAATTTAGTTGAACCGGAACTGCTTCGCATCCTGGTTACCCCAATGAAAGCGGTGGAAATCATTGGAGAAACCAAGAAGGGCGACTGGACCACCATGACCGCGCAATTCCCGGTTGTTGAATCCACAGGTCAGGTCTCCAGCTACGGCGACTACAACAACAACGGGCAGGTAAGTGCAAACGTAAACTGGGTTGCGCGCGAATCCTACCTGTACCAGACCATCACTCAGTGGGGTGAACTGGAACTGGACCGTTATGGTGAAGGGCGTATCGCATGGGCTCAGCAACTGAACACCGCTTCAGCTCTGACCCTGAACAAGTTCCAGAACAAGTCCTACTTCTTCGGCGTTGCTGGCCTGAAGAACTACGGCATCCTGAACGATCCGAATCTTCCAGCATCAATCACCCCAGGTGCAACGGGGACCGGTGGTGGCACTACATGGGCAACCAAAGACGGTCAGGCCGTGTATGACGATATTCAGGCGCTGTACACGCAACTGATCAAGCAGACCAAAGGTTACGTTGAACGCGACAGCAAGATGACGTTGGCGATGTCTCCTGAGTCAGAAGCAAACCTGACCAAGACCAACATGTACAACGTCAACGTATCGGACCAGTTGAAGAAAAACTTCCCGAACCTGCGCGTTGTTACCGCTGTTGAGTACAACACCGCATCAGGCGAACTGGTTCAACTGATTGCTGACGATCTGGATGGTCAGGACACTGGCTACTGTGCATTCACAGAAAAAATGCGTGCGCATCCGGTGGTTGTTGATCTATCCGCGTACAAACAAAAGAAAACCGGTGGTACCTGGGGCGCAATCATTCGCCAGCCGCTGGCATTTGCAAGCATGTTGGGAGTTTAATTCATGGCAGAAATGGTAAGTGTTGGCTGCAAATTGCCAAACGGCCTTCAGGTCACTCTGGATGGCAAAACAGTAATCCTGAACGGGGCGGCATCAACCGCCCTGCGTGGTCTTGATGGTGCAATTCCTGAAGGTGCTTTCGGCGTAACTCAGGTCGAGAAAGACTTCATGGATAAGTTCATTGCGACCTATCACGATGCGGCTTATATCCAGAACAACGCGGTATTCATCCAGAAAGACGAGCGCAGCGTGAAGGCACAGGGTAAAGATCTGGAAAAAGCCAAAACTGGCCTCGAAGGTCTGGATCCGGAAAATCCGGCTCCGGGCGTCAAAAAGGCTGACACCAAATAGCGGGAGCAGTGAATGGGCGTCGTAATATTTGACCCCGCCGTATTTAAGCTACGCTATCCTGAATTCTCATCTGTCGACGACGCACTCCTTCAGCAGTATTTCACTCAGGCAACCATATATCTCGATAACACAGACTTTAGTCGTGTGTCGGATCTGGCTGTCCGCGCAATGCTGCTGAATATGCTAGTTGCCCATATCGCCTTTCTGTATTCGGGCGCTAATGGGCAGTCTCCATCAGGATTGGTCGGGCGAATAGATAGCGCTTCAGAGGGTTCAGTTAGCGTTCATGCGGATATGCCAGGGGTAACAGCAAACTCAGCATGGTACATGCAAACAAAGTATGGCGCTGATTACTGGAATGCTACGGCACCATTCCGCACCTTCCAGTACATAAGCGGTCATTCCCCATCAAATTATCCCTACGGATATTACCGGAGGTACTGATGGATAAGGTGATGGATGCACTGGATAAAGCGGCAAGCTCTTTTGAAAACCTGCAATTAAAGGCTGGCTTTCTTGAAGGTGCCACATATCCAGACGGAACTCAGGTTCCAATGGTGGCGGCAACTAACGAATTTGGCAATCCAGCAAATAATCAACCTCCTCGCCCTTATTTCAGGAATGCCATAGCTGAGCATGAAGGTGAATGGCAGGAGGCAATGGCAAATCTTATAGAAAATGGTGGCGATACCCGTGATGTACTTTCGATTATTGGTGAAATCATTGTCGATGATATCAAAGGGTCCATAAGACAACTTGACACCCCGCCACTGTCTCCAGTGACGATTGCTAGAAAAGGGTTCGATAAACCGCTGATTGACACGTCCAACATGCTAAACAGCGTCAGCTATGAGGTGAGCGAAATTGAATCTCAGACAGATAGCCAATAACGCGATCACCAGCATCAACCCCAATATCTCAGCAATCCTGAAGAAATACGCCGGTGAAACCATCGGGCCCGGGCGAAAGCCGGTTCCGTCTTACCTTCCAGACCAGAACGTTACCATCCAGTTGCAGCCAATCAGCCGCGGCGACATGCAGCACGTCGACGGCCTGAACATTCAGGGGCTGGCGAAGGTGATTTACGTCAATGGCAACTACTTCAGCGTGCAGCGTGAACTGGAGCAAGGCGGAGATATCTTCGTGATTAATGGCGAGCAATGGCTTGTCGTCGATCCGGTGGAGCTATGGCCTGACTGGTGTCGTCTGATTGCCGTGTTGCAGGTGAGCACATGAATGATTTCACTGTAGATGATGTGATCGATGTGCTGGCTGGCTACATCGAGCCGATAGCCGGAACATGCCAGCAAGCTCAGGCTAACCGTGTTCCGATGCCAAAAGGCCAGTTCTGCATCCTGACCCCTTTGCGATTTCCCCGGTTATCCACGACGAGAGACATCAAGCAGGACACTGGCTCTCCGGCAACAAGCGCCATGGGATACACCGAAGTTCGCCAGGCTGATATTCAGGTGGATATCTACGGTCAGGGTGCAGGGGATCGGGCCATTGCACTCGAAACCACGTTCGCGAGCAGTTATGGCTACGACACCATCAAAGCCATTGATGTCCGGCTCGCTCCGCTTTACTCATCACCTGCAATTCAAGCGCCGATGATCGACGCCGAAAGCCAATGGCAGGAAAGATATACCCTCACGCTATCCCTGCAGGCGCACATTACCGTGTCGTTCCCGCAGGACTATTTCGACAAAGCAGAAATTACAACCCAACAGGTGGATGGACGCCAATGAGCACAATCCCTTTATCCGTAGATTTCAATATCACGCCCAATGTCGTTACGCCTGCCGGTTCTGCGGTTGATGCTAACGGCCTGATGCTGACCGATAACGAGCTTATTCCGGTCGGCGCGGTGCAATCTTATTTCTCATCCTCCGATGTCTCTGCTCTGATGGGCAGTGAATCGAAAGAATTCCTCGCCGCTCAGCAGTATTTCAACGGCTACGAAAACTCATCCGTCATTCCTGGTGAGTTGCTGATGTACCGCATCGTTACTGCTGACGTTGCTGGATATTTGCTGTCCGGTAATCTGAAAGGCGTGGCACTGGCTACCCTGAAAGCAATCCCGGCTGGCACCATTACCCTGTCAGTTGACGGCGTATCGGTCACCAGTACGTCAATCGACCTGTCAACGGCTACCAGCTTCAGCGACATTGCATCAAAGCTGCAGGTTGGTATCGGGGCAAGCAAGGTCGCAGTTGAATGGCTGCCAATTGCTAATCGCTTCATCATTCGCTCTGCTACTACCGGCGCAGATAGCGAAGTGTCTTATGCGACCGCTGGAGCACTGGCAACCGGTCTGTTGCTGACACAGGCTACTGCAGCAATCGTATCTCCGGGCTCCGATGCTGTAACGCTGACAGACACGATGAATAACATCATCAACGTCAACCAGAACTGGATCCTGTTTAACTCGCTGGTCGAGCTTACCGATAACCAGAAAACAGAATTGTGCGCATGGGCAAGCAGCAGCAAAAACCGCTTTGGCTATGTCGTGCATGACACCACGTCTGAGGGAACTGTCGCCAACAATGCTAACTGCTTCGTGCAGAAAGTGGTTGTGGCTAATGGCTACGAGAACATTTTCCCGGTGTACGGCACATATCTGTACAGCGTAACCGCACTGGCCTATGCCGCATCGGTTGACTTTGCTCGCACCAATGGGCGTATCTCGTTCAAGTTCCGTGGGTTCCCAGGCCTGACCCCTAACGTGAGCGATCTGGCTACGGCTCAGGCTCTGAAATCGAACGGTTACAACTTCTACGGTGCTTACAGCCTGAATAAGACCATGGCTCAGTACGCATCTGACGGTGCTATTACCGGTAAATTCGTCTGGCTGGATACCTTCATCGATCAGGTCTGGATTAACGCTAATCTTGTCAGCGCATACGCCAACCTGTTCACCAACAATCAGTCCTACCCGTTCAACCAAAACGGCTACGGTGCGATTCAGGCAGCGACAATTGACGTTGCTAACCAGGCTCTGACTTTCGGTGCAATTCAGAAGGGAGTGGTGCTGGATAATGCGCAAATCCGTATCGTGAACAACACGGTTGGCAAAGATATCTCCGCGACGCTGTATTCTGAGGGATGGTATCTGTATATCCCGACGCAAACCGGCGCGGCGCGACTTGAGCGTCAATTGCAGGGGGCGATCTTCTACTGGGTAGACGGTCAGTTAATCCAATCCATCAGCATGTCTTCAACCGCAATTCTGTAAGGACGACAAAATGCCAATTGACATTACAAGTGCTAATTCCAAGCTGCGCATCGTCGTACCTGCTTACTATCCTGGCGGTTTTGATGTAGACGATTACGCAGCCGACAACATGTTTGAAACCGGCGCATTGCAGAACAAAGAAGACATGATGTCTGCGGATGGTAAATACCATGCCGGCTTCATCTTCAACCCGACAGAGTTCACCATTAACCTGATGGCTACATCGAATGCCAGCAGCCTGATTGATGACTGGATTGCTGCCGAGAGAACGGCAATTTCTGCGTTTGCATGCAACGCCACGTTGACCGTACCGGCGCTGGGCGCGAAGTGGAACTTCGTTAACGGTGTTCTGTACACCTGGACCCCGACTCCTCCTGGTCGCCGCGTTCTTCAACCACGCCCGGCAGTATTCCACTTTGAGACCGTCACACGGAGCGCAATCTGATGGCACGTAAAGAGATCCCCTTCATCGTTGAAACAGAAGGCCGCGATAAGGGTAAGGAATTCATCATTACTGAGATGTCGGCGTGGGATGCCGACACTCTGGCGCAGGATATCTTCCGCGCTATGGGTGATTCTAATTACAGCAGCATCCCGGCTGATGTGATCGCAATGGGGTGCGCCGGGCTGGCAACAGTTGGCCTGAGCGTCATCTCTGCCTCATCTCCGGAAGTCGCCCGTCAGTTGCGCGATCGCCTGATGTCGACGGTGGATATCATCATCACCAGTGAAGGCCATCGCCAGCAGCGGAAAGTGAATGGTTCTCTGGACTTCGAAGAGGTGTCGACCATTCGCTCCCTGCTGGACAAGGTATTTCAGGTTAACTTCGATTTTTTAACGATCGCCGGAGAGTAAAGTATCCCTTTCTTGAGGAAGATGCTCTACCGGCTAAGTTAGTCTTCCCCGTCAATATCTCATCAACCATCAACGCCATTATCTGCTCCGGAAAAGCCTCTTACCTCGATTTGCAGGAGAGGCTTTCCGTAGCGGATATGTACAACCTGCTCGAGATTATCTCAGTGGAAAACTTTAATCAGCGCGTGTGGCATAAGTACCAGGAGCAACGATGATCATCAACGAGTTGGCCTATAAGGTCACAATCAAGGCTGACGAGTTCCTGAACGGCAAGAAAAAGGTTGAAGATGGCGTTAAGGAACTTGGTGATACGATTACCAAGGAATGGCAGGGGATAGGTGCAACCACTTCTGAAACTGGTGAGGAAATTGTTAAGACCGGTGATAAAATTCAGCGGTCTACCAGAAAAACAGGAAGAGATCTAAAAGATACTGCTTTTGATGTAAAGAAATTCAGTAATGCAGCAACGACTTCCTTTCGTGGAGCATATGCGGCGGCCGCCGGGTTCCTCGGTATCGGTGCCGGTCTTTACGGCATAAAGCAACTATTCACATCAACCTCAAACGAAATCGTTCGAGCGAGCAATCAGGCGAAGTTTTTTGGCACTGACGTTAACAAGATGTTTGGCATGCGGCGCGGATTCCAGCAGGCAGGGTTAAACGGCGATGCGTTCATCGGTGCTTCTGGTAATGCACGAATGGCGCTGGCAAACATCAAAGACCCGACAATCTTTGGTGGGTTAACTGGCGCGGCGCAAAACCTGATGGTGTTGGGAGCGCGTACCGGTCTGAACATCAATAACCTTGGCGACCCTAACAAGGCGCTGGGGGAATTCACCCGCTACGGCAAATCACACTCTCAGGAAAATCTGATGCAGGTGATGGCGGCCGCCGGATTCGACCCGACAGACGCAGCTAAGATTAAATCTGGTGAGTTAAAGTCTCTGGTCGACTCAGAAACGAAGAAGTCGAACATCACCGCCGCCCAGGTGAAAGAGCAGGAAAACTTGCTGGTTACTTTGGGGCAACTCGACGCGCAATTTGACCGTATCAGACAGGATATAGCCATCGCCTTTGCGCCTGAAGTTATGAGTGCGCTAAAACAGTTTGGTGACTGGATCAAAGACCACCATGGCGACATCATTGGGTTCTTTCGCGATGCCGGAGAATCAGTTAAGAAACTTACAGAATCAGTCGGCGGGGCGAATGCGCTTCTTCTGTTGCTGGCTGCCGGACTAAGAGCCAACCCATTGGTTATGGCAGCTATCGCGGCCACAACAGCCGCCAATGCTGTAGATAAAGCCAATGCTGACGCTAAAGGCGAAGGTAAAAATATTGGCGACTATATGTATGACAAGGTGCATGGAGATAAAACGCCTTTCATCACATGGGAGTCATTAAAGTCATTTTTCGGCATTGACGAACCAGCACAACACGCACAGTCAGCAAGAAGAATGCAGCAGGTGCCGGGGGAAATGGATGATCTTCTCCACGGCGTGATGATGACTGAATCAAGCGGTAACCCACTGGCATACAACACCAGTTCAGGTGCTGCCGGGGCTTATCAGTTCATGCCAGCAACCGCCCGAGATATGGGGTTGCGAGTGGACTCAACGATTGATGAAAGACTCGACCCAGAGAAGTCTCGCGCTGCTGCTTCCGTTTACATGCGCCAGTTACTGAAGCGCTACGATGGCAACGTCGACAACGCTCTCAGAGCCTATAACTGGGGGATGGGCAACGTTGATAAGTGGATCGCCAATGGTAGCGATATTTCACAACTACCAAAAGAAACGCGAGAGTACACCGGCAAGGTCTATGGAAACATGGGCAATGCCAGAAACTATTACGCGACACAGGGAAGAATGGCAGACAACAGGCCATATCAACTTGCATCGAGTGGCGGACAGCCTCAGATACAAAACAGCACCCACATCAACACCGTGAATGTGAACAGTAACCCGACCACAGTTGACGCGCTGACAAAGAGTATTAATCAACAAGCAAGCCGCGCATCTACAAACGCAGCATTCTCAAGTTCGGTAAAATAACAGCTAACTTTATGTAATATAGTGAAAATTGCCGTATAATTTACTCATGGAAAACACGGGGAATCGTGATATGAGACGTTCGGTGCTGTATTTATTTATCTATGTTTTCACATTGATGTTCTTCGCTAAACCAATCGACATAATGATGGGGGTTGATGCCTGGTACGCGCTGATGTTAGTGGCGCTATGGGTGGTGATTTCTGCAGCCATTGTTCACATCATTCATTTTTGGCCTACGAAAATTTCCAATTAGATAAACCCGCTCCGGCGGGTTTTTTATTGCCCGGAGAACCGATGAGCATTCTCAGTCTCAACACAGCAGACATATTCAACGCGATCGGTGGCGGCTCTCCGCTCTCCATAATCGACAGCGTTCTCCACCCTCAGTACGTGATCCGCAACAGCAAAACCAATGCAGTGGCGCTTGAGTTC
Source organism: Citrobacter sp. Cb004 (assembly GCF_030337065.1). Lineage (NCBI taxonomy): Bacteria > Pseudomonadati > Pseudomonadota > Gammaproteobacteria > Enterobacterales > Enterobacteriaceae > Citrobacter > Citrobacter sp. Cb004. Next base: position 261,327 of record NZ_JAOWCH010000070.1, on the reverse strand, counting down.
AGCGGCATGGCATCTATTCAACCTGGCGGACGGGCACAGATCACCAACGCTCCGGTGGAGAATGGTAAATACCAGTCAATCAACAAGGTGAAAGAGCCATCTCTTGTCAGGTGCGAGATCATCATTACTGGCCTGACGGGGCTGACTGGCAGCATTCCAAACATCTTCGATCTGACGTTTACCAGCCAAAGCAGTGCTCTTGAAACCATCAAAACAATGCTGGAAACGGCAAACACATATGACATCGAGACGCCGAAAGAAACGCTGCAGAGTTATGACCTTGTTGATCACGATTACAACGTAAATTCTCAGCGCGGCGTATCCATGCTGACGGTGTATCTGGTGTTTCAGGAGGTTATGCAGCAGATGGAAGTTGTTCTCTCTGGCTCACAGTCTAACAGCAAGCCAACTAACGATGAAATCAGCCAGGGTGTAACAGGAACCGGGTCCGCAACAAAGGATGCTGGCTCTACACCATCGACAGTCGATGAGCTTGGTAAATCATGGTCATCGCTAAAAACTTCTGTAGGCGATATTGCCGGGAAGGCAACAAATGCCATCACAACCGGCTTTCAAAGCGCTCTGGACACCGTTTCAAAGCCAGTTCTTGACGTAACCAACAGCGCAACGCAGAAAGCTGCGGAGCTGGCTAAGGAAATAAACGAGAACATCACATGAGAACTGTTTCCCTTGTTCCTCAGAAGTCGCAATCCGTATCTGTAAACTTAGCCGGCCAGCAATGCACAATCCGCTTAATTCAGCGCGAAAGCTTTATGTATATGGACTTAACGGTGAACGGTAACCCAATTATGCAGGGAGTTCCGTGTTTATACGGTAACCGAATGGTCAGATATTCCTATCTTGGCTTCGTAGGCGATTTGGTTTTCCTGGATAATGTAGGACAAAAAGATCCGTACTGGGAAGGACTGGGAAGCAGATACATTCTTTACTACATAGAGGAGAGTGAGCTTGTACAGTAAACGATCTCTCCGCTTTGAGTTTGTGAATGAAACATCTTCTTTCGATGAGTCTGGCAATAACACCATTTCCATCAGCGAAGCCCGGGCGACAGTTTCATTTCAGTCTGCTGGAAATCTGTTCGGTACGCAGATTAACGTAAGCATTTTCGGATTGGGTATTGAGATGCTGGCGGCGCTATCGTCGAAGGCAATGGGGCTATTTGGTAGCGATACTGAGCGGATCAGCATGAAAGTATTCGTCGGTGAAACAGCCATCTTCGCTGGTTACATGACATCATCCATCGCTAACATGAATGCAATACCAAATGCCGCATTGATGATTACAGCTACGGCAAATGCAGACCTGCAGAACAAACCCGCATCACCATTCTCATTTAATGGCGCAACGCCGGTTCCTGACATCATTAACGCAATCTGTAACGCGGCAGGGTATAAGGCGTATATCACCGGACTTGATGGTCTGGTTGTTACCAACCCTCATTATGAGGGAAGCATTTTCACTCAGTTAGAATCACTGTGTAACGATGTTAATGTGGCCATGTCTGTCGCACCGCCATCTATTTCTTTCTGGCCGCAGGATAGCACCAGAGATGATGTTATGCCGCTCATATCTCCGGAATACGGTCTCATTGGATATCCGATATTTTCAAACGGCGGCCTGATGTTTCAGACTCAATTCTCAACGCTGCTAACTACCGGAAGAAATGTGCAGATAGAGACATCCCTGCCTCATGCCAGCGGAGTTTATAAGCTGACCAGCGTTAACCATGAGTTGTCATCATGGGTGAATGATGGACCATGGCATTCAATATGTATCGCTTACAGAGTGCAGGGAGAGGGTGGTAATGGCTGAAAATTTGTTCACACCAACCAGTGCGCAAGTAAATGAACCCGAATCGCTTAAATTCACATTTGAAAGGCTCCTGTCAGGGGCCTTTTTTATTGAACTTGTGAAAGTACGGGCTGTGAGAGGGGAAGCTCCTAACCTTGTTGTGGATGCAATTCCACTGGTAACCAGAACGGACCAGAGCGGGGCGATGATTCAGAACTCGACCATATTCAACATACCGGTATTTCGTCTGCAGCGAGGAAGCAGCGCAATCATCATGAATCCCGTGGTTGATGACATTGGGATGATCGCCGTATGCGACAGAGACACAACACTGGTTCGGGCAAACCGAAAAGAATCGGTGCCAGGCAGCGGCAGAAAGCACAGCAAATCCGATGCGCTGTATCTTGGCGGCTTCCTGAATGGCCAGCCCACGCAGTTCATTGAATTTTCAGACGGCGCAATAAATATCACAACGCCAAATCCGGTAAATATCACGTGCTCATCTGCAACGGTCACCGCCCCTGATGGGGTGACAATGACAACCCCAATGCTTCATGTAACTGGGGATATCACGGCTGGCGGCAACATCACCGATAACAACGGCACACAGAGCGCATCTCTCAAGACCTTGCGAGACAACTACGACCAGCATAAGCATCCGGTTGAAGGGGTTCAGACGGGTGGGTCAACAGTCACCTCCAACGTAACGGATAAGCCAACATGACATACAGAACCATGCAATTAGACACGTCTACGTGGGATTTGACGCTGGATGGCAACGGTAATATGGCGATCGCCGATGAGTCGTATTCCGTCGCTCAGGATGTTGCCAGCGCATGCCTGGTGTTCTCTGGTGAATGCTACTACGACAACACGCTAGGGATTCCGTGGAAAACAGAGGTGCTTGGGAAGCGTCCGTCACCTGGGTTCATAGCGCAAAAGATGCAAACAGAGGCGCTCAAGTTGCCAATCGTTGATCAGGCTCTGGCATCCGTATTCTTCGACAAAAACACACGCACAACTCGCGGCACGATCCGAGTCACCGATATAAACGGAAATATTGCACAGGCCACCTTATGACGACATTAAATACAGCCGTTCCTGATGTCACCATCACCGAGAATGGCCTGCTGGTACCTGACGTTTCTGACGTACTCGCGGGTCGACTAACTGACATGTCGACGGCGCTCGGTGGCGGGGCTAGCCAATCTCTTAGCTCACCACAAGGGCAGATCGCACAATCCGATACAGAGATTATCGCACAGGAATATGACAAGCTTCTCTGCCTGTTTAATCAGGTCAACCCTGACTACGCAACGGGCAGGTTTCAGGACGGGATTGGTCAGATTTATTTCATGGAACGGATTTCTGCGCAGGGTACAGTTGTTACTGCGACGTGCATTGGTAAGGTTGAAACCACAATCCCAGCGGGTAGTACCGCCGTTGATACCAACGGATATATTTACCGGTCTATCGACACCGCAACGATACCAGCGTCAGGAAGCATTGATGTTCAGTTTGTTAATAACACAACCGGGCCAATCCCCTGCGCAGCCGGTGCATTAAATCAGATTTACCGGGCAGTACCTGGATGGGATGCGATCACAAACGTTAGCCCTGGCGTTGTAGGCGTAGACGTTGAATCTCGCATTGCGTTTGAAACTCGACGCAAACAATCAGTAGCCAGAAACAGCCGAAATCAGGACGCGTCCACGCTTTCCGCTTTGCTTGCAACTAATGGCGTGCTGGATGCCTATGTATGGTCAAACAGAACTGCAGCCACAGTAAATCAGGGGACGACAAGCTTTCCCGTTCTGGCGCACTCTATTTACATCTGTGTGTATGGTGGCACCGATGAAGATGTGGCTGAGTCTATTTTCCAGACGTACAACCCTGGTGCAAACCTGAACGGAGATACCTCTTATACTGTTTACGATAATATTAACTATCTGCCTCCATACCCCTCTTACGTGATGCAGTGGCAAAAAGCAACGCCCACTCGGGTATATTTTAAAGTTGAGCTAGATAATTCTCTTAACCCACCAAGTGACATCACATCACAAGTGAAAGCCATGATTGCCAAGGTATTCAATGGTGGTTATGAGGGTATAGGGAAAGCACGAATTGGATCAACAATAAACGCAGGTAAATATTACGCTCCAGTCATTTCGATATCTCCTGACACGGTTGGGATTTTATCTCTTGAGGTTTCCACTAATGGTTCAACCTATGGTCCAGCCATAACAATGGGGATAGATCAGGTACCAACAATTCAGGAATCTGACATTACCGTAACATTAACATAAGGGGTGAGTCATGTGGGAAGACACAATACTTACCCAATACTCAGCAAGTAAAAAACTATTATCCATAATTGACACATTTAATCAGGCTGTAAACCTTGATGATTTCACAGATGAATTCATCAGAAGGGTATGGGATTTGACAACGTGTGAAACATTTGGCCTTGATATGTGGGGTAAAAAAGTTGGGATAAGCAGATATATTGTCGCGCCAATAGATAGCGATTCATTTGGTTTCAGCGAAGCTGATGATGCAAGCCCTGATTACCCCACACCATTTAATGACTCTCCGTTCTATGGTGGAGTTCAGGAAACCACCAATGTCAGGCTTGGAGATGACGCATACAGAACATTAATATTTTGCAAGGCTTTTACCAACATAAGTGTAGCAACAATTCCAGATATAAATAAATTCCTTAAAATTCTATTTTATAAGAGAGGAAGGGCATATTGCGTAAATTATCGAGATATGACGATAGGTATTACTTTTGAATTTGAGTTAGCACCATACGAAGAATCTATTCTGAATAACTACGAGGTAACCCCTGTACCAAGCGGAGTTCTCGTAAATATACGACAGATAGTTAGTCCTTATTTTGGATTTTCATCAGATGCCTATCCGTTCAATGATGGCACATTCTACAGAGATTAGATATGAATCGTACAGACGCCCCCGCAAAACAGGCTAAGCCATTTGGTATAAATGGTCAAAGAGAGCCATTACTTGCAACAACTCCGGCAGGAGACAACACTGCTTCATATGAGCAAGGGTTTCCACCTATAACTATGATCCTGAAATCTGCCGGCGGCCTACCGCCCAAAGGTCAGGATATGAACCAAATTCTTTATGAACTTTCAGCATTATCCAGATGGGCAAGCTCTGGAGCATTAAACTCATACGATCCTTCGTTTTCAACAGCCATCTCAGGTTACCCAAAAGGCGCGATGCTGCTTGGCAATGATGGAACGACAATATATATCAGCACCGCTGATGCAAATACAAATAACCCAAACAGCTCAACCACTAATTGGTTGAGTTTGGCGAAAATAACTTCAATTTCTGCCCTTGCGGGAGGAGCGGATAAATTACCATATTTCACTGGAACATCCACAGCAGGACAGACTGATTTCACCCCGGCAGCAAGAAGTCTTTTAGCCAGAGATAGCGCCGATGGGATGCTTAATTATCTTGGAACTGGTACAGCAGCCAAAAAGAACGCGCAGTCAAATGTCTTTGACAATGCTGCGGGTGCTCTCATGCTTGTTGGCGCGTTCGGATTCGGTGGGGTTGGCGCAAGCACAGCAAATACCAGTATCACAAACATTTATACGCTGCCAATTGGTGACCCAGGTAATCCGGATCCTTTTCAAAACTATGTCCATTTAAATTTATCGGGAACAAATTTCTATTCATCAAGAATAGCACTTAGTATGAACGGAACTGATAACCCGAGAATTTTTATAAAAAATCGCTCAGGCGCTACAGAAAGTGACTGGGCTGAGGTGTATACAACAAGGAATCCTCCTGCATCGGTTCCAACGCTAACAACAGCCAGAAACATTTCTATATCAGGAGATGCCACTGGTTCCGCTCCGTTCAATGGTTCAGCAGACGCAAACATCTCCGTCACAGTGGCTGACTCAGCAAAAGGTGTTATTAGGCTTAGGGAAGGATCGGTATCGACAGTGGGGACATCCTCTACAAACTTTATTGCTATCGATACCGGATTATTAATCAGAGGTATTACATTCACTGCGGGGGCGCAGACTGTAAACGTTCGTCCGCTTCAAATGCTTATTAACACAACTTGGGTAACGGTAGGTTTATCATGATGGATATGAAGAATTTTGTTATTTCCTCCCCTGAAACAGAAGACGAAGAATTCTTAGCTAAGCATGGCGCTATCATCCTTCGCGATGAGCAGGGGCGTGAGTGGTATAGTTCTCAAAGACTATTCGGTACCAATACAGTTAAAATAATGTACGATAGTGATAATGTTGTGAGATCAATTACTACTGATGTATCAACTCTCTATCCACATCAACACAGTGTTGCTGAGGTTGAAGAGATATCAGATGAAGTAGATATTTTTGGAGGCTGGATTTATTCAGATGGATATGTTGTTAAAAATCCATCACAGCCCGATGCCGAATCACAACCCTCCGATGAATCTGAAAAATTGAGACTGCGAGCACTAGCCGATTCGGAGATCGAATGGCTACAAGATGCAGTCAACTCTGGTATTGCAACAGAAGAGGAATCAGTATTATTAGATAAGTGGAGGGAGTACAGGATACAGTTAATGAGAGTAGACACAGAGAATCCTATCTGGCCTAAAACGCCAAATGATTAATAATTAATGCTGCAAGTGGTTATTTTTTTCTGAAAAATGAATATATCAATTTAAAATCCATTTGCAGCCATATCAATATCATGACTACCTCCATCCATTTAAGGTCCATGTCATTTGATTGAAACCCTGTAACTATCCCGCAAAAGCTCACCAGAGCTGCAAGTCTAACAACAAAATTCGAAATTCTCTTAAGCATATAAAATAACCAAAAATATCATTCGAGTTGTCAATGAGTTTTAAGAAGGCAGCATTCTATCATCATACATCTGGATGATCGACCAGGCTTGATGGAGAATGCCGTGCGGATGTGTTTTACACGATAGTGAGACAAAAGCGGGACACACAAAGCTTTGCATCGGTTTGCAAGGCTTTGTGCTTATTCCCTATGACACTTTCTCATCCAACCAATCTGCCCACCACTGCATCATCTCCCGACGCTTATCCATGTACTGAGCATGATTGTATATCCCACGAATGGAACCGCTGTTAGCGTGCGCCAGTTGCTTCTCAATGGCATCTGCGGGCCATTCGTGCTCGTTCATTATGGTGCTGAACTGGTGACGGAATCCGTGTCCGCTCGCCAGACCTTCATATCCTATCTGGCGAATAACCAGCAGTACTGCGTTTTCACTGATCGGCTTTGTTTTATCATTGCGCCCGGCGAACACAAATCTTGATATTGGCTGAGTTATTGGCTTCAATGTTTCAAGCAGAGAGACAACCTGATCTGACATTGGGACAAGGTGAGGACGTCTGCCTTTCATCACTTCTTCGGTGATCGTAATCGTCCTGGTTTCAAAGTCGACGTTCGACCATTGCATGGACCGGAGTTCTTTTGTCCTGAGTACCGTGTATTGCAGAACTTGAGTCGCTATGCGTGAAACGATGCTGCCAGAGAAGCCAGAAAGCGCCTTATTGAATGCCGGTATCTGGTCTGCAGGAAGGAAGGGGTAGTTCTTCTTCCGGTATCCCTTCATTGCATCAGCAAGGTCAGGAGCCGGGTTATACTTCGCGCGCCCGGTAACAATCGCGTACCTGAATACTTCCCCGCACCGCCGCCGCGCCTTATTGGCCCGCTCCATTGCTCCACGGTCTTCGAACCTGCGGATCACTTCCAGTATCTGCATTGGTTCTATCTCGTTAATCTCCATCCCGCCAATCAACGGCAGAATGTCATCCTGGAACATGCGTGACAGTTCTGTGCTGTATACCTCTGACCATACCTGCTTTTTATGCTCGTACCATTCCTTATATATAGAGCCGAACGAGTTGTCTTTGACTGACAGCTTTTTAGCCTTTACCGGATCGACGCCGACAGACACATCCTTTTTGGCAAGCCACGCTTTGTCTCTGGCTTCCTGCAATGACATGAGCGGATATTTTCCTACCGTCAGCACCTTCTCTTTACCATCGAGCTTGTAACGCAATTGCCAGACTTTCTTTCCGGTAACCGGCACATAAAGGTAAAGACCGTTGCTGTCGAGCAGCCGGTACGGTTTATCTTTCGGCTTTGCCGCGTCGATCTGCTTGATGGTGAGCATGGGTAAAATTCCGATGGGTAAAATTATTTACTCGTTTTTTACCCGCCGAAGCATACGGCTGTCAACGTTCCATTGCGAACTATGACGAACTGATATTTTATTGAGAGCTTGCTGTGTAAGGGATTTTGCGAACTACTGCGGAGAGTGGCGAACTGTGAAATGGTGTCCCCTGCAGGAATCGAACCTGCAACTAGCCCTTAGGAGGGGCTCGTTATATCCATTTAACTAAGGGGACGAAGCGGCACGAGTATAGCGTTTTTTACTCACAACGGTAAGCCTCAGGCCGCCCAACTGCTCAAACCGTCACCATTCAAGCCTGTTTTTTCTGGTTTTTCTGCTTTTGCTCATCCCGCCTGGCTTGTAACCTGGCTTCTTCCTTGCGTTTGTTGCTCATATCATTGCGGATCTGCGCGTGGCTCATCAGCGCGAAGATAAACGTCCCGCCACAGATATTCCCGGCGAGCGTAGGGAGAGCAAAGGGCCAGAAGAAATCACTCCAGTGCAGCGTACCATTAAAGACCAGATAGAGAATTTCCACCGAACCGACGACGATGTGCGTGGTATCGCCCAGCGCAATCAGCCAGGTCATCAGAATAATAACCACAATCTTTGCCGCACCGGCGGCGGGAAACATCCATACCATTGTGGCAATTAACCAGCCAGAAATGATGGCGTTGGAAAACATCTCCGTTGGCGTGTTTTTCATCACATCCATGCCTATTTTGACAAAAGCATCGCGGGTTTCTTCATCAAAAATCGGCATATGCTCAAACGCCCATGCCGCAACCCCGGTGCCAATAATATTACCCAGCAGAACCACGCTCCACAGGCGCATCAGCAGGCCAAAATTGCCGAGCGTAGGGTTTTGCATTACCGGCAGGACGGCGGTGACGGTATTTTCGGTAAACAGTTGCTGGCGGGCCATAATGACAATTATAAAGCCAAAGGTATAACCGAGGTTCTCCAGCAAAAATCCCCCAGGCACACCTTCCAGTTGCACATGAAAAATTCCTTTAGCCAGTAGCGAGGCGCCCATCGACAGTCCCGCAGCGATGGCTGACCACAGTAGCGCCATCGCGTCGCGCTCCATTTCTTTCTCCCCATCCTGGCGGATATGTTCATGGATCGCCATGGCGCGGGAGGGGAGTCTGTCCTCATTGACCTCAATCTTTTTACCCTCTAGCTTTTCGTCACTGTCGACCTGAAGTTCGTCGCTGTGCCGATCAATCTTTTCGTTCTCAATGTCATTCATAGCCGAATCCTGAATTAGCACGTATTGCTAAAGCGTAGCGGCTTTTGTCCGAAAATCAGCGGGAGAAAGTCTGAGATAGCAAAAATGGTAACGTTAGTTTTTATTGGGGTAGCTAGAATAGAGCCGCCGCGGAGTGCGCATTACCAGGCTATGATCAAATCAGTAACACAGGGTATATAGACATCATTTGACGTGCTGTTACAATCGCTCACATCTAAACAGGCGGATACGTCATCGTTCCGTCATGGATGGCAATCAGCGATAGCCATAATACACAGGGAGACACTTATGAAGCTTCGCCTGTCGGCGCTTGCGCTGGGAACCACACTTTTGGTGGGGTGTGCGAGCTCTGGTACTGAACAGCAGGGGCGTTCGGACCCATTTGAAGGGTTCAACCGCACCATGTACAACTTCAACTTTAATGTTTTAGATCCATACGTTGTTCGACCGGTGGCAGTTGCCTGGCGTGATTATGTCCCGCAGCCGGCGCGTAACGGTTTGAGCAATTTTACCGGCAACCTTGAAGAGCCGGCCGTTATGGTCAACTACTTCCTGCAAGGCGACCCCTATCAGGGTATGGTGCACTTCACCCGTTTCTTCCTGAACACCCTGTTAGGTATGGGCGGATTTATCGACGTGGCGGGTATGGCTAATCCGAAGTTACAGCGCGTTGAACCACACCGTTTTGGTAGTACGTTAGGCCACTATGACGTTGGTTATGGACCGTATATGCAGCTTCCATTCTACGGCAGCTTCACGCTGCGTGATGATGGCGGCGACATGGTGGATACGCTGTATCCGGTACTGTCCTGGCTGACCTGGCCGTTGTCGATAGGTAAATGGACGGTTGAAGGGATTGAAACCCGCGCGCAACTGCTTGATTCCGACGGTCTGCTGCGTCAATCTTCCGACCCTTACATCATGGTGCGAGAAGCTTACTTCCAGCGTCATGACTTTATTGCGAACGGTGGGAAACTCAAACCAGAAGAAAACCCGAACGCGAAAGATATTCAGGACGATTTAAAAGAGATCGATTCTGAGTAAGGAAGGATGAAAATAAAAAGGTGAGCTAAAAAGCTCACCTTTTTTATATCTGAAGAAAATCAGAATGCGTAGTTGAAGTTGGTACCGAACAGCCAGGCTTTACCTTCAGAATCGAAAGTATACGGGCCTTCTTTGACGGTCACTTTCTGGCCGTGCATATAAGAAACGCCTACGTCAATGGACGCGTCATCATTGAAGGCGTAAGTGGTACCCGCACTCAGCCACAGACGGTCCTGGTCTGGAATGGAGATGGAACGCTTGCTCGCAGGAACCGGGCTATCGTCATAGGCGATACCGGTACGGAAGGTCCAGCTTTTATCCATGTAATAAGTCGTACCCAGCGCGATGCGGTAAGAATCTTTGAAGCCTTCTTCTTTATAGAACAGCGTCTGCCCGTTGGTGCCGGTTGCTTTCAGTTCCTGGAACTGACTCCAACTGGTGTAAGCCATGCTGTAGTGAATAGCCCACTGTGGTGCAACGCGGTTGTAACCCGACAGTTCCCACATTTCCGGCAGGTTAAGCGTCAGAGAACCTGGGACGGTGGCGTTGGTGGTTCCCCAAGGGAACGCCGTGCCTGCGCCAGGTAACGCGTTGGCCTGGGTGCGGATGCCGCTCTTGTAATCGCCATCGAAGTCGATTTTGACTTCAGAACGATACGTTAAACCGTAGCGGTTATTTTTATCCAGCTCGTACAAAATACCGGCGTTCCAGCCGTAACCCCATTCGTCACCTTTCAGGCTGGCAATTTTCTGGCTGACTTTTGGCAATGCAGCAGTTTGTTCACCGGAATAACGCTCAATTTTTGCATCGGCATAGACGGCATTAAAACCAACGCCAAAGCTCCAGCTATCATTCAGACGGTAGGCACCGCTCAGGTTCAGGTTGACCGTTTTAAGATCGGTCTTCCCGCCGTATTCGCCGACGATGTAGTTATCGTTAAATTCGGTTGCCAGGCCATAGTTTGACGTGACAGAAGCCCCCCAACCAAACTGTTCGTTGATCGGCATTACGAAGTGAGCATTGGGAACCCACGCCGTAGGCGCGATGTTGTCCGCATCGGTGCTGCGTCCGGTGTATGGCGATTTACCGGAAATATTCACGTCTGGATCGATATACACCGCACCCGCTGAAAAAGTAGGGCGGTCAAACATCATAATCAGCGCCGGGTTACGACTGGCGTTACCTGCATCATCTGCAATAGCGCCTTCACCCGAATATGCCCGGCCAAGGCCAGAGGAAGAAAATTCGTTTAACTGAAAGCCTGCAGACCAGGCCTGTGTGGAGATAATTGCCACTGCGACTGCGAGAGCAGACTTTGTAAACAGGGTTTTCTGGCTCATGACCATAACCTCATTGATTTATTTTTATACAAACAATGTTACATACCGTAACAGGAGCGCGAAGTGTAGGGTCTGAGGTACAACTTAGAAATCAGACCAGTGCCGAGAGTATAGGTCTGACCAGCTGAAATGTTGCAAGTATGTTTATAAATATTTTCAATTCTGATCTCGGAAACGCGATCCAGCTGGCAAAATTGCGGGTATGCACACTCACCTGTTTGGGTGATTTTTGTTTTAGATCATTTTTAAGTGTGATTTCGGTCACTTATCCCATTTCATACAATTAACGACTGGAGAGGCGAATAAGGGGAGCGTAAAATATCCCCATCGTTTATCTGGCACCACAGGTGCGAATACAGAGGAAATCTACAATGAGTAAATGCAGTGCTGATGAAACCCCGGTTTGCTGCTGTATGGATGTTGGCACCATCATGGACAACTCCGATTGCACCGCGTCATACAGCCGTGTGTTCGCGAATCGTGCAGAGGCAGAAGAAACGCTGGCCGCTCTGACTGAGAAGGCGCGTGGCGTGGAATCTGAGCCTTGCCAAATCACCTCGACCTTTACTGAAGAGTCTGAAGGTGTGCGTCTGGATATCGACTTTGTTTTTGCCTGTGAAGCTGAAACGCTGATCTTCCAACTGGGTCTGCGTTAATCCCTTCTTTAAAAGCCCTTGTTACCCAGTAGCAAGGGCTTTTTCGTCACTGTCAGTGATTATTCACTGTGTCTTAGCTCCCACTTTCTTTTCTCCCTGCTTGGCTAAATGTAAAAAATTGGTTAAGACTGTGATCAGGTCAGACCACTTATTTTTATTTTTTACAGGGGAGTGTTATGAGTCAGGCTTTACCGCTGGTTACCCGCCAGGGCGATCGCATCGCCATCGTAAGCGGATTGCGTACGCCATTTGCCCGCCAGGCAACCGCGTTTCATGGCATTCCCGCCGTAGATTTGGGGAAAATGGTCGTTGGCGAGTTGCTGGCGCGCAGCGAAATTTCTGCTGATGTGATTGAGCAACTGGTCTTTGGCCAGGTGGTGCAAATGCCCGAAGCCCCAAATATTGCTCGTGAAATCGTGCTGGGAACCGGGATGAATGTGCACACCGATGCCTACAGCGTAAGCCGAGCCTGCGCCACCAGTTTCCAGGCGGTGGCGAATGTCGCGGAAAGCCTGATGGCGGGGACTATTCGCGCAGGAATTGCCGGCGGTGCGGACTCCTCGTCAGTTCTGCCTATTGGCGTTAGCAAAAAGTTGGCGCGGGTGCTGGTGGATGTCAATAAGGCCCGGACCACCGGTCAGCGTCTTAAACTTTTCTCCCGACTGCGCTTACGTGACCTGATGCCCGTACCGCCAGCCGTCGCCGAGTATTCCACCGGTTTACGCATGGGGGATACGGCCGAGCAAATGGCCAAAACTTATGGGATTACGCGAGAGCAACAGGATGCCCTGGCGCACCGTTCTCATCAGCGCGCCGCTCAGGCGTGGTCTGAAGGAAAACTGGCAGATGAGGTGATGACCACCTACGCGCCACCTTTCAAAGATCCTTTTTCAGAAGATAACAATATTCGCGGCAACTCTACGCTGGCCGATTACGCCAAACTGCGTCCGGCCTTTGACCGAAAGCACGGCACCGTTACCGCGGCGAACAGTACCCCGCTAACGGACGGCGCAGCCGCCGTGATTATGATGACGGAATCGCGTGCGAAAGAGTTGGGGCTGGTGCCGCTGGGATACCTGCGTAGTTTTGCCTTTACCGCCATCGATGTCTGGCAGGACATGCTGTTGGGGCCGGCGTGGTCAACGCCGCTTGCCCTGGAGAGAGCGGGTCTGACCATGGCTGATTTAACCCTGATCGATATGCATGAAGCATTTGCCGCACAAACGCTGGCGAATCTTCAACTGCTGGGTAGCGAACGTTTTGCCCGCGAAGTGCTTGGCAGGGCGCATGCCACGGGCGAGGTTGATGACAGTAAATTTAACGTGCTGGGCGGATCGATTGCCTATGGACACCCCTTCGCCGCCACCGGTGCTCGCATGATCACCCAAACTCTCCATGAGTTACGACGTCGTGGCGGTGGTTTTGGTTTAGTGACAGCCTGTGCTGCAGGTGGTCTAGGTGCGGCAATGGTTCTGGAGGCGGAATAATGGAAATGGCATCGGCTTTTACGCTAAACGTACGTCTGGATAACGTCGCTGTTGTTACCATTGATGTGCCCGGAGAGAAAATGAATACCCTGAAGGCGGAATTTGCCTCCCAGGTTCGGGTCATTCTGAAACAAATTCGCGATAACAAAGCATTACGCGGCGTGGTGTTCATTTCGGCGAAACCCGATAATTTCATTGCCGGGGCGGATATCAACATGATTGGTCGCTGTCGCAGCGCGCAGGAAGCTGAAACGCTGGCACGCCAGGGGCAGCAGATTATGGCGGAAATTAATGCCTTGCCGATCCCCGTAATCGCCGCAATTCATGGCGCCTGTCTCGGCGGTGGCCTGGAGATGGCGCTGGCGTGCCACAATCGTATTTGTACCGATGATGCTAAAACCGTACTGGGTTTACCGGAAGTGCAGCTTGGTCTGCTGCCCGGCTCTGGCGGTACCCAGCGGTTGCCCCGTCTGATTGGCGTCAGTACCGCGCTGGATATGATCCTCACCGGAAAACAACTACGCGCAAAACAGGCGCTGAAAGTGGGTTTAGTGGATGAAGTTGTACCGCATACCATTTTGCTGGAAGCGGCCGTAGAACTGGCCAAAAAGGACAGTCCCGCACACCGTACTCTGCCGGTGCGAGAGCGTGTGCTAGCGGGGCCGCTGGGGCGGGCGCTGTTATTCCGCATGGCCAGTAAAAAGACGGCGCAAAAAACGCAGGGCAACTACCCTGCAACAGAACGTATCCTTGAGGTCATCGAAACCGGCCTGGCGCAAGGCAGCAGCAGCGGTTACGACGCCGAAGCCCGCGCGTTTGGCGAACTGGCGATGACATCTCAGTCTCAGGCGCTGCGGCACATCTTTTTTGCCAACACCGATGTGAAAAAGGATCCCGGAAGTGATGTGAAGCCCGGCCCGCTAAACAGTGTAGGCATTTTGGGCGGCGGTCTGATGGGGGGCGGTATTGCCTATGTGACGGCCTGTAAAGGCGGCTTGCCAGTGCGTATCAAAGATATAAATGCCAAGGGAATCAACCACGCGCTGAAGTACAGCTGGGATCAGCTTGAAACGAAGGTTTGCCGCCGTCATATCAAAGCCAGCGAGCGTGATAAACAGCTGGCGCTGATTTCGGGATCAACCGATTACCGTGGCTTCGCTCATCGCGATCTGGTTATTGAAGCCGTATTTGAAGATCTGGTGTTAAAACAACAGATGGTGGCAGAAGTTGAGCAAAATTGCGCATCTCATACCATTTTTGCCTCTAACACCTCATCTTTGCCGATTGGCGATATTGCGGCGAATGCTGCTAGGCCTCAACAAGTAATTGGTTTGCACTTCTTTAGCCCGGTGGAAAAAATGCCGCTGGTCGAGGTTATCCCGCATGCCACGACCTCTGAGCAGACAATTGCCACAACCGTTAAACTGGCGAAAAAGCAGGGCAAAACGCCGATAGTGGTCAGAGATAATGCCGGATTTTATGTTAACCGCATTTTAGCGCCATACATTAACGAAGCTATTCGTATGCTGACCGAAGGCGAGCGGGTTGAAGCCATTGACGCCGCGCTGGTTAAGTTTGGTTTTCCGGTCGGGCCAATCCAACTTTTGGATGAGGTCGGAATTGATACGGGCACTAAAATTATACCAGTGCTTGAGGCTGCATATGGAGAACGTTTTAGCGCGCCTGCAAATATTGTTGCTTCAATTTTGAATGACGATCGCAAAGGTAGAAAAAATGGTCGTGGTTTCTATCTTTATGGAGCGAAAGGGCGTAAAAGCAAAAAACAGGTCGACCCTGCAATTTATACGCTTATTGGCGTCCAGGGGCAGGGCCGACTCACCGCCGCGCAGATCGCCGAGCGGTGCGTCATGTTAATGCTCAATGAAGCAGCACGCTGTTTCGATGAGAAGATTATCCGCAGCGCGCGTGATGGCGATATCGGCGCTGTATTTGGTATTGGTTTTCCGCCCTTCCTCGGCGGCCCGTTTCGGTATATGGGTTCGCTCGGCGCGGGTGAAGTGGTTGCTGCTCTGCAACGACTGACCACGCAATACGGCTCGCGGTTTACGCCGTGTGAGCAGTTATTGCAGATGGCGGAACGCGGTGAAAGATTCTGGAGTAATGGGGAAACTGACCTGAATTCATGAGGTCAAAGGTAGGATGAATCCGCACTGAATGTATGGGTCGCGCTCAAAATGTAAACAGAGATTGACTATACTTACGCCGTTGAGGTAAAAAACAGCGTTTCATTCGGTGAATGGATAAGGCACAATGCCGGCCACCACATCGTTACCACGGTCAATAGGGGCTATGGATAAAGGTGTCGGTGATTCTGGTTAACAAAAGCGGTGCAATATGCAAGTTTTTATCATGCGTCACGGCGACGCAGCCCTCGATGCCGCCAGTGATTCGGTTCGTCCCTTAACCTCCTGTGGTTGTGACGAATCTCGCCTGATGGCGAACTGGCTGAAAGGTCAAAAAGTGGATATCGAACGTGTTCTGGTGAGCCCGTTCCTACGAGCCGAACAAACGCTGGATGTGGTGGGGGAGTGTATGAACCTGCCAACCGGTGTGGATGTTTTGCCGGAGCTGACTCCCTGCGGCGATGTCGGTTTGGTCAGCGCCTATTTACAGGCTCTGGCCAATGAAGGTATCGCCACGGCGCTGGTCATCTCTCACTTACCTTTAGTGGGGTATCTGGTGTCTGAACTTTGCCCAGGCGAAACACCGCCGATGTTTACCACATCAGCGATTGCCAGCGTAACGCTTGATGAGAGCGGGAAGGGTACTTTTAACTGGCAGATGAGCCCGTGTAACCTGAAAATGGCAAAAGCGATTTAAAAAGCCTGGAATCGGATAAGGCACAGCCATCATCCGGAAAATCAAAGAGCCGCAAATGCGGCTCTTTCTGTTTTTCTGCATCAGGGAAGTTCGGGCGGTTGCCACTCTTCCACTTCAATCAGCAGCAGCAGCGCGGCGTCGCCACCGTACTCTTTTGGCGCTTGATGAAAGGCCATCACGTGCGGATGCTGCGCCAGCCAGAGCGGCGTTTGCTGCTTAAGAATATGTTTTCCGTGGCCATGCATCACGCAGGCGCAAAACACATGCTCACGACGACAGGCGGCAATCAGCGCGCCTAACTCCTGTTTGGCCTGCTGCTGGGTCAGCCCGTGCAGATCGAGAAACAGCTCCGGGGAGTAATCGCCACGGCGCATTTTCTTCAGTTCGAAATGGCTGACGTCGGCACGCAGATATCTTACCGGGCCGTCCGTATTCAGCAGCGGCTGAAACTCGTCCGAGAAATAGTGACTGGCATCAGCTTGTTCCTGCAGCAGCCTTTTAACCGGAACCTCGGTAATTTTTTTACGTAGCGGTCGGTGAACAATGGTGTCCTGTTTAATTTTACGCGTGCCGGTCATCAGCTGGCGAAACAGCGTCTGATCCTCCTCGCTGAGCGATGTTTTCTTTTTCATTCGAGAGTCTCATCTTTTATTTTTCGTTAGTTTAACCCGACTCGGCGGGCATCCGATCGCTTAAAACGCAATTTTCGCGCTCAGGCCCTGTGTGAATGCTGATTTATCGCCGTCTTCGTGGCAAACTAGCCGCCGAAATTAATACGAGCATGCCCTGGAGGAATACGTGGATAAAATTTTCGTCGATGAAGCAGTGAGTGAACTGCATACCATTCAGGACATGTTGCGTTGGGCGGTCAGCCGTTTTAGCGCGGCGAACATCTGGTATGGCCATGGCACGGATAACCCATGGGACGAGGCCGTACAACTGGTGCTGCCGTCACTTTATCTGCCGCTGGATATTCCAGAAGATATGCGTACCGCGCGTCTGACTTCCAGCGAGCGCCATCGCATTGTTGAACGCGTGATTCGCCGCGTCAACGAGCGCATTCCGGTCGCTTATTTGACCAACAAAGCCTGGTTCTGCGGGCATGAGTTTTATGTTGATGAACGCGTGCTGGTGCCACGTTCGCCGATTGGCGAGCTTATTAATAACCGCTTTGCGGGCCTTATCAATGAGCAGCCGCAGCATATCCTGGATATGTGTACCGGCAGCGGCTGTATTGCCATTGCCTGCGCCTATGCTTTCCCGGAGGCCGAAGTGGATGCGGTGGATATTTCCACAGACGCGCTGGCGGTGACCGAACACAATATTGAAGAGCACGGCCTGATCCATCATGTTACGCCGATCCGTTCCGATCTGTTCCGCGATCTGCTGAAAGTCCAGTATGACCTGATTGTGACCAATCCGCCGTATGTCGATGCGGAAGATATGTCCGATCTGCCAAACGAATATCGTCATGAACCTGAGCTGGGTCTGGCGTCTGGCAGCGATGGACTAAAACTTACCCGTCGCATTCTGGGTAACGCTCCGGACTACCTGTCAGATAACGGTATTCTGATTTGTGAAGTCGGAAACAGCATGGTACATCTGATAGAGCAATACCCGGATGTACCGTTCACCTGGCTGGAGTTCGACAACGGCGGTGAAGGTGTATTCATGCTGACCAAAGAGCAGTTAGTTGCTGCTCGTGAGCACTTCAGCATTTATAAAGACTAAATACACGCGCACATACACAACACTCATAACGGAGCCGTGATGGCAGGAAACACAATTGGGCAACTCTTTCGCGTAACCACTTTCGGTGAATCACACGGGCTGGCGCTCGGTTGTATTGTCGATGGTGTTCCGCCGGGCATTTCTCTGACAGAAGCTGACCTGCAGCACGATCTCGACAGACGCCGTCCGGGCACATCGCGCTACACTACGCAGCGTCGTGAGCCGGATCAGGTGAAAATCCTCTCCGGCGTGTTCGAAGGCGTTACCACCGGCACCAGTATTGGCCTGTTGATCGAAAATACCGATCAGCGTTCACAGGATTACGGCGCGATTAAGGACGTTTTTCGTCCAGGACACGCCGACTATACCTATGAGCAGAAATATGGCCTGCGTGACTACCGTGGCGGCGGACGCTCATCCGCACGTGAAACGGCGATGCGCGTTGCGGCCGGAGCGATTGCCAAAAAATATCTGGCGGAAAAATTCGGCGTTGAAATTCGCGGCTGTCTGACGCAGATGGGTGATATTCCGCTGGAGATCAAAGACTGGTCCCAGGTGGAACTTAACCCGTTCTTTTGTCCAGACCCGGATAAACTCGAAGCGCTGGACGAACTGATGCGTGGGCTGAAGAAAGAGGGCGACTCCATCGGGGCGAAGGTGACCGTGGTTGCAAGCGGCGTACCAGCGGGTCTCGGCGAACCTGTATTTGACCGCCTGGATGCTGATATCGCTCACGCGCTGATGAGCATTAACGCCGTTAAAGGCGTTGAGATTGGCGACGGTTTTGACGTTGTTGCACTGCGCGGCAGCCAGAACCGTGATGAAATCACCAAAGAAGGTTTCCAGAGTAATCATGCGGGCGGCATTCTTGGTGGGATCAGCAGTGGGCAACAAATCATTGCTCATATGGCGCTGAAACCGACCTCGAGTATTACCGTTCCAGGGCGCACTATTAATCGCTTTGGTGAAGAAGTCGAAATGATCACCAAAGGTCGTCACGATCCGTGTGTTGGGATCCGCGCCGTGCCAATCGCCGAAGCGATGCTGGCGATCGTGTTGATGGATCACCTGCTGCGTCAGCGGGCGCAAAATGCGGACGTGAAGACCGATATTCCACGCTGGTAAGAGATGAAAAAAACGGCACTTGCGGCGCTGGCTCTGTTTGCCAGCACCGCCTGTCTGGCGGCGACGCCCTGGCAGAAAATTACCCATCCGGTTGCAGGTAGCGCGCAGTCTATCGGCGCGTTCTCCAATGGCTGTATTGTTGGCGCAGATACGCTGCCTGTACAGTCAGAACACTATCAGGTGATGCGCACCGATCAGCGCCGTTACTTTGGCCATCCGGATCTGGTGATGTTTATCCAGCGTCTGAGTAATCAGGCCAACAATCTGGGGCTGGGTACGGTGTTAATCGGCGATATGGGCATGCCGGCCGGTGGGCGATTCAATGGCGGTCACGCCAGCCACCAGACGGGACTGGATGTAGATATTTTCCTGCAATTGCCGAAAACCCGCTGGACTCAGTCGCAACTGCTGCGGCCGCAGGCGTTAGATCTGGTCTCACAGGATGGCAAACGTGTCGTGCCGTCACTCTGGAAGCCGGAGATTTTCAGCCTGATCAGGCTGGCGGCAAAAGATAATGAAGTCACGCGTATTTTCGTGAATCCGGCGATTAAGCAGCAACTTTGTCTGGATGCAGGGACCGACAGGGACTGGTTGCGTAAAGTGCGGCCATGGTTCCAGCATCGTGCGCATATGCACGTACGGTTGCGTTGTCCTGCCGACAGTCTTGAGTGCGAAGATCAATCGTTACCACCACCGGGTGACGGCTGCGGCGCGGAGCTGCAAAGCTGGTTCGAACCTCCGAAACCTGGAACCACCAAGCCTGAGAAGAAGACACCGCCGCCGTTGCCGCCTTCCTGCCAGGCGCTACTGGACGAGCATGTACTCTAATGGATCATTTTGCCTCTCTGTTTATGGTGTCGCCACTACTGTTAGGTGTGCTTTTTTTCGTGGCGATGCTGGCAGGTTTTATTGATTCTCTGGCCGGAGGCGGTGGTTTACTCACTATCCCGGCATTGATGGCGGCCGGGATGCCACCCGCGCAAGCGCTGGCCACCAATAAGCTGCAGGCCTGTGGAGGATCTATCTCTTCCTCCCTCTATTTTATTCGCCGGGGCGTGGTTAATCTGGCGGATCAGAAGCTCAATATCTTCATGACTTTTATCGGCTCAATGAGTGGCGCGCTGTTGGTTCAGCACGTGCAGTCAGATATTCTGCGCCAGATCCTGCCGGTTCTGGTTATCTGTATTGGTCTTTACTTTCTGTTGATGCCGAAAGTGGGGGAGGAGGACCGACAGCGTCGGTTGCATGGGTTGCCTTTCGCGCTGGTGGCCGGGGGTTGCGTCGGCTTTTACGATGGCTTTTTTGGTCCGGCTGCGGGGTCGTTCTACGCGCTGGCCTTTGTCATGCTGTGCGGCTACAACCTGGCGAAATCGACGGCCCACGCCAAAGTATTAAATGCCACATCGAATATCGGCGGGCTGTTGCTGTTTGCCCTCGGCGGCAAAGTGATTTGGGCGACCGGATTTGTGATGCTCATTGGCCAGTTTATTGGCGCACGAATGGGCTCACGGCTGGTGCTCAGTAAAGGACAAAAACTCATTCGGCCAATGATCGTCATTGTCTCCGCCGTGATGAGCGCCAAGCTACTTTATGATAATCATGGACAGGAGATTCTCCACTGGCTGGGGATGAACTAATGAATAATACCCATCACTACGAACAGTTAATTGAGATTTTTAACGGCTGCTTTGCCGATGAATTTAATACCCGTCTGATTAAAGGCGATGACGAACCGATCTATCTTCCTGCGGATGCGGAATTACCGTATCACCGTATTGTTTTTGCGCATGGCTATTACGCCAGCGCGTTACACGAAATTTCACACTGGTGCATCGCCGGTAAGGCGCGGCGTGAACTGGTCGACTTCGGTTACTGGTACTGTCCGGACGGACGCGACGCGAAGACGCAATGCCAGTTTGAAGACGTGGAAGTGAAGCCGCAGGCGTTTGACTGGCTGTTTTGCATGGCGGCGGGCTACCCGTTTAACGTCAGTTGCGACAACCTTGAAGGGGACTTTGAACCGGATCGCGTGGTATTCCAGCGCCGTGTTCATGCTCAGGTGATGGAGTACCTGGAAAAGGGGATCCCTGAACGTCCGGCGCGCTTCATTAACGCGTTACAGAATTATTATCACACGCCTGAACTTAAGGCGGAACAATTCCCGTGGCCCGAAGCGCTCAACTGAAGTTGCTGCCACGTTTACAATGAGGAAAGAAGATGATCGCGGAGTTTGAATCACGCATTCTGGCATTAATCGACGATATGGTAGAGCACGCCAGCGATGATGAGTTGTTTGCCAGTGGCTATTTGCGTGGACACCTGACGCTGGCCGTGGCCGAACTGGACGCTGGCGAGGACCATTCCGCTGAGGCATTGTACGCCAATGTGACCAGCAGCCTGGAAAAAGCCATCAGTGCAGGCGAACTATCGCCGCGTGACCAGGCGTTAGTGAAAGAAATGTGGGACACTCTGTTCCAGAAGGCTACTGCACAATAATTGCGGTAAATTGTGCCGGATGGCGACGCTCTGGTGTCTTATCCGGCCTACCTTGTTGGGGGGGGTAGGCCTGATAAGCGTAGCGTCATCAGGCCATGACGAGAGGGCACCCCATCCTTTTATTTCACCGCTTTACCCTTCAATAACTTCCTGACCCACAGACGATTTGGATTTAGCGCCGCCAGCGTGCTGGCATCCATGGGAATCGGTTCATTGCTCATTTGCGAAGCCAGAATTTCTGCACACAGCGGGGCAGTACACAGCCCGCGCGATCCCAGCGCGCCCAGCATAAATAAATCGGAATAAACTGGTGCGCTTACGGCGTGCTCTTTGTCTGCAGCAAGTGTGGTGTACTGGCTGAGCGTGGCGTCATAGTCCGCGACGTTGCCGACCATTGGCATGTGATCGCGCGTGGCGCAGCGCACCCCGCAGCGGGCGGCATTGTCACTAACGTCTACCTCTTTTGCCCACACAGCGTTCGGGAAGCAGTCGATTAAGCGTTGACGGTTTTGTTGCTGATCGTCCTCGCGATACGCTGTCTCTTCACTCCCTCGATGATAGCTGGCGCCAATGCAGTGCTGCTGATTTTGCGGGTTGTGCGGCGTGAGGTAGCCGTCATAGCACAGCACCTGACGTAACGCTGAAAGTGCAGGTGTGGTGGGAATATGACTCACCTGACCGCCCACGGAGTACACCGGTAGCGGCTGCGTTTGCTCAAAGCTGCTAATGCGATGACCGTTAGCCAGAACGACTGCTGCGTGAGAGGCGGTTTCTCCACTGGAAAACTGCAATTGCCAGCTTGCTGTCTGGCGAGTCAGTGAGGCCAGCGCATGTTGGTAGCGGGTGCGTAATCCCAGGGTTGTTGCATAGTCCAGTACCGCGGCGGTTAACTGCGCCGGATACAGCCATCCTCCGGCCGGATACTGAATCCCGCCGCATCCGGTTTCCACACCTGTTGTTTGTAAAACCTGCTGTGCGTCAACCTCGACTGCGAGCGCTGCGGGCAGTTCAAGGGACAGCATCTGGGTGATTTTTTGCTGGCTTTTCTCATCCCACGCGAGTTGCGTCACGCCGCACCAGTCATGCGCGAACTCAACGGGGAGGACGTCATACAGTCGACGGGCGAAGGTAAACGCATTGGGGAAAAAGAGATTAATGGCCGCGTCATGTTTGCTAAGTAGGGGGTAGAGCGCCCCCTGGCGATTACCGGAGGCGCCCCCGGCAGGTTTATCGTCGGCGCAATACAGTGTGACCTGCCAGCCGCGGCGCAATAACGCCAGTGACAGCAATGCGCTGGCAATTCCTCCACCAATAATGGCGGCTTCACGCTTATCTGTTCCCGTACGCGCAAACCATGGCGCCGAGGACGTGAGCGCCTGAGTCTGTTCCATCACGCCACAGAGCATTTCGCGTTTGCGCCCAAAGCCTTTGCATTTTTGCATTGTAAACCCGGCTTCCTGCAACCCCCGACGTACAAAGCCTGCCGATGTAAAGGTTGCCAGCGTCCCGCCGGGACGAGCCAGTCGGGCCATCGCGTTAAACAGCTTTGGCGTCCACATATCCGGGTTTTTTGCCGGTGCGAAACCGTCCAGGAACCAGGCGTCCACCTTTTGATTCAGAGAGTCATCCAGCGTACTGGTCAGTTCGTTTATATCGCCAAACCACAGATCCAGCGTGACGCGCCCATCATCAAGCAGCAGGCGATGACATCCCGCCAGCGGCAGCGGCCATTGTTCTTGCAGTGCCGTGGCCCACGGGGCAAGTTCTGGCCAGTGCTGGTGGGCTAAGGTGAGATCTTCACGCGTCAGCGGATATTTTTCAAAGCTGATGAAATGTAATCTTTCCAGGGTAGCTTCAGGGTGGGTATCGCGAAAATCGGCAAATGCCTGCCAGAGCGTGAGGAAGTTAAGTCCGGTGCCAAACCCGCTTTCTGCCACCACGAAGAGAGGACGTGAATGCGCAGGGAATCGTTGTGCGAGATGGTTACCGCCGAGAAAGACGTAACGTGTCTCTTCCAGCCCGTTATCATTAGAAAAATAGACATCGTCAAAATCTCGGGAAACAGGTGTACCCTCAGCGTTGAATTCAAGGTTGGCAGGTTGTATAGCGTATTGTTTCACGTAAGTTACTCGTCTGACAGGCTGTGCCCCGATCTTAGCGATGAGTGCCTGGCTGCGCAAATTTCCACATAAAATGGCTGATCGGACTTGTTCGGCGTACAAGTGTACGCTATTGTGCCATTCGAAACTTTAAAATAGTGCGACTTACAGAGGTATTGAATGAAACGTGCAGTGATTACTGGCTTGGGCATCGTTTCCAGCATCGGTAATAACCAGCAGGAAGTCCTGGCATCTCTGCGTGAAGGACGTTCAGGGATCACTTTCTCTCAGGAGCTGAAGGACTCCGGCATGCGTAGCCACGTTTGGGGCAACGTAAAACTGGATACCACTGGCCTCATTGACCGCAAAGTAGTGCGCTTCATGAGCGACGCATCCATCTATGCATTCCTATCAATGGAGCAGGCAGTGGCTGATGCCGGCCTGGCTGCAGAAGATTACCAGAACAACCCGCGCGTTGGCCTGATTGCAGGTTCCGGCGGCGGCTCCCCACGTTTTCAGGTGTTCGGCGCTGACGCAATGCGTAGCCCACGTGGTCTGAAAGCGGTTGGCCCGTATGTGGTCACCAAAGCGATGGCGTCCGGCGTTTCTGCCTGCCTCGCAACGCCGTTCAAAATCCACGGCGTAAACTACTCCATCAGTTCTGCCTGTGCGACATCTGCGCACTGCATCGGTAACGCGGTAGAACAAATTCAGTTGGGCAAACAGGATATCGTTTTTGCTGGCGGCGGCGAAGAGCTGTGCTGGGAAATGGCGTGTGAATTCGATGCAATGGGCGCGTTGTCTACCAAATACAACGACGATCCGTCAAAAGCTTCCCGTACCTATGACGCAAACCGCGACGGTTTCGTTATTGCTGGCGGCGGCGGTATGGTCGTGGTTGAAGAACTGGAGCACGCTCTGGCACGTGGCGCGCACATCTATGCGGAAATCGTCGGTTACGGCGCAACGTCCGATGGCGCAGACATGGTTGCTCCGTCTGGCGAAGGCGCAGTACGTTGCATGCAGATGGCGATGCACGGTGTAGACACGCCGATCGACTACCTGAACTCTCACGGTACCTCGACTCCGGTAGGCGACGTGAAAGAACTGGGCGCAATCCGCGAAGTGTTTGGCAACAACAGCCCGGCAATCTCCGCAACCAAAGCGATGACCGGTCACTCACTGGGCGCGGCTGGCGTGCAGGAAGCTATCTACTCTCTGCTGATGCTGGAACATGGCTTTATCGCGCCAAGCATCAACATTGAAGAGCTGGATGAGCAGGCGGCAGGTCTGAACATCGTGACCAAACCGACCGAGCAGGCGCTGACCACCGTGATGTCCAACAGCTTCGGCTTTGGCGGCACCAACGCTACGCTGGTTATGCGTAAGCTGAAGGCGTAAGTCTCCGCTTGAATACGAAAAAAGGGAGCCGACAGGCTCCCTTTTTACCGTGTTTACTTCGGCATTTTTTCGTATTCCGGCGCGATCTCAGCGGACCATGCTCTGGCTCGCGTAATCTCTCCGGCATTGTAAATGGGCTGCTCGTAATGACGACCCGCGTCCCGGACACGATAAATTTTCCACTGTCCTTCCTCCCAACGGGTATATACCTCCAGTTGAATAGGGGCTGACTCAGTGCCTAACTGCAGGTTCAGTTTTTCACCGCCGAGGAATGGCTGCGCCTGTCCAACCCGCAACAGCGGGATCCATGCCGGTGCGTAATCCTGCACATACATAAAGTAGTCCGCTTGCACGATCTCCTGCTCATAAAGCGTATCAATTAGCGCCAGACGCCCGATAACCTCTTTGGCGACATAGCGTTGCAGTAATGCTGATGTTTCGCGGGGCGCATCCGGATCCTGAGTGTAGTTCTTCATCCACGAAAGATAGAACTGTTTCACATCCTGCGTGCTGTCACGGTGAGAAGGGGTACAGCCACAAATCAGCAGGATGAGAACAATCAGTGGAAAGGCTTTCATTACTTCTTCCTGTAAATGGTGTATGACGGCTTTGCGGTCCGATAACCTGGACCGGCCCACATGTCTCGCTGTTTGAAGTCGGAATACCAGTCATGACCGTCATATATCGCCATGTGACCGCTCGGGTTTCCATTAGCATAAGGTTGAATGATGATGACATCCCCTTCGCGCGGCTCTTCAAGCGCGCCAATGGCGCTGAAACCGGCGTTTTTCAGCATCGGACCATAATCTTTGGCATGGTAAGTGCGCCCAAGAGTAACGCCGCCTGCCTGAACAGCTTTGCGGGTATATTCCGCACAGCGCCCTTGTGAATGTGAACTCGCGTGCGATTTGGCGTAATTGACCGCCACCTTTTTATCCCAACTCATAACGACTCCTGTTAATAACATACGTAATAGCAATTACGTGATGCTTTAACAGTATTTACGCAATTGGAAATGGCAAATAGTGCTATTAATATTCTCAATATATTAAGCTGGGATATTTATTAATTTATATGCTCGATAAATTACGAGTGATCTATTTAATATTAAGTATTACTTGTTTTATCCTCTGGCTGCTGGCGTGGATAGCGTGACGGCCAAATCACGTCTGGCGAGGTTTCGAGCGCCTGCGCAATGATCTGTTCCGCTCTGGGCCAGCTTCGGGTAAATACATTGCGCAGTGAATCGGGTGATAATCCAGCCGCACGAGAAAGATCTCTGAGCGTGATTCCTTTTTTTTCCAGTGCACTTTTAATATCTGCACGATGCCAGTCTTGGCTTTTGTGTTCCATTCTGTAATCCTAAGGAAATGTGTTATCGGCGCCGATATTTTTCAGGGTATAAACCAGAGAAACAAAAGAATGTAACTTTCTTTTTGGTCACTGGAATATTGCCAGAATAAAACTGAAATTTCGCGCAAAAGAAAAAATATTTTTTATTCCACAGGCAGAAAGGAAAGAAACTAATGGCAAAAGAGTGGTTCACGGTAAAGGAATGTCTTGAATTGCCGGGGTTTCCAGGAAGCGCGCCTGCGGTTCGTTCCCGTTTAAACATGTACAGTGAAGGCAAAGAGGGCGTGAAGCGCAAACGTGTTAAATCAAAGGCTGAGGAGTTCCATATCTCCATTTTCCCTTTGTATGTCCGTCCTTACCTGAAAGAAACTGAAAAGGTGATGGCCTTAGAGAGCCGTTGCGTACAGGAAGCGGAACCGAAAGAGATCTGGGATATGATGTTCAGACTGCTGACGCCGGGGCAGCGCAAGCAGGTGACCGGACTGTTTGGCACAAAAGGAATTGATGCGGTATTTCCTTTTTTATTCGACGAAAAGTCGTCTTTACCGTGAACCAACCTGGTGAGATTTCAGGGTTGACAAATTTAGTGGCTCACAGGCAGACTTCGCACTCAACATTATCTATCTGATAATGCGTAAGCGTTTAACGTTATCCAACGCACCTTAATCCTGAAAGTCAGGTAGAGGGGGCGTGGACATTCCTCGCCTTACTCTGCATTTTGGAGTAACGCATGACAGCTGTAACCCAACAAGAAAAAACACCTTCGGCGAACTTTTCGCTGTTTCGTATCGCTTTTGCAGTTTTCCTGACCTATATGACGGTCGGTCTACCTTTGCCCGTTATTCCTCTGTTTGTGCATCAGGAGCTGGGCTATGGCAACACCATGGTTGGTATCGCCGTAGGCGTACAGTTTCTGGCAACGGTATTAACGCGCGGCTACGCCGGGCGCTTAGCCGATCAATATGGCGCCAAACGTTCGGCGCTACAGGGGATGTTTGCCTGTGGGTTGGCGGGCGCGGCGTGGTTGTTAGCCGCGCTATTGCCTGTTTCTGTCCCTGTAAAATTTGCATTGTTAATCGTCGGGCGTTTGATCCTCGGTTTTGGCGAAAGCCAACTGCTCACCGGAACGCTGACCTGGGGGCTTGGGCTGGTCGGTCCAACACGCTCGGGTAAGGTGATGTCGTGGAACGGGATGGCGATTTACGGTGCGCTGGCCGCCGGTGCACCGCTGGGCTTGCTGATCCATAGCCACTTTGGCTTTGCGGCGCTGGCGGGAACGACAATGGTATTACCGCTGCTGGCATGGGCATTCAACGGCACCGTTCGCAAAGTGCCCGCTCATGCAGGAGAGCGCCCTTCGTTATGGAGCGTGGTAGGGCTTATCTGGAAACCGGGCCTGGGCCTGGCGCTGCAGGGCGTTGGCTTTGCGGTGATCGGTACGTTTATTTCACTCTATTTTGTCAGCAACGGCTGGACGATGGCGGGGTTCACCCTGACCGCGTTTGGCGGGGCGTTTGTGCTGATGCGCATTCTGTTTGGCTGGATGCCGGATCGGTTCGGAGGCGTGAAGGTAGCCGTTGTCTCCTTACTGGTTGAAACCGCGGGGCTGATTCTGCTGTGGCAGGCCCCATCAGCATGGATTGCGCTGCTCGGGGCGGCATTAACCGGGGCAGGATGTTCGCTTATCTTCCCGGCATTGGGCGTAGAGGTTGTGAAGCGAGTGCCCGCGCAGGTTCGCGGTACGGCGCTGGGCGGTTACGCCGCGTTTCAGGATATCTCCTACGGCATAAGCGGCCCGGTCGCCGGGGTGCTGGCCACCGCGTACGGTTATCCCTCGGTATTCCTTGCCGGAGCGATATCCGCCGTGGTGGGGATTGTCGTGACGCTGCTTACGCTGCGCAAAGGTTAAGCGACCAGCCAGAAAATGGCTAATGCGATCATTAACGCGACAAACAGCAATCCCGGTCGTGCCGACAGAGATTTTACCGTTTCAATCATCGGCGCGAACGGGCTGTAAATAGGCTGAAGATGGCGCGGATCGTTTAGCTCGCGTTCCCGTTCTACGCGGCGCAGGAAGATTTGATTCAGCAAGTCCTGCACCTGCACCGTGGTCAGAATCGTTTGTGGTTGGATCTGATACGTCTGCTGCGCATACTCTTTTATTGCCGTCAGCTCATTCGGCTCTAATGGCAGCTTCAGGGCCGCCTGGAGCGTTTGTAGCGTCGGGGCGCTTTGCAGGCTGAGCGTCTGGCGCGCCTGCAGCCAGGTGACCAGATGAGTAAACTGTTTGGCGGGGATCAGCTCACCGCTTTTTACGCCAGACAGCTCTAACATTGACTGCCAGATCATCTTACCTGACTCTCCCGTGGCCGCCGCCAGTTTGGTAACCAACTGGTTCAGCGTATTGTGCTCTGCGGGTAATAACGGACGATCGGTGGCCGGGCGCTGTTGCGGTTGCGGTATAGAAAGCTGCCCTTGTTGCAGCAGCGTGAGCACGTTCTTCAACTGCTCAGGCGTGAGCTGGCTGAGGGCCGTTTGCCCATACTGCTGACGGATAAAATCACTTACCGCCTGGCGGTTATTTCCCTGACTCAGTAATTCAGTGAGCTGTGAGAGAACCTGACGATTAGCATGATTTTGCTGAGCAACACCCAGCCGCTGATTCAGGTTTTGCTCCGCGGCAGGAAAGTGACGTGATTGCAGCGGTGTATCACTTTTGACGCCCAGATCGTGCTTCATTCCGGCCCACACCTCGGCGCTTTGCTGTTGGGTGAGTGAAATCAGACGGGTAATCAGTCGTTCCAGCACGGTACGTTGTTGTGTGGATAACGGTTGTTCACCCGCAGCAGAAGGGGCATTTTGGCCTTCGCCGGGAGGGCGTGCGGGTGTACCTGAAATGGGCTGCATCATCTCTGTTCCTTAAATCTGTGCTGACCAGGTCTCGCAGTATGCCTGGCGGCGAGATTATGGCACACTTGCCCGGTTAACTCTCGTTCTCAAACAGGTGCGAAAGACGTGAAAATCCTCGTTGATGAAAATATGCCCTATGCCCGCGAACTGTTCAGTCGTTTGGGGGAGGTCAAAGCGGTTCCCGGTCGCCCGATTCCCGTTGCCGAACTGGATGATGCGGATGCCTTAATGGTGCGCTCGGTGACGAAAGTAAATGAATCACTGCTTAGCGGAAAACCGGTTCAATTTGTCGGCACGGCAACCGCAGGCACGGACCATGTGGATGAAGCCTGGCTTGCGCAGTCGAAGATCGGCTTTTCCGCAGCGCCCGGCTGTAACGCGATTGCGGTCGTAGAATATGTTTTTTCAGCGTTGCTGATGCTGGCGGAGCGCGACGGGTTTGCGTTACGCGATCGTACTGTAGGCATCGTAGGCGTGGGCAATGTGGGCGGCCGTTTGCAGGCACGTCTGGAAGCACTGGGGATCCGCACGCTGCTGTGCGATCCGCCGCGAGCCGATCGCGGTGACGAGGGAGATTTCCGCTCGCTGGACCAACTGGTAGAGCAAGCCGATGTGTTGACTTTCCATACGCCGTTGTTTAAAGACGGACCGTACAAAACGCTGCACCTGGCAGATGATGCGCTGATTAGCCGGCTGAAGCCGGGCACCATTGTGATCAACGCCTGCCGCGGGCCGGTCATCGACAATACGGCATTGCTGAACCGATTGAATGCCGGGCAGTCGCTGAGCGTCGTGCTGGATGTCTGGGAAGGGGAGCCGGATCTCAATGTGGCATTGCTGGAGAAAGCCGATATCGGCACGGCGCACATTGCCGGGTATACCCTGGAAGGAAAAGCGCGCGGCACCACGCAGGTCTTTGAGGCTTTTAGCAAGTTTATTGGTCGCGAACAACACGTTGCGCTCAATACCCTGTTACCTGCGCCGGAATTTGGTCGTATCACTCTGCATGGCCCGTTAGATCAGCCAACGCTGAAAAGGCTGGTGCATTTAGTGTATGATGTGCGCCGCGATGATGCGCCGCTGCGTAAAGTCGCTGGAATTCCGGGTGAGTTTGATAAGCTGCGTAAAAATTATCTTGAGCGCCGTGAATGGTCGTCTTTATACGTGATGTGTGACGACGCAACGGCTGCTGCCTTGCTGTGTAAGCTGGGTTTTAACGCTGTTTATCACCCGGCACATTAATGTCTTCTTAATGCTCCCTGTCGAATAATGCGACAGGGACGCTTACGTATTTCTGGAGTAAATCACCATGTCTGAAGGCTGGAATATTGCCATTCTGGGCGCAACGGGCGCCGTAGGCGAAGCCCTGCTCGATACGCTGGCTGAACGCCAGTTCCCGGTCGGTGAAATTTATGCGCTGGCGCGTAATGAAAGCGCGGGTGAGCATCTGCGTTTTAACGGTAAATCGGTCCTTGTTCAGGACGTTGTAGACTTTGACTGGACGCAGGCGCAACTGGCATTTTTTGTTGCGGGCGCTGAAGCCACCGCCGCATGGGTGGAAGAAGCGACCAATGCCGGTTGCCTGGTTATCGACAGCAGTGGCCTGTTCGCGCTTGAGCCGGACGTTCCGCTGGTGGTTCCGGACGTTAACCCGTTCGTACTGGCCGATTACCGCAACCGCAATGTGATTGCGGTCCCTTCCAGCCTGACCAGCCAACTGCTGTCTGCGCTGAAGCCGCTAATTGATGACGGCGGGCTGTCACGTATTACGGTGACCAATATTATTTCTGCTTCCGCTCACGGTAAAAAAGCCGTAGATGCGCTTGCCGGACAGAGCGCGAAACTACTGAACGGCATCCCGATTGACGATGACGATTTCTTTGGTCGTCAGCTGGCGTTCAACATGCTGCCGATGCTGCCGGATCGCGAAGGTAGCGTGCGCGAAGAGCGTCGTATCGTCGATGAAGTGCGCAAAATTATGCAGGACGACGGGCTACTTATCTCCGCCAGCATCGTGCAGTCACCGGTATTTTATGGCCACGCGCAGATGGTGAATTTTGAAGCTCTGCGTCCGTTGGCGGCGGAAGAAGCACGCGATGCGTTTTCACGCGGTGAGGACGTAGTGTTGTCAGAAGAGACCTATATCCCGACGCAGGTTGGCGATGCGTCAGGTACTCCGCACCTTTCAGTTGGCTGTGTGCATAACGATTACGGGATGCCGGAACAGGTTCAGTTCTGGTCTGTGGCAGACAACGTACGCTTTGGCGGCGCGTTGATGGCGGTAAAAATTGCGGAAAAACTGGTGCAGGAGTACCTGTACTAATGTCTGACCTGCAACAGCCGTCAACCCATAAAATTGCGCTGGGCATAGAGTATGACGGCAGCAAATATTATGGCTGGCAGCGCCAGAACGAAGTGCGTAGCGTTCAGGAAAAACTGGAAAAAGCGCTCTCTCAGGTGGCGAATGAACGCATCACTGTCTTTTGTGCGGGACGCACGGATGCGGGCGTTCATGGCACAGGGCAGGTCGTGCACTTTGAAACGACTGCCCAGCGTAAAGATGCGGCATGGACACTGGGGGTAAATGCGAATTTACCTGGTGACATTGCTGTGCGCTGGGTGAAAGCTGTACCCGATGATTTCCATGCCCGATTTAGCGCTACGGCTCGCCGTTATCGCTACATCATCTACAATCATCGGTTGCGCCCTGCGGTTTTAGGTAAAGGGGTAACCCATTACTATGAACCGCTGGACGCTGAGCGTATGCATCGTGCGGCCCAGTGTTTGATTGGCGAAAATGATTTTACTTCGTTTCGGGCGGTGCAGTGTCAGTCGCGCACACCGTGGCGTAACGTGATGCACATTAACGTTGAACGTTTTGGTGCATATGTGGTGGTGGATATTAAAGCGAATGCCTTTGTACATCATATGGTCAGGAATATTGTCGGCAGCCTGATGGAAGTAGGCGCCAACAACCAGCCGGAGAGCTGGATAGCAGAACTGCTAGCGGCGAAGGACAGAACGCTGGCAGCGGCAACGGCGAAAGCGGAAGGACTGTATCTGGTTGCAGTAGATTACCCGGAACGGTTCGACCTGCCAAAACCGCCTATGGGCCCGCTATTTCTGGCGGACTAATTTGAGTCGTATAAAGGCAAAACTATGGACCTGATTTACTTTCTTATCGATTTTATCCTGCACATTGATGTGCATCTGGCGGAGCTGGTTGCGGAATACGGTATCTGGGTATACGCGATTCTGTTTCTGATCCTGTTCTGCGAAACCGGGCTGGTGGTGACGCCGTTCCTGCCGGGAGACTCGCTGCTGTTTGTCGCTGGCGCGCTTTCTGCGCTGCCAACTAACGATCTCAATGTTCATCTGATGGTGATGTTGATGATTGTGGCGGCGATTATCGGCGATGCGGTGAACTACACGATTGGCCGTTTGTTCGGTGAAAAACTCTTCAGTAACCCGAACTCTAAAATTTTCCGTCGCAGTTACCTGGATAAAACCCATGCGTTCTACGAGCGTCATGGCGGCAAAACGATTATCCTCGCGCGTTTCGTACCTATTGTGCGTACATTTGCACCGTTTGTTGCCGGTATGGGGCACATGTCCTACCGTCATTTTGCGATGTATAACGTCGCAGGCGCGCTGCTGTGGGTATTGCTGTTCACCTATGCAGGCTATCTGTTCGGCGATCTGCCGATCGTTCAGGAAAACCTGAAATTACTGATTGTGGCGATCATCGTCCTTTCCGTATTGCCGGGCATAATTGAAGTGATTCGCCATAAACGCGCTGCGTCACGGGCTGCAAAATAGAAAGTAACTCAGCGGTTCGACCACTTTTTTATCCAAAGTTTCGGGCTGTTATGTTTTAATGTGCAACATTCATGGTCTGTTAGGGGCAAAAATGGCATTATGCGCCCCTTATAACAAAGCTGACTAGGGTTCAGGCAGAAAGGTCACCAATGAGCTGGATTGAACGAATTAAAAGCAACATTACTCCCACCCGCAAGGCAAGCATTCCTGAAGGGGTGTGGACCAAGTGTGATAGCTGCGGTCAGGTTTTATACCGTGCTGAGCTGGAACGTAATCTTGAGGTCTGTCCGAAGTGTGACCATCATATGCGCATGTCGGCGCGCAATCGCCTGCATAGCCTGTTAGATGAAGGTTCTCTTGTGGAACTGGGTAGCGAGCTTGAGCCGAAAGATGTGCTGAAGTTTCGTGACTCCAAAAAGTACAAAGACAGACTGGCTTCTGCGCAGAAAGAAACTGGCGAGAAAGATGCGCTGGTGGTAATGAAAGGCACGCTGCACGGTATGCCGGTCGTTGCTGCTGCATTCGAGTTCGCGTTTATGGGCGGCTCCATGGGCTCTGTGGTCGGCGCGCGTTTTGTCCGTGCCGTTGAGCAGGCGCTGGAAGATAACTGTCCGCTGATCTGCTTCTCCGCTTCTGGCGGGGCGCGTATGCAGGAAGCGCTGATGTCTCTGATGCAGATGGCGAAAACCTCTGCTGCGCTGGCGAAAATGCAGGAACGCGGTTTACCGTATATTTCTGTACTGACCGACCCAACAATGGGCGGTGTTTCTGCTAGCTTCGCGATGCTGGGCGATCTCAACATTGCAGAACCGAAAGCACTGATCGGCTTTGCTGGTCCGCGTGTTATCGAGCAAACCGTACGTGAGAAACTGCCGCCGGGATTCCAGCGTAGCGAGTTCCTGATTGAAAAAGGCGCTATCGATATGATCGTCCGCCGTCCTGAAATGCGCCTGAAACTGGCAAGCATTCTGGCGAAGCTGATGAATCTTCCTACGCCGAATCCGGATGAGCCGCGTGAAGGCGAGGTGGTACCTCCGGTTCCCGATCAGGAATCAGAGGCCTGATAGTTTACTCTATGGGTTTCGGGTTGCAGGCAGGCGATAAGAGAGTTGATCCCGATGAGCTTACACAGGTAAGTGATTCGGGTGAGCGAGCACAGCCAACGCATCTGCAACGTGAAAAACAACGTGTAAAAAAGGGCAGGCCGGTTGGTGCTGCCCTTTTGCTTTTCTCAACGTAAAGAATCTACAGCCATCATGGACAATAAACGTATTCCTCAAGCCGCGTCGCCCCTGGCATCGTGGCTTTCTTATCTGGAAAACCTGCACAGTAAAACCATCGATCTCGGCCTGGAACGCGTAAGTCAGGTGGCGCGCAAACTGGGTGTGTTGAAACCCGCGCCATTTGTTTTTACGGTGGCGGGAACCAACGGGAAAGGCACAACCTGCCGTACGCTGGAATCTGTGCTGACCGCAGCAGGTTATAAAGTTGGCGTTTACAGTTCGCCGCATCTGGTACGCTACACGGAACGCGTACGCGTGCAGGGAGGTGAACTGCCGGAATCAGCGCATACCGCCTCGTTTGCTGAGATTGAAGACGCGCGTGGCGACATTTCCCTGACCTACTTTGAATACGGTACCTTATCGGCGCTCTGGTTGTTTAAACAGGCCCAACTGGATGTTGTCATCCTGGAAGTTGGGTTAGGCGGTCGCCTTGACGCGACCAATATCGTGGATGCCGATGTTGCGGTGGTCACCAGCATTGCGCTTGACCATACTGACTGGCTGGGCCCGGATCGCGAAAGCATTGGTCGTGAGAAGGCGGGAATTTTCCGTGCAGAGAAACCGGCTATCGTCGGCGAGCCGGAAATGCCTTACACCATCGCCGATGTTGCACAAGAGAGCGGGGCGATTTTGCAACGCTGCGGCGTGGACTGGCGCTATGCGGTCACGGAGAACGACTGGTCCTTTACGGACGATCACGGCACGTTGGCGCACCTGCCGTTGCCGCTGGTCCCGCAACCTAACGCCGCTACCGCACTGGCAGCACTGCGCGCAAGCGGGCTTAACGTCAGCGAGCAGGCCATTCGTGACGGTATTGAACAGGCGATTTTACCGGGGCGCTTCCAGATTGTGAGCGAGTCGCCGCGGGTGATTTTTGATGTTGCCCATAACCCGCATGCGGCGGAGTATCTGACCGGCCGTCTGAAAAAATTAGTGAAAAGCGGGCGTGTACTTGCGGTTATCGGTATGCTACATGATAAAGATATTGCCGGTACGTTAGCCTGGTTAAAAAGCGTGGTTGACGCCTGG
Organism: Citrobacter sp. Cb004; assembly: GCF_030337065.1. NCBI lineage: Bacteria > Pseudomonadati > Pseudomonadota > Gammaproteobacteria > Enterobacterales > Enterobacteriaceae > Citrobacter > Citrobacter sp. Cb004. The sequence continues at coordinate 225,451 of NZ_JAOWCH010000070.1, read as the reverse complement.
TACTGTGCGCCCCTGGAAGGGCCGCGTGGTGCTACTGCAGAACAACTGCTGGAGCATCTGGGCAAAGGCTACGCCTATGACAGCGTGGCGCAGGCATGGTCTGCGGCGCTAGCTGAGGCGAAGCCAGAAGATACCGTGTTGGTGTGTGGATCGTTTCACACTGTCGCACATGTCATGGAAGTGATAGACGTGGGGAGAAGCGGTGGCGAGTAAGTTTCAGAATCGATTAGTCGGCACAATTGTGCTGGTCGCGCTGGGGGTGATTGTGCTCCCCGGGCTGCTTGACGGGCAGAAAAAGCATTATCAGGATGAGTTTGCGGCGATCCCGCTGGTGCCGAAACCCGGCGATCGCGATGAACCAGACATGATGCCTGCAGCCACGCAGGCGCTGCCGACGCAGCCGCCGGAAGGGGCGGCTGAAGAGGTGCGCGCGGGTGATGCTGCCGCGCCATCGTTGGATCCGTCACGTTTGACGACGGCAAACAGCGCGGAGTTAGATCCTGTCCCCGCGCCTGTAGAACAGCCGAAACCCAAACCGAAGCCGCAGCCGGTTGCCGTCGCTCCGACGCCAGCACCGGCTCCAGCGCCGAAACCGGCCGCGGTGGAACCGCCAGCGCCAACCGGCAAAGCGTACGTTGTACAGCTCGGTGCGCTGAAAAATGCGGATAAGGTCAATGAGATCGTGGGTAAACTTCGTGGCGCGGGCTTCCGGGTATATACTTCCCCGTCAACGCCGGTGCAGGGTAAAATAACCCGTATTCTCGTAGGACCTGACGCCTCCAAAGATAAGCTGAAGAACTCGCTGGGCGAGCTGCAGAAGATCTCCGGTCTGAGTGGCGTAGTGATGGGGTACACCCCTAATTAAGGGATTGCGCTGTTCACGGCGCTGCTCTTAATTCAGGCCGGATAGGGTGTTTTTACCGCTATCCGGCAGTGCCCGAAGAGGCATAAAACGGTATGGCGTTGAAGATTTTTTCAGCGCCATTTTTATTTACGCGTGGAAAGGAAATCCCTACGCAAACGTTTTCTTTTTCTGTTAGAATGCGCCCCGAACAGGACGACAGGGCGTTAAATCGTGGGACACTTATGGTCTGGATTGATTACGCCATTATCGCGGTGATTGGTTTTTCCTGTCTGGTTAGCCTGATCCGTGGCTTTGTTCGTGAAGCATTATCGTTGGTGACTTGGGGTTGTGCTTTCTTTGTCGCCAGCCATTACTACACTTACCTGTCTGTCTGGTTTACGGGCTTTGAAGACGAACTCGTTCGAAATGGGATTGCTATCGCGATACTGTTTATCGCGACACTTATCGTCGGCGCTATCGTTAACTTTGTGATAGGCCAACTGGTAGAGAAAACAGGCCTGTCGGGTACTGACAGGGTGTTGGGGATCTGCTTTGGTGCTCTGCGAGGAGCGCTGATCGTCGCCGCCATACTGTTCTTTCTCGATACCTTTACCGGTCTGTCGAAAAGTGAAGACTGGAGCAAGTCGCAGCTGATCCCGCAGTTCAGTTTCATCATCAGATGGTTCTTTGACTATCTGCAAAGCTCGTCAAGTTTCTTGCCCAAAGTATAAACTTTGGGTTGTTGCTGAACGAGGAAAAGACGTATGTGCGGTATTGTCGGTATCGCCGGTGTTATGCCGGTAAACCAGTCGATTTATGACGCGTTAACGGTGCTCCAGCATCGTGGTCAGGATGCCGCAGGCATCATCACCATTGATGCCAACAACTGCTTCCGCTTGCGTAAAGCAAACGGAATGGTGAGCGATATTTTTGAAGCGCGCCATATGCAGCGTTTGCAGGGCAATATGGGCATCGGTCATGTGCGTTACCCAACGGCTGGCAGCTCCAGCGCCTCCGAAGCTCAACCTTTTTACGTCAACTCACCGTATGGCATCACGCTTGCCCATAATGGCAACCTGACCAATGCGCATGAGCTGCGTAAAAAGCTGTTTGAAGAAAAGCGCCGCCACATCAATACCACTTCAGACTCTGAAATTTTGCTGAATATATTCGCCAGCGAGCTGGATAACTTCCGCCATTATCCGCTGGAAGCCGATAATATTTTTGCTGCTATTGCGGCAACCAACCGCCAGATCCGCGGCGCCTATGCCTGCGTGGCGATGATTATCGGCCACGGTATGGTTGCCTTCCGCGATCCTAACGGTATCCGTCCGCTGGTACTGGGTAAACGCGATATCGGGGATGGTCGTACCGAGTATATGGTGGCCTCCGAGAGCGTGGCGCTGGATACGCTGGGCTTTGAATTCCTGCGCGATGTGGCACCTGGCGAAGCGGTGTATATCACCGAAAAAGGTCAGCTGTTTACTCGCCAGTGTGCCGATAACCCGGTTAGCAATCCGTGCCTGTTTGAATACGTTTACTTCGCACGTCCTGACTCCTTTATCGACAAGATTTCCGTTTACAGCGCCCGTGTAAATATGGGTACCAAGCTTGGCGAAAAAATTGCTCGCGAGTGGGAAGATCTGGACATTGACGTGGTGATCCCGATTCCGGAAACCTCCTGCGATATTGCGCTGGAAATTGCCCGTATTCTCGGTAAGCCGTACCGTCAGGGTTTTGTGAAAAACCGCTACGTGGGCCGTACCTTTATCATGCCCGGTCAGCAGCTGCGCCGTAAATCCGTGCGCCGTAAGCTGAACGCCAACCGTGCGGAATTCCGTGATAAAAACGTGCTGCTGGTGGATGACTCCATCGTGCGCGGTACCACCTCGGAACAGATTATCGAGATGGCGCGTGAAGCCGGAGCGAAGAAAGTGTATCTGGCCTCTGCGGCCCCGGAAATTCGCTTCCCGAACGTTTATGGTATCGATATGCCTACGGCGACGGAGCTGATTGCTCATGGTCGCGAAGTGGACGAGATTCGCCAGATAATCGGTGCAGACGGTCTTATCTTCCAGGATCTGAACGATCTGATTGAAGCGGTCCGCGCTGTGAACCCGGATATTCAGCAGTTTGAATGTTCAGTGTTTAACGGCGTGTACGTCACCAAAGACGTCGACCAGCAATATCTCGATTTCCTTGACTCCCTGCGTAATGATGATGCCAAAGCAATTTTGCGTCAGAACGAAGCGGAAAACCTCGAGATGCATAACGAAGGGTAATGTTCTGTTGCAGGTCAGGACACATAGAGTGGACTGACTTGCAACTGCGCATAAAAACCTGCAAAGTCAGCCCTGAAGCAAGTAAGGGCGAAAAAATGAAACGACTCATTGTAGGGATTAGCGGTGCCAGTGGCGCGATTTATGGCGTGCGCCTGCTGCAGGTTTTGCGTGACGTTACTGATGTGGAAACCCATCTGGTGATGAGTGCTGCTGCCCGACAGACGCTGGCGCTGGAAACAGACCTCTCTGTACGCGACGTGCAGGCACTGGCGAATGTAAATCACGATACGCGCGATATCGCCGCCAGTATCTCTTCCGGCTCTTTTCAGACCGCCGGAATGGTAATATTACCTTGTTCAATCAAAACGCTTTCAGGCATCGTCCACAGTTACACCGATGGGCTGCTTACCCGTGCGGCAGACGTGGTGTTGAAAGAACGCCGCCCGCTGGTGCTGTGCGTGCGTGAAACGCCGCTGCATCTGGGGCATCTGCGACTGATGACGCAGGCGGCAGAAATTGGCGCGGTGATTATGCCGCCAGTCCCGGCATTCTATCATCGCCCACAAACGCTAGATGATGTGATTAATCAAACGGTTAACCGCGTACTCGACCAGTTTGATATCTCCCTTCCACAGGATCTGTTCACCCGCTGGCAAGGGGCGTAAAACCGTTCCATCAGCGTGCAAAGAAACATCCATTGCCCTGTTTCAGGGCAATTTTGTAACCGCGATCATATCCTCAACATTTAATTCGTTAAAACTCAACGAAACGCTGCGGTTCAACCGTCAGACCTGCTATCTTCAAAATCAGGACATTATTGCAACGTTTTATTAACATATTTAACGTCGAATATCCTCATCGACGCGACAATGGCATAAGACCTGCATGAAAAAGTCTGCAAACACACAACACAACGTAAAACATAATAAAATTACGCCACTTGAGGGTTATGTATGAAGAAGACGGTTCTTGCTTTGTCTTTGCTGGTAGGACTCTCCGCCACCGCGGCCAGCTACGCAGCACTTCCGCAGACGGTTCGTATTGGTACAGATACAACGTACGCACCTTTTTCCTCTAAAGATGCCAAAGGCGACTTTGTCGGTTTTGATATCGATCTGGGAAATGAGATGTGTAAGCGCATGCAGATCAAATGTACCTGGGTAGCCAGCGACTTTGATGCGCTGATCCCGTCGCTGAAAGCGAAAAAAATTGATGCCATCATCTCCTCGCTTTCAATCACTGAGAAGCGTCAGCAAGAGATTGCGTTTTCAGACAAGCTTTACGCAGCAGACTCACGTCTGATCGCCGCGAAAGGTTCCCCAATTCAACCGACTCTTGATTCCCTCAAAGGTAAACATGTTGGCGTACTGCAAGGCTCGACTCAGGAAGCCTATGCTAATGACAACTGGCGCAGCAAAGGCGTAGATGTAGTGGCCTATGCGAACCAGGACCTCATCTATTCTGACCTGACAGCGGGTCGTCTGGACGCGGCGTTGCAGGATGAAGTCGCGGCCAGCGAAGGTTTCCTGAAGCAGCCTGCCGGTAAGGACTACGCTTTTGCTGGTCCGTCGGTGAAAGATAAAAAATACTTTGGTGACGGCACCGGGATTGGCTTGCGCAAAGATGATGCAGAGCTGAAAGCTGCTTTCGATAAAGCGCTGGGCGAACTGCGCAAAGACGGCACCTACGACAAAATGGCGAGCAAGTATTTTAACTTCAATGTCTACGGCGATTAATACGCCGCAGCGGGGAATGGACTGCACCATTGCGGGTAACCATTACGGTGCATAATAAATTCAGTGCACTGTTTTGGTGCTTTTGTCGCTGTCTTAATAAGCATGAGTGCATACTTAAGCGCTTTTCATGCAAATAAATACCGTCGACAGGGTAGAATGCTTTGCCTTGTCGGCCCGATTAATGGCACGATAACTGCACCTGGTCCTGTAAAGATCCCCTATAAAAGACAGTCTGTTGAGGATAGTTATGAAAAAACTGGTGTTGTCTCTTTCTCTGGTCCTGGCTTTCTCCAGTGCTACCGCAGCATTTGCAGCCATTCCGCAAAAAATTCGTATCGGTACCGATCCTACTTATGCGCCGTTCGAATCGAAAAATGCACAGGGTGAATTAGTCGGTTTTGATATCGATCTGGCTAAAGAGCTGTGCAAACGTATCAATACACAATGTACCTTCGTGGAAAACCCGCTGGACGCGCTTATCCCTTCGTTAAAAGCGAAGAAAATCGATGCGATTATGTCCTCGCTTTCCATCACTGAAAAACGTCAGCAGGAAATCGCCTTTACCGACAAGCTTTATGCAGCCGACTCGCGTCTGGTTGTCGCTAAAGATTCTGCTATTCAACCAACCATTGAGTCGCTGAAAGGTAAACGTGTTGGAGTGCTGCAGGGCACGACTCAGGAAACCTTCGGCAACGAGCACTGGGCGCCAAAAGGCATTGAAATTGTCTCTTATCAGGGGCAAGACAATATCTATTCTGACCTGACTGCCGGGCGTATTGATGCTGCATTCCAGGATGAAGTCGCGGCCAGCGAAGGCTTCCTGAAACAGCCGGTCGGTAAAGATTACAAATTCGGCGGCCCATCTGTAAAAGACGAGAAGTTATTCGGCGTGGGTACCGGTATGGGGCTGCGCAAAGATGATAACGAACTGCGCGAAGCACTGAACAAAGCCTTTGCCGAGATGCGAGCTGACGGTACTTACGAGAAGCTGGCGAAAAAGTACTTCGATTTTGATGTTTATGGCGGTTAATCACCGCAGGTGCTGATAAAGCCCGTAGATTTTTGACGTGTTGAATTTATGCCTGATGGCGCTGCGCGTATCCGGTCTACAGCAATTTTGTAGGCCGGATAAGGCAAAGCCGCCATCCCGCATTTAACAGTTTGTCTGAAATCAAAAGAGGCTTATTACTCCACCACACACGACAGGACAGGCAGCATGTTGTATGGCTTTTCAGGTGTTATTTTACAGGGCGCAATTGTTACGCTGGAGCTGGCACTTAGCTCGGTGGTACTGGCGGTTCTGATAGGCCTTGTCGGCGCGGCAGCAAAGCTGTCGCAAAGCCGGGCGCTGGCGCTTATTTTCGAAGGGTACACAACGCTTATCCGCGGCGTGCCCGATCTGGTCTTAATGCTGCTCATCTTTTACGGATTACAAATCGCGCTGAATACCCTTACCGATGCAATCGGTATCAGCCAGATTGATATCGATCCGATGGTCGCGGGTATTATTACGCTCGGGTTTATCTACGGAGCCTATTTTACCGAAACATTTCGTGGCGCATTTATGGCCGTGCCAAAAGGACATATTGAAGCCGCGACGGCATTCGGTTTTACCAGTTCACAAATATTTCGCCGCATTATGTTCCCGGCGATGATGCGCTATGCCTTACCGGGAATTGGCAACAACTGGCAGGTCATTCTTAAGGCCACGGCGCTGGTATCGTTGCTCGGCCTGGAAGACGTGGTGAAAGCCACTCAGCTTGCCGGAAAAAGTACCTGGGAGCCGTTCTATTTTGCCGTAGTGTGCGGGGTCATCTATCTGGTGTTTACCACTGTTTCTAATGGTGTGCTGCTGTACCTTGAGCGCCGCTATTCCGTGGGTGTGAAGAGGGCTGACCTGTGATTGAGATTATTCAGGAATACTGGAAGTCCCTGCTGTGGACCGACGGGTATCGCTACACCGGCGTGGCTATCACCCTGTGGCTTCTGATTTCATCGGTGGTGATGGGCGGGATACTGGCGCTGTTTTTGGCAATTGGTCGTGTTTCCAGTAATAAATTTATCCAGTTTCCCATCTGGCTGTTCACCTATATTTTTCGTGGGACGCCGCTGTACGTCCAGTTGCTGGTGTTTTATTCCGGGATGTATACGCTGGAGATAGTCAAAGGCACGGACTTCCTCAACGCGTTTTTCCGCAGTGGGCTAAATTGCACCGTGCTGGCGCTGACGCTGAATACCTGCGCCTATACCACGGAGATTTTCGCCGGGGCTATTCGTTCCGTACCCCATGGTGAGATTGAAGCCGCGCGCGCTTACGGTTTCTCGTCGTTTAAACTGTATCGCTGCATTATTTTGCCTTCCGCGCTGCGTATTGCGCTGCCGGCTTACAGCAATGAAGTTATTTTAATGCTGCACTCCACGGCGCTGGCATTTACCGCAACGGTGCCTGATTTGTTGAAAATCGCCCGCGATATCAACTCGGCAACGTATCAGCCGTTTACCGCCTTCGGTATTGCCGCTGTTCTGTATTTGATTATTTCGTATGTCCTGATCAGTCTGTTCCGTAAAGCGGAAAAACGCTGGTTGCAGCATGTATCCTCTAAATGATTCGAGTAACACGATGTCTGAAAATAAATTAAACGTTATCGATTTACATAAGCACTACGGCGAACATGAAGTGCTGAAAGGGGTATCGCTGCAGGCCAATGCGGGTGATGTTATCAGTATTATTGGCTCGTCAGGTTCCGGTAAAAGTACCTTCCTGCGCTGCATTAACTTTCTCGAGAAACCGAGCGCCGGGTCGATTGTCGTCAGTGGTCAGAACATTGGTCTGGTACGCGACAAAGACGGCCAGCTTAAGGTTGCAGACAAAAATCAGCTGCGCTTGCTGCGCACGCGACTGACGATGGTCTTTCAGCACTTTAATCTGTGGAGCCACATGACGGTGCTGGAAAACGTGATGGAAGCGCCGATCCAGGTATTGGGGCTGAGCAAGCAGGAAGCTCGCGAACGTGCGGTGAAGTATCTGGCGAAAGTGGGTATTGATGAGCGCGCTCAGGGCAAATATCCGGTGCATCTGTCCGGTGGTCAGCAGCAACGTGTCTCCATTGCTCGTGCGCTGGCGATGGAACCGGAAGTGTTACTGTTTGATGAACCCACGTCGGCGCTTGACCCGGAGCTGGTGGGCGAAGTGCTGCGCATTATGCAACAACTGGCCGAAGAGGGAAAAACCATGGTGGTCGTGACCCACGAAATGGGGTTTGCCCGTCATGTCTCCACGCACGTGATTTTCCTGCATCAAGGGAAGATTGAAGAAGAGGGCGATCCGGAGCAGGTATTTGGTAATCCGCAAAGTCCGCGTTTGCAGCAGTTCCTCAAAGGTTCGTTGAAGTAAGTCACCTGCCCGGAGGCGCTACGCTTTCCGGGCCTGGGATTTTAGCGCGTCGCACTCCAGACGATAAACCCAGTCGTCGTAGGCGATACCATCAATCTCATACGCCTTTTCCAGCACCTGCGTACGCACGAACCCCGTTTTTTCCAGAATCCGTATTGAGCCCTTATTATCCGCCAGTGCGTAAGCATTTATCGCTGTGACCGCCGCGTGCTCGAAGGCGTACTGGCACACCGCGCGTACGGCTTCGCTGGCAATACCTTTCCCCTGCGCCTGTGGCATGATGGCGTAGCCGAGGTCGGCTTCGTGCGGGTAGAGATGGCTGATTTGCAGACCAATATCGCCGAGCGGCGTCGGGTTGTTGTGCTCGCGGATGACAAAAGTGTGCTGTGCGGCAAGGCGTCTGGCGAATAACAGACGCGTATCTTTCGCCGGGGCGATGTTGCCCATATAGCGCATGACTTCAGGACATTCACGTAGTTTCTGGAAAAATGACCAGTCAGAAAACTGAAACAAAGAGAGGGTTAGTCGGGGAGTCGAAATTATCGCCATAACGTCGCCATTGCAGAAATCTGGCCTATAACCTTACCACCACAACGGCGACCGTGAATAGCGCTTAGGGGTTATCGGATGACATCCGCCAGCGCTTCTTCTAAATCGTACCAGCGAAACGCGAAACCGGATGCTTCCAGGCGTTTTGGCAACGCTCGCTGCCCGCCGAGAACCAGCACTGAAGATTCGCCCATCAGCAACCGCATTGCGGTGGCGGGAACGCGCAGAATGGCAGGGCGGTTCAGAGCGTGGCCCAGTGCGTGGGCAAACTGCTCATTGTGCACCGGGTACGGTGAAACCATATTGAAGGGACCGCGCAGATCGTTATCCAGCAGCCAGAGAATTCCGTTGACCATATCATCAATATGGATCCAGGCCATATACTGGCGTCCGTTGCCAATTGGTCCGCCTAAGCCAAGACGAAACGGCGGGACCATTTTCGCCAGAATGCCGCCAGCAGAGGCCAGTACCACGCCGGTGCGCAGCATACACACGCGGGTTTTGTCGCTTTGCGCGGTGCTGGCAATTTGCTCCCAGCGGGCGCACAGCTTATGGGTAAATTCGTTATGCGGCGGCTCTTCTTCTGTGACCACCACTTCGCCTAAATCGCCGTAGTAACCGGTAGCGGAACCGGAAATTAGCACTGCGGGCGGTGTCTCGCTGGCATTGATTAAATCGACCAACTTCTGCGTGATGACCCAGCGGCTCTGACACAGGCGTTCCTTTTGCTGGGCACTCCAGCGCTTGTCCGCAATCGGCTCTCCGGCAAGGTTAATGACGGCATCAATGTCATTGAGATTTTGCCGCTCTTCCAGCCCTTTGGACAGCGTAACCCGGGAGTCGAGAATCTGACGGGCCTTATCAGGAGAACGGGTCACTACGGTTATCTGATGCCCCAGTTCCAGCAAGCGGGGGATCAGATGACGTCCAATCAGGCCAGTACCGCCGGTAATCAGAATCTGCATGTCGCCTCCCGGGTTATGTTTAGCGCTGCCAGCTCAGCGTCATAGAGACTGAGTCGGCGTAACGTAATGCGTGAAGTTTATCTATCTCTACTTGAGCATAAGTGACCCAGTGATGTTCGCGTGCGATATCGAGCACATCTTGAGTTAATTTTTCTAACAATGAGAAGCGGTTACCCTCCACGTGGGCAATGATGCTCTTGGTGATAGTGCGATAATTCAGCGCGTCGTTGATATCTTCGCTGGTACGGGCTTTGTCTGCCGGATAGTGAATGGCAATGTTGATGATGATATCCTGGCGGTTAAGGATCTCCTCTTCTTTGATGCCGATAAAAGTGCGCAGACGAAGGTTTTTTATACGAATAATTGCGTCAGGTTGTGACATTGCAGGTTTCCTCCATGTATGAACCTTTGCATGATACACGAGAACCGAATCGCGTCACCGCTTCTCACTTTGTGCTTGTTGCATGGCGCGTTCCGTTGCGGGACGCGTACGGATGCGTTCATGCCAGTTATTGACCGCCGGGTAGTTGTCGAGGTCGATGCGCTGACGCTGATGGGCGTGGATCCACGGCCAGCAGGCAATGTCGGCAATGCTGTAGTGATCGCCTCCCAGCCAGGGGGACGTTTCCAGACGTTTATTCATCACGTTGTACAGGCGCTGGGTTTCAACCTGGTACCTTTCAATGGCGTAGGGAATCGTTTGTGGGGCGTAGTGGCTAAAATGATGATTCTGACCCAGCATGGGTCCGAGGCCGCTGACCTGCCAGAACAGCCACTGCAGCGTAGTGTGGCGTTCACGTAACTCACCGCTCAGCAGCTTACCGCTCTTTTCCGCCAGATAGAGTAAAATTTCTCCGGACTCAAACAGGCTAATGGGCTTTCCGCCGTCTACCGGGACACTGTCGATAATGGCCGGGATTTTATTGTTTGGTGAGATTTGCAGAAAATCAGGGTGAAACTGGCTACCTTTGCTGATATCGACATGAATCAGACGGTATTGCAGCTGCGCCTCTTCAAGAAACAGCGTTATTTTGTGACCGTTTGGCGATGGAGTGTAATAGAGATCGATCATTTTCAGCGTCCGTTTTGTCATGAACCGGGTCATAACAAGTATAGAGCCTGTTGGCGTGCGTGAGTTTTCATCAAGTGACAGTGAGAGAAAGACTCTATATTTTGAAGGCAAGCCAATACATTTCAGAGGACATTATGAGCAAATCTGCAATTACGCTGTGGTCAGATGCCAATTTTTTCTCCCCTTACGTGCTGTCTGTTTATGTCGCTCTGCAAGAGAAAGGACTGCCTTTTACGCTGAAAACCGTTGATCTCAACAGCGGCGAACACTTGCAACCTTCATGGCAAGGGTATGCGTTAACGCGGCGCGTGCCGGTGCTTGAAATCGACGGTTTCGAGCTGAGCGAATCATCAGCGATAACTGAGTTCCTGGAAGAGAGCTTTGCACCACCGCAGTGGGAACGTATCTACCCACACGATGTGCAAAAGCGCGCGCGGGCGCGCCAGGTTCAGGCGTGGATCCGCAGCGATCTGATGCCTATCCGTGAAGAACGCTCAACGGACGTGGTTTTTGCTGGCGTGAAAAAAGGTCCGTTAAGCGAAGCGGGAAAAGTCAGTGCGGAGAAATTGTTCGCCACTGCGAGCCATTTATTGAGCCACGGTAAGCAGAATTTATTTGGCGAATGGTGTATTGCCGACTGCGATTTAGCGCTAATGCTGAATCGTCTGGTCCTTAACGGCGATGAGGTTCCCGAAGCGCTTGCAGAATATGCCGCCTTCCAGTGGCAGCGCGCTTCAGTCCAGCGTTTTATCGCGCTTTCAGCGAAGCGTTCCTGCTGAAAAACGGGGCGTAATCCAGTATCATTACAAGGTACTTTTCAACGAGGAGTGAGTGATGAAACTGATGTTCGCATCGGACATTCATGGTTCGTTGCCAGCCACGGAACGCGTACTTGAACGGTTTGCCGCAAGCGGTGCGCAATGGCTGGTGATATTGGGTGATGTTTTAAACCACGGACCGCGTAATGCGCTCCCGGAAGGCTATGCGCCTGCGCAGGTTGCTGAGCGGTTGAATGCGCTGGCAGCGCGGATTATCGCGGTGCGTGGCAATTGTGACAGCGAAGTGGATCAGATGCTCCTGCATTTTCCGATGACCGCGCCGTGGCAGCAAATTCTGACAGAAAATCAGCGACTCTTTTTGACGCACGGGCATCTTTTTGGCCCGCAAAATATGCCGGCACTCAACGTGGGAGATGTACTGGTTTATGGGCATACACATTTGCCCGTCGCTGAGCGTCAAGGGGATGTTTACCACTTCAATCCCGGCTCGGTAAGCATCCCGAAAGGGGGCTTTGCGGCAAGTTACGGGATTCTGGATGATAATGTTCTCAGCGTAATGGCACTCAATGATCAAAGTGTTATTGCACAGGTCGAGATTAATCCGTAATTTACCCCACAAACATAAACGCGCCGTAAGAGCGCAAGAAAAAAGAAGGTTTCCTGATGGTGGAACAGCGTCGTTTGGCAAGTACGGAATGGGTGGATATTGTGAATGAAGACAACGAAGTCATTGCACAATCCAGCCGGGAACAAATGCGGGCGCAACGCTTACGCCATCGTGCAACGTATATCGTCGTGCATGATGGTATGGGCAAAATTCTGGTTCAGCGCCGTACTGAGACAAAAGATTTTTTGCCCGGCATGCTGGATGCCACCGCTGGCGGTGTTGTGCAGGCTGACGAGCAACTACTGGACTCAGCGCGCCGTGAAGCGGAAGAGGAACTGGGGATTGCGGGCGTACCGTTTGCCGAGCATGGGCAGTTTTATTTTGAAGACCAGAACTGTCGCGTCTGGGGCGGGCTGTTTAGCTGTGTTTCCCACGGACCGTTTGCGCTTCAGGAAGAAGAGGTTAGTGAAGTTTGCTGGCTGACGCCGGAAGAAATTACCGCGCGCTGCGACGAATTTACGCCGGACTCACTGAAAGCCCTGGCGCTGTGGATGACCCGCAACGCTAAGAATGAAGGGGCGAAAGCCGAAAAGCAGGAAGAAGCTGAGTAAAATCTGCTCATCCGGCCTACAGCGTCGAGAAATCGTGTAGGCCGGGCAATCGTTTTTTAATGGTAACCCATTATCTGCGCGCCAATTACCACCACGCTGGACATAATAAACAGCAGTCCCAACAGCGTGGCGCCTACCTTCAGCCAGTTACGAAAATCCACCCGACACACGCCTAACGTCGCCATCAGCGATGCCGATGTAGGATAGATAATATGACTGAATCCGTCGCCAAACTGAAAGGCCAGTACGGTGACCTGACGGTTTACGCCAACCAGATCGCCTAAGGGTGCTAATAACGGCATGGTCAATGCAGCCTGACCAGAGCCGGAAGTAACGAAGAAATTAAACACCGCCTGGAACAGCAGCATAAACCACGCCGCGATGGCGTTATCCAGCCCGCTGATGCCGTTGGCAATGCTGTGCAGCAGCGTGTTCAACACGCTGGCTTCCCCCGCTTCTCCATTACCGACCAGCAGTAATATGCCCTTGGCAAAACCGACCAGCAGGGCAGGGGCAATCATCATTCGCGCGCCTTCAGTGAATGAGGAGGCCATGATGTTGACCGTCATGCCGTTGAGACGAAAGACCACGCCGATGATGCCAATTACCAGGCCCATGGTGAAGAACTGGCTGGCGATCTCAGGAATAAACCACGCGTTGACGATCACGCCCCAGACAACCCAAATCATTACCGCAGTCAGCACCAGCAGCACCAGCCAGTCGCCCAGCGTGAAGCGTCGTTCCACAACGTCGTCCTGCTGTTCGCGAAAGAAACGGTCGGATTCATGTACCCGGGACAAAAGCGGATTCTTTTTGATGCGTGCCGCATAGGCCAGCGTGAAGGTCAGCCCTATCAGGGTCGCAACCACCCAAACAATGATACGTAGACCGGAACCAGAGAGCACCGGCACGCCCGCAATCCCCTGCGCGACGACCACGCAAAACGGGTTCATCCATGAGCTGGCGAATCCAATTTGAGTCGCAATATAGGTGACCAGAACGGTGGTGATACTGTCGTAACCTAACCGTACCATTAACGGTGCGATGATAATGGCAAAGGCGACCGCCTCTTCCCCCATGCCAAACACCGCGCCGCCTAATGAGAAGAGAACAAACAGCACCGGGATAAACAGGACTTCGTTTCCTCGCGTATGGCGGATGAGCGCCAGGATGCCGTTATCGATGGTTCCGGTACGCATAACGATGCCGAATGCGCCGCCAATCACCAGCATAAACATAATAATGCCGACGGCAGTGCCGAATTTAGAGCCGGAGGTTAACCCTTCAAACGGAAAATTCATCAGGCCCGGGCGCTCATCACCGGTGGTGAAAAACTGCACCCGGTGATACTGCTCTTCGCCCGCGTCGTTGGTCAGAATTCGAAAAGAGTGGGGGTCGACCACCTTACGGGTTTTGGTTTGTCCATCAACCTGATACTGCACTTCCTGACTGTCGAACATCCCGACGGGAACAACCCATGTCGCCAGACTGGTTAAAATGGCAACGAAAAAAATAATCACCAACGTATCGGGCATCGCCCATTTTTTAGCTGGCTGTGTTTCTGTTACTGCTGACATGAAAGACTATCCCTGTTGCAATGCAAAAGAGGATAAGTATGCAAACAGGAGAATAGTTATTCATTGATGCAGCGCATCCTGGCAAATGTTTCAGAATATGCCAACGAGAAAAACAGGTATAAAAAAACCGGAAATATAAGCTATTTCCGGTTTAATAAGCAGAAGTGTTGCCGGATAAGACATCCGGCACACTCGACAGATTACTGCTGCTGTTGGGAAGACTGGATCGCGGTCAGAGCGATGGTGTAGACGATGTCGTCAACCAGCGCGCCACGAGACAGGTCGTTCACAGGCTTGCGCATACCCTGCAGCATCGGCCCGATGGAGATCAGGTCGGCAGAACGCTGTACCGCTTTGTAGGTGGTGTTACCGGTGTTCAGATCCGGGAAGATGAACACGGTAGCACGACCTGCAACCGGAGAGTTCGGCGCTTTGGATTTTGCTACGTCAGCCATAACGGCGGCGTCATACTGCAGCGGACCGTCGATCATCAGGTCAGGACGTTTTTCCTGCGCCAGACGCGTGGCTTCACGAACTTTTTCTACGTCGCTACCTGCACCAGAAGTACCGGTGGAGTAGGAGAGCATTGCTACGCGCGGTTCGATACCGAAGGCAATGGCGGATTCAGCGGACTGAATCGCGATTTCTGCCAGTTGCTCTGCAGTCGGATCCGGGTTGATCGCGCAGTCGCCGTATACGTAAACCTGATCCGGCAGCAGCATGAAGAACACGGAAGACACCAGGGAACTACCCGGTGCAGTTTTGATCAGCTGCAGCGGCGGACGGATGGTGTTCGCGGTGGTATGAACTGCACCAGAAACCAGACCGTCAACGTCGTCCTGTTCCAGCATTAGGGTACCGAGAACCACGTTGTCTTCCAGCTGTTCGCGGGCAACGGTTTCGGTCATACCTTTGTTTTTACGCAGTTCGACCAGGCGAGCAACGTAGCTTTCGCGAACCACATCTGGATCAACGATTTCTACGCCAGCGCCCAGCTCAACGCCCTGAGAGGCCGCAACGCGGGTGATCTCATCCGGGTTGCCCAGCAGTACGCAGGTTGCGATACCGCGTTCAGCACAGATAGCCGCTGCTTTAACGGTACGCGGCTCGTCACCTTCCGGCAGAACAACACGCTTGCCGGCTTTACGTGCCAGCTCGGTCAGCTGATAACGGAACGCTGGCGGAGACAGACGACGGCTGCGCTCAGAGGTCGCGGTCAGGGATTCAATCCAGTCAGCGTTGATGTAGTTAGCAACGTATTCCTGAACTTTCTCAATACGTTCGTGATCGTCAACCGGAACTTCCAGGTTGAAGCTCTGCAGGCTCAGAGAGGTCTGCCAGGTGTTGGTGTTCACCATGAATACCGGCAGGCCGGTTTCAAATGCACGTTCGCACAGTTTAGTGATACGCGCGTCCATTTCGTAGCCGCCAGTCAGCAGCAGGGCACCGATTTCCACGCCGTTCATGGCTGCCAGGCATGCTGCAACCAGCACGTCAGGACGATCGGCGGAAGTCACCAGCAGAGAACCGGCACGGAAGTGCTCCAGCATGTGCGGAATGCTGCGTGCGCAGAAAGTCACAGACTTCACGCGACGGGTATTGATATCACCTTCGTTAACGATAGTGGCGTTCAGATGACGCGCCATATCGATTGCACGCGTTGCGATCAGATCGAAGCTCCATGGCACCGCGCCCAGAACCGGCAGCGGGCTGGATTCTTGCAGTTTAGCCGGATCAACTTTGATCACTTTTGCTTTGGAAGAGTCGTCGAAAATCTCGGACAGATCTGGGCGAGTACGGCCCTGCTCATCAACCGGTGCGTTCAGTTTGTTAACGATTACGCCGGTGATGTTGGTGTTTTTCGCGCCGCCGAAGCTACTGCGAGTCAGTTCAATACGCTCGTTCAGCTGTTCCGGGGTATCGGTACCCTGAGACATTACGAAGACGATTTCTGCGTTCAGCGTTTTCGCGATTTCGTAGTTCAGAGACTGTGCGAACTGATGTTTACGGGTTGGGACCAGGCCTTCAACCAGTACAACTTCAGCGTCTTTAGTGTTCGCGTGGTAGTTCGCGATGATCTCTTCCATCAGCACATCTTTCTGATTGCTGGACAACAGAGATTCAACGTGGCTCATCTTCAGCGGCTCAGCGGCTGGCAGAGAAGAGTTAGCACGGACGATGCTGGTAGTCTGGTCTGGCGCATCGCCACCGGCACGCGGTTGAGAGATCGGCTTGAAGACGCTCAGACGAACGCCTTTGCGTTCCATTGCGCGGATCACGCCAAGGCTGACGCTGGTCAGACCGACGCTGGTTCCGGTAGGGATCAGCATAATAATACGGGACACGGTTTATCCTCTTTCGTTACCGTCGATGTAGACGGGTTACAAAACAGCACCGCCAGCTAGGCTGGCGGTGTGAAATCAGGCAGTCAGACGGCTCGCGTCTTGCGCGATAACCAGTTCTTCGTTGGTTGGGATAACCACCGCAGGACGGGTACCTTCTTTGTTGATGAAACCAGATTTGCCGAAACGTGCGGCCAGGTTACGTTCGTGGTCAACTTCAAAGCCCAGAACGCCCAGTTTGCCCAGAGACAGTTCACGAACCATCGCTGCGTTTTCACCGATACCACCGGTGAAGACAACTGCATCCAGACGACCATCCATCAGCGCAGTGTAAGAACCGATGTATTTCGCCAGACGGTGACAGTAAACGTCCATTGCACGTTTAGCGTCTTCTTTAGTCGCGTAGTTATCTTCAACATAACGGCAGTCGCTGGTGACTTCGGTCAGACCCAGCAGGCCGGACTCTTTGGTCAGCATTTTGTTGATCTGGTCAACGCTCATGCCCAGGGTGTCGTGCAGGTGGAAGATGATCGCCGGGTCGATGTCACCGGAACGCGTACCCATCACCAGACCTTCCAGCGGGGTCAGACCCATGGAGGTATCAACACATTTACCGTTACGGATAGCAGAAACAGAACCGCCGTTGCCCAAGTGGCAAGTGATGATGTTCAACTCATCAACCGGTTTGTTCAGAATTTTTGCCGCTTCCTGAGTCACGAAGAAGTGGCTGGTACCGTGCGCGCCGTAACGACGAACACCGTGTTCTTTGTACAGGCTGTATGGCAGAGCATAGAGGTAAGACTCTTCCGGCATGGTCTGATGGAACGCGGTGTCGAATACAGCCACGTTTTTGTCTTTCAGATTCGGGAAGGATTTCAGCGCTTCTGCGATACCGATCAGGTGTGCAGGGTTATGCAGCGGTGCAAAAGAGGCTGCGTCTTTGATACCCTGAATAACAGAATCGTCGATAACCACAGAGCCGGTGTATTTCTCGCCGCCGTGAACAACACGGTGACCAATCGCAGTCAGCTGAGCAGACAGTTCTGGTTTTTGTGCCAGAATAGTATTAACGATAAAATTCAGCGCTTCACTGTGAGCGGCGCCTGCACCTAAAGCCGCTTCTTGTTTACCGCCGTCCATTTTCCACTTGATACGTGCTTCTGGGAGATGGAAACATTCGGCTAAACCAGAGAGGTATTCTTCACCGTTTACTGCATCGATGATGGCAAATTTCAGTGAGGAGCTACCGCAGTTCAGAACCAGTACTAACTTACTCGACATGGAAGTACCTATTTATGATACGTGGCTAAAAAAACGTCAGGAAGTCATAGAGCGTAGCGCATGATGACACCGACGTTTATGATTAACATCATGCGCCATAGTCTTTTTGGGCACGATGGAATAAATACCTTTGAGTCTATGTCATTTTGCGTATTTTTCAGCCAATGGCATACTATGTGTCAATTTGACGACTCAATGATTTTGGACTAAAGGCCTTACAGGCCGGCACAGGATACCTGAATGTGGGTATTAAAGACAAAATGTTTTGAACGATGTCCTTTGTAGTTGTTGTTTTGCACAAATTTTTTAATTTTTATATGTGAAGTTGAGGTAACCGCCATGTCGACACCGGATAATCGTTCCGTCAATTTTTTTAGCTTGTTTCGCCGGGGGCAGCACTATGCGAAGACGTGGCCAATGGAAAAGCGCCTCGCACCTGTGTTTGTAGAGAACCGCGTGATCCGCATGACGCGTTACGCGATCCGTTTTATGCCGCCTATCGCCGTCTTCACCTTATGCTGGCAAATTGCGTTAGGTGGGCAGTTGGGACCGGCCGTGGCGACTGCGCTGTTTGCGCTCAGCCTGCCGATGCAGGGCATGTGGTGGCTGGGTAAACGTTCTGTAACGCCGCTGCCGCCTTCAATACTCAACTGGTTCTACGAAGTTCGGGGTAAATTGCAAGAAGCCGGGCAGGCGCTCACTCCGGTAGAAGGAAAGCCTGATTATCAGGCGCTGGCTGACACGCTTAAGCGCGCCTTCAAACAACTGGATAAAACTTTCCTTGATGATTTGTAATTGACCCCTGATTACGCATATAAAAGAAGGCACAAGATGCCTTCTTTTTTTTCATCGCAGTAGTAGTGATACAGGAGTCCCAAATGGAAATGACCAACGCTCAACGTCTGATTTTGTCTAATCAGTACAAAATGATGACTATGCTCGATCCCACTAACGCCGAGCGTTATCGTCGTTTGCAGACGATTATTGAACGCGGTTACGGCTTGCAGATGCGCGAGCTGGATCGTGAGTTTGGTGAGCTGACGGAAGAAACCTGTCGTACGATTATCGATATTATGGAGATGTATCACGCATTACATGTGTCCTGGACTAATCTTAAGGACGCGCAGGCTATTGATGAGCGCCGCGTGACCTTCCTTGGCTTTGACGCCGCAACGGAAGCCCGTTACCTCGGGTACGTACGTTTTATGGTTAATGTGGAAGGTCGTTATACCCACTTTGATGCGGGTACGCATGGCTTCAACGCCCAGACCCCAATGTGGGAAAAATATCAGCGTATGCTGAATGTCTGGCACTCTTGCCCGCGCCAGTATCACCTGAGTGCGAATGAAATTAACCAAATCATTAATGCCTGAGGGGGCGAGCGTGCAGTGCAAAGGTTTTCTGTTTGATCTGGATGGAACGCTGGTCGATTCCTTACCCGCAGTAGAACGCGCGTGGTGCAACTGGGCCGATCGTTTTGGCCTCGATCACGCCGAGGTGCTCGGCTTTATTCATGGCAAGCAGGCCATTACCTCCCTGCGACACTTTATGGTGGGCAAATCTGAGGCTGAGATCGCCGCGGAATTCACCCGCCTGGAGCAGATCGAAGCGACGGAAACCGCGGGGATCACAGCGCTGCCGGGAGCGGTTGATTTACTCAACCACCTCAATAAAGCGGGTATTCCATGGGCAATTGTGACCTCCGGATCCATGCCGGTCGCACGAGCGCGTCATCGTGTCGCGGGGCTGCCTGCTCCTGAAGTGTTTGTCACCGCCGAGCGGGTAAAAAGAGGCAAACCCGAGCCAGACGCCTATCTGTTAGGCGCCCAGCTTCTGGGTCTTGCGCCACAGGAATGCGCGGTGGTGGAAGATGCCCCCGCTGGGGTGCTTTCAGGACTGGCTGCAGGGTGTCATGTGATAGCGGTCAACGCGCCTGTGGACACGCCGCGTCTGGATGAGGTCGATTTTTCGCTGACCAGTCTGGAACATATTTCTGTGACCAAACAGCCCAACGGCAATGTGGTCGTTGTAAGAAATACCTGAACATGATTTAGCCCCAGATTGTTGGGGCTTTTTTATGGCAGAATCGATCCATCCCTCTCATTTAACAAGGATATGTTGTGAACGGTGAATTGACATGGGTTCTCTCATTGCTGGCGATTGCCGTCGTCTTGTTTGTCACTGGCAGAGTGCGTATGGACGCGGTCGCTTTGCTGGTCATCATTGCCTTTGTTCTGAGCGGAACATTGAGCATCACAGAAGCCTTTTCCGGATTCAGCGATCCTAACGTTATTTTGATAGCGGCATTATTCATTATCGGCGACGGCCTGGTGCGTACCGGGGTGGCGACGGTAATGGGTGCCTGGCTGGTGAAGGTGGCTGGCAGCAGTGAAGTCAAAATGCTGGTGTTGCTGATGATTACCGTTGCCGGGCTCGGGGCGTTTATGAGTTCGACCGGCGTGGTCGCCATCTTTATCCCGGTGGTCTTAAGCGTTTCCATGCGCATGGAAATTTCCCCTTCACGCCTGATGATGCCGCTGAGCTTTGCCGGCCTGATAAGCGGCATGATGACGCTGGTGGCGACGCCGCCGAACCTGGTCGTCAACAGTGAACTGTTACGTGAAGGACTTAACGGGTTCAGCTTTTTTAGCGTTACCCCGCTGGGGCTGGTGGTTCTGGTACTCGGCATAATTTATATGCTGCTGATGCGCTTTATGCTCAAGGGAGAAGATTCCAGGCAGCCGGGAGACGGCTGGAAACGCCGGACCTTTCGCGATCTGATTAAAGAATATCGCCTGACCGGGCGCGCGCGTCGCCTGGCGATTCGTCCCGGTTCTCCTATGATTGGCCAGCGTCTGGATGATCTGAAGTTGCGTGAGCGCTACGGGGCAAACGTGATTGGCGTGGAACGCTGGCGTCGCTTTCGTCGCGTAATAGTCGACGTTAACGGGGTTTCTGAGTTTCGCGCCCGTGACGTATTGTTGATTGATATGTCCGCGGCCGATGTCGACCTGCGTGAATTTTGCAGTGAACAGTTTCTGGAACCAATGGTACTGCGCGGCGAATACTTCTCCGAGCAGGCGCTTGATGTGGGGATGGCCGAGATCTCTCTGATTCCTGAATCGGAATTGATCGGCAAAACGGTACGGGAAATCGCTTTTCGTACCCGCTACGGGCTGAATGTCGTTGGGCTGAAGCGCGATGGTGCGGCTCTGGCTGGAGCGGTGGTGGATGAGCCATTGCTGATGGGCGATATCATATTAGTGGTGGGCAACTGGAAGCTCATCACACTGTTGGGACAAAAAGGGCGTGATTTTGTCGTGCTGAATATGCCCGAGGAAGTCAGTGAAGCTTCTCCGGCGCACAGCCAGGCACCGCATGCGATTTTCTGTCTGGTGCTGATGGTTGCTCTGATGCTCACTGATGAAATTCCCAATACGGTGGCTGCGATCATCGCCTGTCTGCTGATGGGGAAATTTCGCTGTATTGATGCCGAAAGTGCCTATAAAGCGATTCACTGGCCAAGCATTATTTTGATTGTCGGGATGATGCCCTTCGCGCTGGCTTTACAAAAAACCGGCGGTGTCGATTTGGTGGTGAAAGGGCTGATGGATGTCGGCGGCGGGTATGGCCCGTATATGATGTTGGGCTGCCTGTTCGTGCTGTGTGCGACTATCGGGTTATTTATCTCCAACACCGCGACGGCGGTGCTGATGGCGCCAATCGCGCTGGCGGCTGCAAAGTCGATGGGCGTTTCACCGTATCCTTTTGCGATGGGGATTGCGATGGCGGCATCCGCAGCCTTTATGACACCGGTCTCTTCGCCGGTAAACACTCTGGTGCTCGGACCTGGCAACTACAGCTTTAGCGATTTCGTGAAGATTGGCGTACCGTTTACCATCATTGTGATGGCGGTGTGCGTGGTGATGATCCCGATGCTGTTTCCGTTTTGATGTTGTTGGCGGATGGCGACGGGGATATCTTCGCCGCCACCGGGTCATGCGTTTATAGCGGAGAATCCTGGCTGATTTCATCTAATGAGAGGTGAAAACTCGGGACAAACACGTCCATAAAGTAGTCCATCTCTTCGCTGCGTCGCGACTCGAGCGTTTTTTCCAGACGCGTCTTGGCAAGCAGAAATTCGTTGTTACCGGCAGAGAGTTCCTCCAGACACTTCAGATACGCGCACAGGGCATCGGCCTGTTTAACAATCGATCTCTCTTCTTCACTTAAGGCATGTTCATCAATGAGCGGCGCAAAAATATCGCGCAGTTCATCAGGTACCATATCGACCAGTTTTTGCTGGGCAATTTTCTCTATCGCTTTATATTCCTGCGCAATCTGCGAGTTGAAATATTTCACCGGGGTAGGGAGATCACCGGTCAGCACTTCTGACGCATCGTGATACATCGCCAACAGAGCAATACGCTCAGCATTAACCTGACCACCAAATTTGCGGTTTTTGATCGCGGCCAGCGCATGGGCAACCATGGCAACCTGCAGACTGTGTTCAGACACGTTTTCGGTGCGCACGTTGCGCATCAGCGGCCAGCGATTAATGAGCTTCAGACGGGAGAGGTGGGCAAAAAAATGGCTCTGCTTCATAACGACCCTTATATGATGGCAACCTAAGAGTCATTTTGCGCAGAGAAGGCTGTCAGATGCAAATACTCGTCATCCATCCGACAGCCTTTGTTTAATTACAGCTGGTGATACCCTGACAGGAAACGCTCAAATTTACTCAGCGACATTTCAATATCGTCAATACGCGGCAGCGTGACGATGCGGAAATGATCCGGCCACGGCCAGTTGAATGCTGTTCCCTGAACCAGCAGTACTTTTTCCTGCAGCAGGAAGTCGAGCACCATCTTCTGGTCGTCATGAATGTTGAAGCGTTTAGCATCAATTTTCGGGAACATATACAGCGCGCCGCGCGGTTTTACGCAGGAGACACCAGGAATGTCATTGAGCAGTTCCCAGGCGCGGTTGCGTTGTTCATACAAACGCCCACCAGGCATGATAAATTCGCTGATGCTCTGGTATCCGCCCAGTGCGGTCTGAATGGCATGTTGCGCCGGAACGTTGGCACACAGGCGCATAGAGGCCAGCATCTCAAGACCTTCAATATATCCTTTAGCATGTTTCTTCGGCCCGTTCAGCACCATCCAGCCCTGACGGAAACCGGCAACGCGATAGGTTTTTGACAGGCCATTGAAGGTGATGGTCAGCAGATCCGGCGCCATTGCAGCAATGGAGTGGTGTTCAGCGTCGTCGTAGAGAATTTTGTCGTAAATCTCATCCGCAAAGATGATGAGGTTGTTCTGGCGAGCAATCTCAACAATCTCCATCAGCAGCTCTTTAGAGTAAACAGCGCCGGTTGGGTTGTTTGGGTTGATGATGACGATCCCACGCGTACGCGGAGTGATTTTGGCGCGGATATCATCCAGGTCCGGGAACCAGTCTGATGATTCGTCACACAGGTAGTGCACGGCATTACCGCCGGAGAGCGATACAGCCGCCGTCCACAGCGGATAATCAGGAGCAGGAACCAGCATTTCGTCCCCACTGTTCAGCAATGCCTGCATAGCCTGCACAATTAATTCAGAAACGCCGTTGCCGATATAAATATCTTCCACGGTTACGTCGCGCATACCACGGGCCTGGTAATGCTGCATAATCGCTTTACGGGCGGAATAAAGGCCTTTTGAGTCGCAATATCCTTGCGCTGTTGGCAAATTGCGGATCACATCCACCAGTATTTCATCTGGCGCTTCAAACCCGAATGGCGCCGGGTTGCCGATGTTCAGTTTCAGAACTTTATTGCCTTCTTCTTCCAGGCGCTTTGCTTCCTTCAGAACCGGGCCGCGAATGTCATAACAGACGTTTTCTAATTTGCTGGATTTTTCAATGGGGGACATGAACGTTGACCTTTTTAGCTGTGAATGCCACTCCCTGCCATGGAAGTCAGCCCAGCACAATGTACTCCCACGGCGGTGAGTTTTGAAGGGTCTTTAGTAGAAGATTTTGAAAAGCTATGAAGTGATAATTAACTGTTAACAACTAAATAATGTAAATATTATGAGATAATAATCTATCTATATGTATTTTGTTGGTAGTATGTTTTGTTTTATTGGTTTGGTTGTGGTGATTTGTTTGGTCAAAAAAAGTTAAGCCTGTAAAGCGAAATGTCACGGGCGTCTAAGCTGGATGAGGTAATTCGAAAATACTGAGGTTTTATCTGCGGGGTCTGTTATCGGCCTGATCCGTACGTGATACGGTGTGAATTCATTGTTAAGCATAATTAATGAATTGAAGAATTCTTAATTAATTATTATTTAATATTTAAACGACATTAAATTGGATGGGCCAATAATAGCAAAACCGCTGCTCTGACATAACACCTGGTAGCCTGGAATTATTCACGATAACACTTATAAATATAGTGGTTTTAGGTTAAGATAAGTCTCATGAAATGGTAAGTAGTCTGAATTTTAAGATAATTCAAATGTTTGTTGGTTGTTCCTAACACACTGAAAAGTTAGTTTTTAATGTGTAAATTATTGTTCGTTAACTTTTTTTTAAATTTACAAAATTTACATGTTTTCCCTAAGTCAGAATCATCCAGCAGCTAAAAATTCGACTCTTTCTCGTTGCTATATTCCGATGAATATCACGGGAATTAAAATAGCCAGGAAAGAGAATTGTTTCGTTTGTTAAACCAAATACATCCTTATTTTCACTTGGTTACACTAAGCGAAACTGCGAGGGAGGCACATTACAAATGGAGTTGTTTGATTCCAAATGCACAGCATTAACCCGGTATGACCCGCGAGTAAGTGAAAAACTATGATAAATGCAAATCGTCCGATAATTAACCTCGACCTCGATCTGCTGAGAACCTTCGTTGCTGTTGCCGACCTGAATACCTTTGCGGCTGCGGCAGCTGCGGTATGTCGAACTCAGTCTGCGGTGAGTCAGCAAATGCAGCGTCTTGAGCAACTCGTGGGGAAAGAGTTGTTCGCGCGCCATGGACGCAACAAACTACTGACCGAACATGGTATACAACTGTTGGGTTACGCCAGAAAAATACTGCGCTTTAATGATGAGGCATGCTCATCATTAATGTTTAATAATCTTCAGGGAGTGTTAACTATCGGTGCTTCTGATGAATCTGCCGATACCATACTGCCTTTCCTGCTCAACCGGATAAGTTCGGTTTATCCGAAGCTTGCGCTGGATGTGAGGGTCAAGCGTAACGCCTACATGGTGGATATGCTGAAGTCGCAAGAAGTGGACTTGGTTGTGACTACCAACCGTCCTGGCGATTTTGAATGTCTGAATCTGCGTACCTCGCCAACGCATTGGTACTGTGCTGCCGAATATATTCTGCAAAAAGGTGAGCCGGTACCGTTGGTTCTGCTGGACGATCCGAGCCCGTTTCGCGATATCGTGCTGGCGACATTAAATGCTGCTCAGATCCCGTGGCGTCTGGCTTATGTTGCTTCAACATTACCTGCGGTTCGCGCGGCGGTAAAAGCAGGGCTCGGCGTCACTGCGCGGCCTGTTGAAATGATGAGTCCAGATTTACGCGTACTGGGCGCCGCCGACGGATTACCGCCATTGCCTGATACTGAGTATCTGTTGTGCTGCGATCCGTCCACGCAAAATGAGTTGGCAGAAGTTATCTTTAAGTCGATGCAAACGTATCAAAATCCTTGGCAATACAATCAGTTTACCCCGGAAGGGGGAGATGACTCGCTGATTGTTGAAGGCGACTTTGAGTAATCCGTCACAAAAAATCGTTTTAAAATGTTAGTGTAAAAAAGAGCCACTGGTGATGAAAAAACATCCAGCGGCTCTTTTTTTATGCAAATATTGCCGCTTTATGTCATTTGCTATCCTAAAACTTAACAAAATCAGGAGGTAAAAAAACGGCCTGACGCCTGGCTGAAAAATAAGCAGCAGCGTTACTAATTGTTTCCATGTTAAAAAACTAGAGAAATTGTTGCTGTTTTTTATGGTGAATTAACAAAAGCGTGTCACAGATCAAGAAAATACTCCCATTTAGGGGGAGGCATCTGGGTGAATTCCTGTCAAAATAGGTGAGTATTATCTTTTTTACTTCACTACGGACACGATTCAACAACATTAAAAATGACCTATGATGCGATCGAAATTGGTCTAAATAGCACTTTATGTTAATGAAGTTGGAGCGGTGTAAAATAATGTGAGGAAACTTTTGTTAAAGTTGACAAAAGGTTATAGAAAGGAGTAAAAAACCCCATCAATTAGCTGTATAAAATGGTTTTTCACAGTGATTGTAAGGTTTTTTTTATTCCTCCCCATGAATCGATGTGGCGTTCATCTGCCGAAAAGAGCAGAGAATTTGGCGCTACTTTTGATGAGTAAGCAATGAGTATGTCAACATCCACTGAAATCATCGCTCATCACTGGGCATTCGCTATCTTTCTTATTGTTGCCATTGGCCTGTGCTGCCTGATGCTCGTCGGCGGCTGGTTTTTAGGTGGTCGCGCGCGCGCGAGATCTAAAAACGTGCCGTTTGAATCAGGTATCGACTCGGTCGGCACCGCCCGCTTGCGCCTGTCTGCCAAGTTTTATCTGGTAGCCATGTTCTTCGTTATCTTCGACGTTGAAGCGCTGTATCTGTTCGCATGGTCAACTTCTATCCGTGAAAGCGGCTGGATTGGCTTTGTGGAAGCTGCAATTTTTATTTTTGTGTTACTGGCAGGTCTGGTTTATCTGGTGCGTATTGGCGCGCTGGACTGGACGCCCGCGCGTTCACGCCGCGAGCGTATGAACCCGGAAACGAACAGTATCGCTAATCGTCAACGCTAACCGCGAGGCATTAAGATGGATTATACGCTCACCCGCATAGATCCTAACGGTGAGAACGACCGTTACCCCCTGCAAAAACAGGAGATCGTAACCGACCCCCTGGAGCAAGAAGTTAACAAAAACGTGTTCATGGGCAAGCTGCATGACATGGTTAACTGGGGCCGTAAAAACTCAATTTGGCCATATAACTTTGGCCTTTCCTGCTGCTACGTTGAGATGGTGACCTCGTTTACCGCCGTGCACGATGTGGCCCGTTTTGGTGCGGAAGTACTGCGTGCATCGCCGCGTCAGGCTGACCTGATGGTCGTAGCCGGAACCTGCTTTACCAAAATGGCGCCGGTTATTCAGCGCCTCTACGATCAGATGCTGGAACCGAAATGGGTTATTTCCATGGGCGCATGCGCCAACTCCGGCGGTATGTACGACATCTATTCTGTGGTGCAGGGCGTTGATAAATTTATTCCGGTCGATGTGTACATCCCGGGATGCCCGCCGCGTCCGGAAGCGTATATGCAGGCTCTGATGCTGCTGCAAGATTCCATTGGCAAAGAACGCCGTCCGCTCTCCTGGGTGGTTGGCGATCAAGGCGTTTATCGCGCCAATATGCAGTCAGAACGCGAGCGTAAACGCGGCGAACGTATTGCTGTAACGAATCTTCGTACACCAGACGAGATTTAATTTGCGCCTGTCGGCAGCAGCACTTCCTTCGCTTATCACTACATAAATAGCGCGAAGCACTGCCGACCACCACGGACCATTTGCAATGGTGAACAATATGACCGACTTAACCGCGCAAGACGCTGTATGGCAAACACGGGATCACCTTGATGACCCGGTCATTGGCGAACTGCGCAACCGTTTTGGGCCGGATGCCTTTACCGTTCAGGCGACTCGCACCGGGGTACCTGTTGTTTGGGTCAAGCGTGAACAATTACTGGAAGTTGGCGATTTCTTAAAGAGACTGCCGAAACCTTACGTCATGCTGTTTGACTTACACGGCATGGACGAACGTCTGCGTACGCACCGCGAAGGGTTACCTGCCGCGGATTTTTCCGTTTTCTATCACCTGATCTCCATTGAACGCAATCGCGATATCATGCTCAAGGTGGCATTGTCTGAAAACGACCTGCGCGTACCGACGTTCACCAAACTGTTCCCGAACGCCAACTGGTATGAGCGTGAAACCTGGGAAATGTTTGGCATCGACATCGAAGGTCACCCGCACCTGACGCGTCTGCTGATGCCGCATACCTGGGAAGGTCATCCGCTGCGTAAAGACTACCCGGCGCGTGCGACCGAATTCGATCCGTTTGAGCTGACTAAAGCCAAACAGGATCTGGAAATGGAATCACTGACCTTCAAACCAGAAGAATGGGGCATGAAGCGTAGTTCCGAAAACGAGGACTTCATGTTCCTCAACCTCGGTCCTAACCACCCGTCTTCTCACGGTGCGTTCCGTATTGTGCTGCAGCTTGATGGCGAAGAAATCGTCGACTGCGTGCCTGACATCGGCTACCACCACCGTGGCGCTGAAAAGATGGGTGAACGTCAGTCCTGGCATAGCTACATTCCGTACACCGACCGTATCGAGTACCTCGGCGGCTGCGTTAACGAAATGCCTTACGTACTGGCCGTTGAGAAACTGGCTGGCATCACCACGCCGGATCGCGTCAACGTGATTCGCGTTATGTTGTCTGAACTGTTCCGTATCAACAGCCACTTGCTGTACATCTCCACGTTCATCCAGGACGTCGGTGCGATGACGCCGGTCTTCTTCGCCTTTACCGACCGTCAGAAAATCTATGACGTAGTGGAAGCGATCACCGGTTTCCGTATGCACCCGGCCTGGTTCCGTATCGGCGGTGTGGCACACGATCTGCCGCGCGGTTGGGACAAACTGCTGCGTGACTTCCTCGACTGGATGCCAAAACGTCTGGATTCCTACGAGAAAGCCGCACTGCGTAACACCATCCTGAAAGGCCGTTCGCAAGGCGTTGCCGCTTACGGTAAGAAAGAAGCGCTGGACTGGGGTTGTACCGGTGCTGCGCTGCGTGCGACCGGTATTGATTTTGACGTGCGTAAAGCGCGTCCATACTCTGGCTACGAAAACTTTGACTTTGAAGTCCCGGTTGGCGGCGGCGTGTCCGACTGCTATACCCGCGTGATGCTGAAAGTTGAAGAGCTGCGCCAGAGTCTGCGCATCCTTGAGCAGTGCCTCAATAACATGCCGGAAGGCCCGTTCAAAGCGGATCACCCGCTGACTACGCCGCCGCCGAAAGAGCGCACGTTGCAACATATCGAAACCCTGATCACCCACTTCCTGCAAGTTTCGTGGGGACCGGTTATGCCGGCAAACGAGTCCTTCCAGATGGTGGAAGCGACCAAGGGTATTAACAGTTACTACCTGACCAGCGATGGCAGCACCATGAGTTACCGTACCCGTATCCGTACCCCGAGCTATGCGCACCTGCAGCAGATCCCGGTAGCGGTACGTGGCAGCCTGGTGTCTGACCTTATCGTCCACCTGGGTAGTATCGATTTTGTTATGTCAGATGTGGACCGCTAATTATGCACGAGAATCAACAACCACAAACCGAGGCTTTTGAGCTGAGTGCGGCTGAGCGTGAAGCGATTGAGCACGAGAAGCACCACTACGAAGACCCGCGTGCGGCGTCCATTGAAGCGCTGAAAATCGTTCAGAAACAGCGTGGCTGGGTGCCGGATGGGGCGATCTATGCGATCGCTGATGTGCTGGGGATCCCGGCAAGCGACGTAGAAGGTGTTGCCACGTTCTATAGCCAGATCTTCCGTCAGCCGGTAGGTCGCCACGTGATCCGCTACTGCGACAGCGTGGTGTGCCATATCAACGGCTATCAGGGGATCCAGGCTGCGCTTGAGAAAAAACTCAACATCAAGCCGGGGCAGACGACCTTTGACGGTCGTTTTACGCTGCTCCCGACCTGTTGCCTGGGGAACTGCGATAAAGGGCCGAACATGATGATCGATGAGGATACTCATGCTCACCTGACCCCGGAAGGCATTCCCGAACTGCTGGAGCGGTATAAATGAAAGACATTATCCGTACTCCCGAAACGCATCCGCTGACCTGGCGTCTGCGTGATGACAAACAGCCGGTCTGGCTGGACGAATACCGTAGCAAGAACGGCTACGAAGGTGCACGTAAGGCCCTGACCGGGCTGTCACCGGACGAAATCGTTAATCAGGTAAAAGACGCTGGCCTGAAAGGGCGCGGCGGTGCGGGCTTTTCCACCGGTCTGAAGTGGAGCCTGATGCCGAAAGACGAATCCATGAACATCCGTTACCTGCTGTGTAACGCCGATGAAATGGAGCCGGGTACCTATAAAGATCGTCTGCTGATGGAACAGCTGCCGCACCTGCTGGTGGAAGGCATGCTGATCTCCGCGTTTGCGCTGAAAGCGTACCGTGGTTACATCTTCCTGCGTGGTGAATATATCGAAGCGGCTGTGCATCTGCGTCGCGCGATTGCCGAAGCAACCGAAGCCGGCTTGCTTGGCAAAAACATCATGGGCACCGGTTTCGACTTCGAACTGTTTGTCCACACCGGGGCAGGGCGCTATATCTGCGGTGAAGAGACGGCGCTGATTAACTCCCTTGAAGGTCGTCGTGCTAACCCACGCTCTAAGCCGCCGTTCCCGGCAAGCTCTGGCGCTTGGGGTAAGCCGACCTGCGTTAACAACGTCGAAACCCTGTGTAACGTACCAGCTATCCTCGCGAACGGCGTGGAGTGGTACCAGAACATTTCGCAGAGCAAAGACGCGGGCACCAAGCTGATGGGCTTCTCAGGTCGCGTGAAGAACCCTGGCCTGTGGGAACTGCCTTTCGGTACTACCGCGCGCGAGATCCTCGAAGATTACGCGGGCGGCATGCGTGATGGCCTGAAATTCAAAGCCTGGCAGCCGGGCGGCGCGGGTACTGACTTCCTGACTGAAGCGCACCTCGATCTGCCGATGGAATTCGAAAGCATTGGTAAAGCCGGTAGCCGTTTGGGCACCGCGCTGGCAATGGCCGTCGATCACGAGATTGGCATGGTTCCTCTGGTGCGTAACCTGGAAGAGTTCTTTGCCCGCGAGTCCTGCGGCTGGTGTACGCCGTGCCGTGACGGTCTGCCGTGGAGTGTGAAAATTCTGCGCGCGCTGGAGCGTGGCGAAGGCCAGCCTGGGGATATCGAGACGCTTGAGCAACTGTGTCGTTTCCTCGGCCCGGGTAAAACCTTCTGTGCACACGCCCCGGGTGCGGTGGAGCCGCTGCAGAGCGCCATTAAATATTTCCGCGAAGAATTCGAAGCTGGCATCAAGCAGTCCTTCAGCAATACCCATCAGATTGGTGGTATTCAGCCGAACCTGCTGAAAGAGCGCTGGTAATAGCAGGGTAACCCTGAATCGCGATCAGAAATTCGATTAACGCTCGGTTTTAGACCGAGCCAACTGGAAGCATGCTGACTATGGCTACGATTCATGTAGACGGCAAAGAATATGAGGTCAACGGAGCGGACAACCTGCTGGAAGCTTGTCTGTCTCTCGGCCTTGATATTCCGTACTTTTGCTGGCACCCGGCGCTGGGAAGCGTCGGTGCTTGCCGCCAGTGTGCGGTGAAGCAATATCAAAACGCGGAAGACACGCGTGGTCGCCTGGTGATGTCTTGTATGACACCGGCCACCGAAGGCACCTTTATTTCAATTGATGACGAAGAAGCGAAACAGTTCCGCGAAAGCGTAGTGGAGTGGTTGATGACTAACCACCCGCACGACTGTCCGGTCTGTGAAGAGGGCGGTAACTGCCACCTTCAGGATATGACCGTCATGACCGGTCATAGCTTCCGCCGCTACCGCTTCACGAAGCGTACACACCGCAACCAGGACCTGGGGCCGTTCATCTCTCACGAAATGAACCGCTGCATCGCCTGCTATCGCTGCGTACGTTACTACAAAGATTACGCCGATGGCGCGGATCTGGGCGTCTATGGCGCACATGACAACGTCTACTTTGGTCGTCCGGAAGACGGTACGCTCGAAAGCGAATTCTCCGGTAACCTGGTGGAAATTTGCCCGACCGGCGTCTTCACCGATAAAACGCACTCCGAGCGTTATAATCGTAAATGGGACATGCAGTTTGCGCCGAGCATCTGCCAGCAGTGTTCTATCGGTTGTAACATCAGCCCGGGCGAGCGCTACGGTGAACTGCGTCGTATCGAAAACCGCTACAACGGTACCGTTAACCACTACTTCCTCTGCGACCGTGGTCGTTTTGGCTATGGTTACGTGAACCTGAAAGACCGTCCGCGTCAGCCGGTACAGCGTCGTGGCGATGACCTGATCACGCTGAACGCCGAACAGGCGATGCAGGGCGCGGCAGATATTCTGCGTCAGTCGAAGAAAGTGATTGGTATCGGCTCCCCGCGTGCCAGCGTTGAAAGTAACTTCGCGCTGCGTGAACTGGTCGGTGCGGATAACTTCTATACCGGTATTGCCCAGGGCGAGCAGGAACGTCTGCAACTGGCTCTGAGCGTGCTGCGTGACGGCGGTATTCATACCCCGGCACTGCGCGAAATCGAGTCATACGATGCGGTTCTGGTCCTGGGCGAAGATGTCACCCAAACCGGCGCGCGCGTTGCGCTGGCAGTGCGTCAGGCGGTGAAAGGTAAAGCGCGTGAAATGGCGGCGGCGCAGAAAGTGGCCGACTGGCAGATTGCGGCAATCCTCAACATTGGCCAGCGCGCCAAGCACCCGCTGTTCGTTACCAACGTCGATAACACCCGTCTGGATGATATCGCGGCATGGACCTACCGTGCGCCGGTTGAAGATCAGGCGCGTTTAGGTTTCGCTATCGCCCATGCGTTGGATAACAACGCACCGGCGGTTGACGGTATCGACCGTGACCTGCAGAACAAAATTGACGTCATCGTTCAGGCTCTGGCCGGGGCGAAGAAACCACTGATTATTTCCGGTACCAACGCCGGTAGCGCCGACGTGATTCAGGCTGCTGCCAACGTGGCGAAGGCGCTGAAAGGCCGTGGCGCAGACGTCGGGATCACCATGATTGCTCGCTCTGTTAACAGCATGGGGCTGGGTATGATTGGCGGTGGTTCCCTTGACGACGCGCTGACCGAGCTGGAAACCGGTCGTGCTGACGCCGTTGTGGTGTTGGAAAATGACCTGCATCGCCATGCTTCAGCAACGCGTGTGAACGCCGCGCTGGCGAAAGCGCCGCTGGTACTGGTTGTTGACCATCAGCGCACGGCTATTATGGAAAACGCCCATCTGGTGCTTTCCGCCGCTAGCTTCGCCGAAAGCGATGGTACGGTAATTAACAACGAAGGTCGCGCCCAGCGTTTCTTCCAGGTCTATGACCCATCCTACTACGACAGCAACACCGTAATGCTGGAAAGCTGGCGCTGGCTGCACTCGCTGCACAGTACCGTGCAGAGCCGTGAAGTGGACTGGACGCAGCTCGACCATGTTATCGACGCGGTCGTTGAGAAGTTACCGCAGTTGGCGGGTATTAAAGATGCCGCGCCGGATGCAAGCTTCCGTATCCGTGGACAGAAACTGGCACGTGAACCGCACCGCTACAGTGGTCGTACCGCAATGCGCGCCAACATCAGCGTCCACGAACCGCGTCAGCCGCAGGACAAAGACACCATGTTCGCTTTCTCTATGGAAGGGAACAACCAACCGTCTGCGCCGCGTTCGCAAATTCCGTTTGCCTGGGCTCCGGGCTGGAACTCCCCACAGGCGTGGAACAAGTTCCAGGATGAAGTGGGCGGTAAACTGCGTCATGGCGATCCGGGCGTGCGTCTGATCGAAGCTTCGGCAGATGGTCTGGATTACTTCACAACCGTTCCGGCGAGCTTCCAGGCTCAGGATGGTCAGTGGCGTGTCGCGCCTTACTATCATCTGTTTGGTAGTGACGAAATGTCCCAGCGTGCGCCTGTCTTCCAGACCCGTATGCCGCAGCCGTACATCAAACTCAACCCGGCTGATGCCGCGAAGTTGGGTGTTAATGCCGGTACGCGCGTTTCTTTCAGCTACGATGGCAACACGGTTACGCTGCCGGTTGAAATCGCTGAAGGATTAACGGCAGGGCAGGTTGGTTTGCCAATGGGTATGCCTGGCATCGCGCCGGTTCTGGCTGGTGCACGTCTTGAGGATCTGCAGGAGGCACAACAATGAGTTGGATTACACCCGATCTGATTGAGATCCTGCTGAGCGTTCTCAAAGCGGTCGTGATTCTGCTGGTGGTGGTCACCTGCGGGGCATTCATGAGCTTTGGCGAACGTCGTCTGCTCGGTCTGTTCCAGAACCGTTACGGACCGAACCGTGTTGGCTGGGGCGGTTCGCTCCAGCTGGTTGCGGACATGATCAAGATGTTCTTTAAAGAAGACTGGATCCCGAAATTCTCGGATCGCGTCATCTTTACCCTGGCACCGATGATCGCCTTCACCTCGCTGCTGCTGGCTTTCGCCATCGTGCCGGTGAGCCCGAACTGGGTGGTTGCTGACCTGAACATCGGGATCCTGTTCTTCCTGATGATGGCAGGCCTCGCGGTATACGCGGTGCTGTTCGCAGGCTGGTCCAGTAACAACAAATACTCGCTGCTCGGTGCGATGCGCGCGTCTGCGCAGACGCTGAGCTACGAAGTATTCCTCGGACTTTCCCTGATGGGCGTGGTGGCGCAGGCCGGTTCATTTAACATGACCGACATCGTCAACAACCAGGCTGATATCTGGAACGTTATTCCGCAGTTCTTTGGTTTTGTCACCTTTGCCATCGCGGGCGTGGCGGTGTGTCACCGTCACCCGTTTGACCAGCCAGAAGCCGAGCAGGAACTGGCCGACGGTTACCACATTGAATACTCCGGTATGAAATTCGGTCTGTTCTTCGTGGGTGAGTACATCGGCATCGTCACCATTTCTGCACTGATGGTTACCCTGTTCTTCGGTGGCTGGCATGGTCCGTTCTTACCGCCATTCGTCTGGTTCGCGCTGAAAACCGCGTTCTTCATGATGATGTTCATTTTGATTCGTGCGTCGTTACCGCGTCCTCGTTATGACCAGGTAATGTCCTTCGGCTGGAAAGTCTGTCTGCCGCTGACGCTCGTCAACTTGCTGGTAACGGCGGCTGTCATTCTCTGGCAGGCGCAATAAGGGACACAAAGACCATGACCTTAAAAGAATTGTTCGTAGGTTTCGGCACCCAGGTACGCAGTATCTGGATGATCGGCCTGCATGCGTTCGCGAAACGCGAAACGCAGATGTACCCGGAAGAGCCGGTCTATCTACCGCCCCGTTTTCGTGGTCGTATCGTTCTGACCCGTGACCCGGACGGCGAAGAGCGTTGCGTTGCCTGTAACCTGTGTGCGGTAGCGTGTCCGGTAGGCTGTATCTCTTTGCAAAAAGCAGAGACCAAAGATGGCCGCTGGTATCCGGAGTTTTTCCGCATTAACTTCTCACGCTGCATTTTCTGCGGCCTGTGCGAAGAAGCCTGTCCGACAACGGCTATTCAGCTGACTCCAGATTTCGAGCTGGGTGAGTACAAGCGCCAGGACCTGGTTTACGAGAAAGAGGATCTGCTGATCTCCGGTCCGGGTAAATACCCGGAATATAACTTCTACCGGATGGCAGGTATGGCAATCGACGGCAAAGATAAGGGCGAAGCAGAGAACGAAGCCAAGCCTATCGACGTCAAGAGCCTGTTACCGTAAGGAGAGGGGCAATGGAGTTCGCTTTTTATATCTGTGGCCTGATAGCCATTCTCGCAACCTTGCGGGTGATCACCCACACCAATCCGGTACACGCACTGCTGTACCTGATTATTTCGCTGCTGGCGATTTCCGGGGTGTTCTTCTCGTTAGGTGCTTACTTCGCGGGGGCGCTGGAAATAATCGTCTACGCGGGCGCCATCATGGTGTTGTTCGTGTTCGTGGTCATGATGCTCAACCTCGGTGGTTCTGAAATTGAACAGGAACGCCAGTGGCTGAAACCGCAGGTGTGGATTGGACCGGCGATTTTGTCGGCCATCATGCTGGCGGTTATTGTTTATGCCATTCTGGGTGTTAACGATCAGGGCATCGACGGGACGCCAATTAGCGCGAAAGCTGTCGGTATTTCCCTGTTCGGACCGTATGTACTGGCGGTCGAGCTGGCTTCGATGCTGCTGCTGGCAGGTCTGGTTGTGGCCTTCCACGTAGGGCGCGAAGAGCGTTCTGGTGAAGTGCTGAGCAATCGCACCGATGACCGCGCGAAAAGAAAAACGGAGGAGCACGCATGATCCCCTTACAACATGGACTGATCCTCGCGGCTGTCTTATTCGTACTGGGCTTAACCGGTCTGGTTATCCGCCGCAATCTGCTGTTTATGCTGATCGGGCTGGAAATCATGATTAACGCCTCCGCGCTGGCCTTCGTGGTCGCCGGAAGCTACTGGGGCCAGACCGATGGTCAGGTGATGTATATTCTCGCCATCAGCCTTGCGGCTGCGGAAGCGAGCATTGGACTTGCGCTGTTGCTGCAACTTCATCGCCGTCGCCAGAACCTGAACATCGATTCAGTAAGTGAGATGCGTGGATGAACATGCTTGCCTTAACCATTATTCTGCCATTTATTGGCTTTGTATTACTGGCGTTCTCTCGCGGTCGTTGGTCAGAAAATCTGTCCGCGACCGTGGGTGTCGGGTCGATTGGCCTGGCGGCGCTGGTGACCGCGTTTGTTGGCGTTGACTTCTTTGCTAATGGTCAACAGGCCTACAGCCAGCCGCTGTGGACGTGGATGTCTGTCGGTGACTTCAATATCGGTTTTAACCTGGTGCTGGACGGCCTGTCGCTGACCATGCTCAGTGTGGTGACCGGTGTGGGTTTCCTGATCCACATGTTCGCCTCCTGGTATATGCGCGGTGAAGAGGGATACTCCCGTTTCTTCGCCTACACCAACCTGTTTATCGCCAGCATGGTGGTTCTGGTACTGGCGGATAACCTGCTGCTGATGTACCTCGGCTGGGAAGGCGTGGGCCTGTGCTCCTATCTGCTGATCGGTTTCTATTACACCGATCCGAAGAATGGCGCTGCGGCAATGAAAGCCTTCGTCGTGACCCGTGTGGGTGACGTGTTCCTCGCCTTCGCATTGTTTATCCTCTACAACGAGCTGGGCACGCTGAACTTCCGCGAAATGGTGGAACTGGCACCTGCTCACTTTGCAGATGGTAACAACATGCTGATGTGGGCAACCCTGATGCTGCTGGGCGGTGCGGTGGGTAAATCCGCGCAGCTGCCGTTGCAGACATGGCTTGCTGACGCGATGGCAGGTCCGACGCCTGTCTCCGCGCTGATCCACGCCGCGACGATGGTTACCGCCGGTGTCTACCTGATTGCACGTACTCACGGCCTGTTCCTGATGACGCCGGAAATCCTGCATCTGGTGGGGATTATCGGGGCTATCACTCTGGTACTGGCTGGTTTCGCCGCGCTGGTACAGACCGACATCAAACGCGTTCTCGCATACTCCACCATGAGCCAGATTGGTTATATGTTCCTGGCTCTCGGGGTTCAGGCGTGGGACGCGGCGATTTTCCACCTGATGACGCACGCCTTCTTTAAAGCGCTGCTGTTCCTGGCATCCGGCTCGGTTATCCTGGCCTGTCACCACGAACAGAACATCTTCAAGATGGGCGGTCTGCGTAAGTCTATTCCGCTGGTGTATCTCTGCTTCCTGATCGGTGGCGCGGCGCTGTCGGCTCTGCCGCTGATTACCGCAGGCTTCTTCAGTAAGGATGAGATTCTGGCCGGTGCGATGGCGAACGGTCATATCAATCTGATGGTTGCAGGTCTGGTCGGTGCGTTCATGACCTCTCTGTACACCTTCCGTATGATTTTCATCGTGTTCCATGGTAAAGAGCAAATTCACGCTCACGCAGGGAAGGGGATTACACATCATCTGCCGCTGATTGTGCTGATGATCCTGTCCACCTTCGTTGGCGCACTGATTGTGCCACCGCTGCAGGGTGTACTGCCTGCGACGACCGAGCTTGAGCATGGTCGCGTGATGACCCTGGAAATTACCTCCGGTATCGTCGCGATTGCAGGCATTCTGATCGCTGCATGGCTGTGGCTGGGTAAACGTACGCTGGTGACGTCGATTGCCAACAGTGCGCCAGGCCGTCTGCTGGGTACCTGGTGGTATAACGCCTGGGGCTTCGACTGGCTGTACGACAAAGTGTTCGTCAAGCCGTTCCTGGGCGTTGCATGGCTGCTGAAACGCGATCCGCTGAACGCAATGATGAACATTCCGGCGATCCTTTCCCGCTTTGCAGGTAAAGGCCTGTTGTTAAGCGAGAACGGCTATCTGCGTTGGTATGTAGCATCAATGAGCATCGGTGCCGTCGTTGTGCTGGCTCTGTTGATGGTACTGCGTTGATCGTAAAGTGAATTTTATCCAAATTCGTTGAAAATCAGGCCTCTATTAGGGGCCTTAAAAAGGAATAAAAATCGCCATGTTACTACCCTGGCTAATATTGATTCCCTTTATCGGTGGCTTCCTGTGCTGGCAGACCGAACGCTTTGGCGTGAAGGTGCCGCGTTGGATCGCGCTGATTACCATGGGACTGACGCTGGCGCTTGGCCTGCAACTTTGGTTGCAGGGCGGCTATTCACTGACGCAATCCACTGGCATTCCGCAGTGGCAGTCTGAGTTTGTCCTGCCGTGGATCCCACGCTTTGGCATCTCGATTCATCTTGCTATCGACGGTCTGTCGCTGCTGATGGTGGTGCTGACCGGCCTGCTCGGTGTTCTGGCGGTACTTTGCTCCTGGAATGAAATCGAAAAATACCAGGGCTTTTTCCACCTGAACCTGATGTGGATCTTAGGCGGCGTAATCGGCGTGTTCCTTGCCATCGACATGTTCCTGTTCTTCTTCTTCTGGGAAATGATGCTGGTGCCGATG
Organism: Citrobacter sp. Cb004; assembly: GCF_030337065.1. NCBI lineage: Bacteria > Pseudomonadati > Pseudomonadota > Gammaproteobacteria > Enterobacterales > Enterobacteriaceae > Citrobacter > Citrobacter sp. Cb004. Next base: position 186,586 of record NZ_JAOWCH010000070.1, on the reverse strand, counting down.
TACTTCCTGATCGCGCTATGGGGGCATAAAGCCTCTGACGGTAAAACGCGTATCACGGCAGCAACCAAGTTCTTCATTTATACCCAGGCGAGTGGTCTGGTGATGTTGATTGCCATCCTGGCGCTGGTGTTTGTGCACTACAAAGCGACCGGCGTGTGGACTTTCAACTATGAAGAATTGCTGAATACTCCGATGTCCCACGGCGTGGAATACCTGCTGATGCTGGGCTTCTTCATCGCTTTCGCGGTGAAAATGCCGGTGGTTCCGCTGCACGGCTGGTTGCCGGATGCTCACTCCCAGGCACCGACCGCAGGTTCCGTTGACCTGGCAGGTATCTTGCTGAAAACCGCAGCCTACGGTCTGCTGCGCTTCTCCCTGCCGCTGTTCCCGAATGCGTCAGCGGAGTTTGCACCTATCGCAATGTGGCTTGGCGTCATCGGCATCTTCTACGGCGCGTGGATGGCCTTTAATCAGTACGACATCAAACGTCTGATTGCTTACACCTCCGTATCCCACATGGGCTTCGTGCTGATTGCTATCTACACCGGCAGCCAGCTGGCATACCAGGGTGCGGTGATTCAGATGATCGCGCACGGCCTGTCCGCAGCCGGTCTGTTCATCCTGTGTGGTCAGCTGTACGAACGTCTGCACACGCGTGATATGCGTATGATGGGCGGCCTGTGGGGCAAAATGAAATGGTTGCCTGCGCTGTCAATGTTCTTCGCAGTGTGTACGCTGGGTATGCCGGGTACAGGTAACTTCGTTGGCGAATTTATGATTCTGTTCGGCAGCTACCAGGTGGTTCCGGTTATTACCGTGATCTCGACATTTGGTCTGGTGTTTGCTTCTGTTTACTCGCTGGCGATGCTGCATCGCGCTTACTTCGGTAAGGCGAAGAGCCAGATTGCCAGTGTTGAACTGCCAGGGATGTCGCTGCGTGAGCTGTTTATCATCCTGTTGCTGGTCGTGCTTCTGGTACTGCTTGGCTTCTATCCGCAGCCGATTCTGGATACCTCGCATTCTGCGATGAGCAACATCCAGCAGTGGTTTGTTAATTCCGTTACTACTACAAGGCCGTAAATCGCCATGACAATAACTCCACAACACCTGATTGCGCTGCTACCGCTGCTGATCGTCGGCTTGACGGTGGTGGTTGTGATGCTCTCCATTGCGTGGCGACGCAATCACTTCCTCAATGCCACGCTGTCGGTCATTGGGCTTAACGCCGCACTGGTTTCGCTCTGGTTTGTTGGCCAGGCGGGCGCTATGGACGTCACCCCGCTGATGCGGGTTGACGGTTTCGCCATGCTCTACACCGGGCTGGTGCTGCTGGCGAGTCTTGCCACCTGTACCTTCGCTTACCCGTGGCTGGAAGGCTACGACGACAACCGGGAAGAGTTCTATCTGCTGGTGCTGATTGCCGCGCTCGGCGGTATTCTGCTGGCTAACGCTAATCATCTGGCGGCGCTGTTCCTTGGTATTGAGCTTATCTCTCTGCCGCTGTTTGGTCTGGTTGGCTATGCGTTCCGTCAGAAACGTTCGCTGGAAGCCAGTATCAAATACACCATTCTGTCTGCCGCAGCGTCTTCCTTCCTGCTGTTTGGTATGGCGCTGGTGTACGCGCAGTCTGGCAACCTGTCGTTTGTCGCGCTCGGTAAGAGCCTCGGCGACGGTATGCTGCAAGAACCGCTGCTGCTGGCGGGCTTCGGTCTGATGATTGTTGGCCTCGGCTTTAAACTCTCGCTGGTTCCATTCCACCTGTGGACGCCAGACGTATACCAGGGCGCTCCGGCTCCGGTTTCCACCTTCCTGGCGACGGCGAGCAAAATCGCTATCTTCGGCGTGGTGATGCGTCTGTTCCTGTACGCACCGGTAGGTGATAGCGAAGCGGTACGGATCGTGCTGGGTGTGATTGCCTTTGCTTCTATTATCTTCGGTAACCTGATGGCGCTGAGCCAGACCAACATCAAACGTCTGCTTGGTTACTCTTCTATCTCTCACCTCGGTTACCTGCTGGTGGCGCTGATTGCCCTGCAGAGCGGCGAGATGTCGATGGAAGCGGTTGGCGTTTACCTGGCCGGTTATCTGTTCAGCAGCCTCGGTGCGTTCGGTGTGGTCAGCCTGATGTCCAGCCCGTACCGCGGTCCGGATGCAGACTCTCTGTTCTCCTACCGTGGTCTGTTCTGGCATCGCCCAATCCTCGCGGCGGTGATGACGGTGATGATGCTGTCTCTGGCGGGTATTCCGATGACGCTGGGCTTTATCGGTAAGTTCTACGTACTGGCGGTGGGTGTGCAGGCTAATCTGTGGTGGCTGGTTGCCGCCGTGGTGGTGGGTTCCGCGATTGGTTTGTACTACTACCTGCGCGTTGCCGTGAGCCTGTACCTGAGCGCACCGCAGCAGCTAAATCGCGATGCGCCGTCCAACTGGCAGTACAGCGCGGGCGGTATCGTGGTGTTGATTTCTGCCCTGCTGGTACTGGTGCTGGGTATCTACCCGCAACCGTTGATCAGCATCGTGCAGTTAGCGGCTCCGCTGATGTAATTCGTCATGCTGTGATCGAAAAAGAGTCTGGACAATGTCCAGACTCTTTTTTTTACCTGTCTATACTCGTCATACTTCAAGTTGCTGGGGTGTCAGGCCGAAAGTTGACGGCTCACCAGCGGGCCGCTGATGCCTTTCGCTGTGCGATCCATCACTTCCTGAATTACTGAAGACAGCTCATTGACTTCGAATTTGGCCACGTAACCATCTGCTTTCACTCGGCGTACGTGATCTTCATTGGCGCTACCGGAAAGTGAGGAGTGGATAACGACCGGGATCTTCTTCAGGCGTTCGTCGGTTTTTATCTTACGGGTAAGCGTAAAACCGTCCATCTCCGGCATTTCCAGATCGGTGAGCACCAGCGCAATCTTCTCGCTGATTGGTTTACCTTCCGCTTCTGCTTCTTCAGATAGCTGTTGTATCTTTTCCCACGCATCCTGGCCCGTCACATGCATCAAGTGTGGGATCTCCATGGCGTTAAGCCCTTTTTCCAGCATCGCGCGAGCCACTTTGGAATCATCAGCCACAATCGCCACCGCACCCGGCGTAATGTTGAACTTATTGGTTTTCAGCTCTGTTGCGCGCAGGTCGTGGTTCGACGGTACGATGTCGTACAGGATCTGTTCGACATCGAGCACCAGCGCCAGATTGTTAGTCTCTTTGTTGTCGTCCAGACAGGCGATACTGGTAATGTAGCGACCATTGACGGCTTTTTCGGCGGTATGCACCTGTTGCCAGTCCAGACGCATAATGTTTTCTACCGACTCCACCGCAAACGCCTGAACGCTGCGGGCATATTCCGTGATCAACAGGATGTTGAGTCCGGTCTCTGGCTTACAGCCCGCGACGGCAGGCAGATCAATCACCGGGATCACCTGATCGCGAATGTTAACCATACCCAGCAACGGGGCTTTCATACCTGCGGGACGCGTAAAGGTCGGCATCGGTACGATTTCACGCAGTTTGAATACGTTGATGCCAAACAGTTCTGATTTCTGCTCCTCGACGGATTTGCCAAGGCGAAACAGCAGCAGTTCAAAACGGTTAGACAGGGTTAGGTTTGTCCTGTCATCAATATCTTTCTGGAAATTGTTCATCCTGTCCTCAGTGTGAAAGCCAGCCTTTCCACTGTTATCGGCACTGAGGCGGAAAAATGGAGCATTAAACGGTGAAAATGGCGAAATCGTGAGCCAGTTCAGTGTCTGGAAATATCGCTTTGCACTCTTCGAGTAACCGCTGACAACCTTTTTCATCGTAGCGTGAGCTAACGTGGGTCATGATCAGGCGTCCCACTCCGGCCTCAAGCGCCAGCTGGGCGGCTTGTCGGGTCGAGCTGTGACCGCGGCTGTTGGCTTTTTCCTCCATTGAGGAGTCCAGTGTGGTTTCATGTACCATCACATCCACACCGCGTGCCAGTTCAATGGCGGACGCGCAAGGTCCTGTGTCGCCGAAAATAGCCACAGATTTTCCTCTGGTGGCAGGGCCGAGAAAATCGGCGCCGTTAATCGCTCGACCATCCTCCAGCACGATGGTTTTCCCGGCTTTCAAATCCTGGAACCACGGGCCCGCTTTAACACCAGCCGCCTTCAAGGCGCTGGCGTCAAGTGCCCCCGGTTTGTCGTGCTCTTCAACACGAAAACCGTAGCACTCCAGCGGATGCTCCAGCGGGTACGCCGTTACTTTACGCAGGCCGTCATCAACAATTTCACCCGCGGTGATTTCGACAATATCCAGCGGATAATCGGTCCAGGAGCCGCTCAAACGCAAAGCCGTTTCGGTAAACTCTCGCAATCCCTTTGGTCCGTAAAGCGTCAGTGGCTGGACGTTCCCGGCCATTGAGCGACTGCACAGCAGCCCCGGTAAACCAAACAGGTGATCGCCGTGTAGATGGCTGATAAAAATACGCTCGAGTTTTCCAGGGTTAAATGGCGTGGTCAGCATCTGATGCTGCGTTCCTTCACCACAATCGAAAAGCCACAGCCCCGCCTGAGTCGGGTGTTGCAGATTCAGTAAAATTGCCGTTACATTGCGTGAGCGCGTGGGGACTCCCGCAGACGTGCCTAAAAATAGTAATTCCATCTTCGCGTTACACTTTTCGCCATCAATAAGGCAGGGTGTTCAGGTTATCACAACAAAGGGGCAGACTATGATTCACTGGCAAGATCTCCACCATGCAAAGCTCAATACACAGCAGTTGTACGCCATTCTTGAGCTTCGCTGTGCGGTATTTGTTGTTGAGCAACGGTGTCCGTATCAGGATGTGGATGGTGATGACCTCAGTGGTGAAAACCGGCACATTCTGGGTTGGCATAACGATGAACTGGTGGCGTATGCGAGGATTCTGAAAAGCGATGATGAACTTGAGCCGGTCGTCATTGGGCGGGTGATCGTAAGCGAAGCGCTGCGGGGTGAAAAATTGGGGCAACAGCTAATGACTCAGACGTTGGCCTCCTGTACGCAGCATTGGCCGCACAAGGCGCTGTATCTGGGGGCGCAGGCACATTTGCAATCATTCTATGCGCGCTTTGGCTTTGTGCCGGTCACGGATATCTATGACGAAGACGGTATTCCACACGTCGGAATGGCGCGGGAAGCACATCAGGCGTAAACAGGCGCAAACACGCCTGATTGTCTATAGTTAGCGGGTACGTCAATAGAAAGGGAGAATAAAATGTCTTTTCATTCTTATGAATCACGTATCGATGACGATCTGGAATTATTGAGTGAAACGCTGGAGGAGGTGCTGCGTTCTTCCGGCGATCCAGCCGATCAAAAATACCTTGAGTTAAAAGCGCGGGCAGAGCGGGCGTTAGAAGAGGTGAGAAATCGCGTCAGCCATGCCTCTGACAGCTACTATTACCGCGCGAAGAAAGCCGTTTGCCGGGCGGATGATTATGTGCATGAAAAACCCTGGCGCGGAATCGGCGTTGGTGCCACGGTCGGTTTAGTGATGGGATTATTGTTAGCACGGCGATAAATTCCATTCCGTCAGCGCATTTGTACGTACTCCCTAACTGGGGGTACTGCTTTTTCTGCTCAGTACCCCGTATAATGTGAGGTTTTTAACAGGGAGAGGTCCGCGTGCATTCAATCACTACTGCGCTGGAAAGTCTGATGCGTCATTTGTCGCAAGAGATACCAGCAGCACCTGGAATTCGTATTTACGATATCCCTTTCCCACTGAATGATGCGTTTGACGCTTTAGGATGGCTGGCCAGTCAACCTGTCTGGCCCCAGTTTTACTGGCAACAGCGTAATGGCGATGAAGAAGCCGCCGTACTGGGCGCTGTTGCCACATTTTCCTCGCTCGAATTAGCCCAGCATTTTTTACACCAGCATGATGATAATCCTGACCTGCGTATCTGGGGCCTGAATGCCTTTGAGCCTCAGCGCGGCCATTTGTTATTGCCACGGCTGGAGTGGCGACGTTGCGCCGGGGTGGCGAGCTTACGCTTACATCTCTTTAGCGACGTGTCGCTGCGTGAAGACGCCGCGCAGGCGGTGGCGTTTATCTCATCGCTCGCTAACGTAAAGCCGCTGCCCGCATTGCGTCTGCGTTTGACGGGAGAACAGAACTGGCCGGATAAAACTGGCTGGATAGACCTGATAAAGCTCGCCACGCAAACGATCAATGGGGAACAGCTCGATAAGGTCGTGCTGGCGCGGGCGACCGATTTACAGTTTTCCCAGTCGGTTAACGCCGCGGCCGTGATGGCTTCCAGTCGTCGTCTAAACCTGAACTGCTACCATTTCTTTATGGCGTTCTCCGCAAAGTGTGCGTTTCTTGGTTCTTCCCCTGAACGTTTGTATCGGCGGCGTGACACGGCGCTGCGCACCGAGGCGCTGGCGGGAACTGTTGCCAACCACCCTGAGGATCATCGGGCCTGGCAGTTGGGGGAATGGCTAATGAAAGATGATAAAAACCAGCGCGAGAATATGCTGGTGGTCGAAGATATTTGCCAGCGTCTGCAAGGCTGTACGCAAACTCTTGATGTGCTGCCGCCGCAGGTGCTTAGACTGCGCAAAGTGCAGCACCTGCGCCGCTGTATCTGGACGGAACTGAATCAGGCTGATGATACGCTTTGTCTGATGCAGCTCCAGCCCACGGCGGCAGTCGCAGGTATTCCGCGTGAGCTGGCGCGTGAATTTATCCAACATAATGAACCGTTTGAACGCGAGTGGTATGCCGGTTCTGCGGGTTACCTTTCTCTGCGCCAAAGCGAGTTTTGCGTGTCATTACGATCGGCGAAAATTAGTGAAAACGTGGTACGCCTGTATGCCGGGGCAGGGATCGTGCGTGGTTCAGATCCTGAACAGGAATGGCAAGAAATAGACAATAAAGCGGCAGGACTGCGCACTTTATTACAGATGGAAGGGTAATGAGTTGTATATTACCGACTCATATCAAAAATCCATTTATTCGATTCTTTATACTGTGTCGCAATATTGATACCGGACAATCTCATGTCAGTAAGCGCATTTAACCGACGCTGGGCGGCGGTCATTCTGGAAGCACTCACTCGCCACGGCGTCAGGCATGTCTGCATTGCCCCTGGCTCTCGTTCTACACCGTTGACTCTGGCGGCTGCGGAAAACCCGGCTTTTATTCACCATACTCATTTTGATGAACGTGGCCTTGGGCATCTGGCCTTAGGTCTGGCAAAAGTCAGCCGGCAGCCTGTCGCTGTGATAGTGACGTCCGGTACGGCGGTGGCAAATTTGTATCCCGCGTTGATTGAAGCGGGCCTGACCGGTGAAAAGCTGATTCTACTCACGGCTGACAGACCTCCTGAGCTTATCGACTGCGGCGCTAACCAGGCGATTCGTCAGGCCGGAATGTTTGCCTCGCATCCATCGCAAACGCTCTCTTTACCGCGCCCGACCCAGAACATTCCGGCTAGTTGGCTGGTATCCACCATTGATAACGCCTTAGCTGCGCTGCATAGCGGGGCGGTTCATATCAATTGCCCATTTGCGGAACCGCTGTATGGCGACATGGACGAAACGGGGATTGACTGGCAGCAGCGCCTTGGCGACTGGTGGCAGGATGATAAACCCTGGCTGCGTGAAGCGCGTCGACTGGAAAGCGACAAACAGCGTGACTGGTTTTTCTGGCGACAAAAACGCGGCGTTGTTGTTGCAGGCCGCATGAGCGCGGAAGAGGGCAAAAAGGTTGCGCAGTGGGCGCAGATGCTAGGCTGGCCGCTGATTGGCGATGTTCTGTCACAAACCGGACAACCTTTGCCGTGCGCCGACCTGTGGCTGGGAAATGCGAAAGCGGTCACTGAATTACAGCAGGCGCAGATTGTGGTGCAGCTTGGCAGTAGCCTGACCGGAAAACGGCTCCTGCAGTGGCAGGCCAGCTGTGATCCGCAGGAATACTGGATTGTCGATAATATCGAAGGCCGCCTTGATCCAGCTCACCATCGTGGGCGCAGGCTGGTAGCGGCGGTTGGCGACTGGCTGGAGCTGCATCCGGCGGAGAAACGTCAGCCCTGGTGCGTGGAGATCCCACGCCTGGCGCAACTGGCCTGGCAGGCGGTAGAAGCCCGTCGCGACGCGTTTGGTGAAGCGCAATTAGCCCACCGTATCCGCGAATACTTGCCGGAGCAGGGGCAACTGTTCGTGGGTAACAGTCTGGTGGTGCGCCTGATTGATGCGCTGTCGCAGCTTCCGGCGGGTTACCCGGTCTATAGCAACCGTGGCGCGAGCGGCATTGACGGCCTGCTGTCAACGGCAGCAGGCGTACAGCGTGCCAGTGCGAAATCGACGCTGGCTATCGTCGGCGATTTATCTGCGCTGTATGACCTCAATGCGCTGGCGTTATTGCGCCAGGTTTCCGCGCCGTTTGTCCTGATAGTGGTCAATAATAACGGCGGGCAAATTTTTTCCCTGTTGCCGACGCCAGCAAGCGAACGCGAACGGTTCTACCTGATGCCGCAGAACGTGCATTTTGAGCATGCTGCCGCCATGTTTAACCTTAAATACCAGCGCCCGGAAAATTGGGAGCAACTGGAGAGCGCGCTGACTAACGCCTGGCGTACTCCGGCGGCAACGGTGATTGAGCTGGTAGTAAACGAAACTGATGGGGCGCAAACCCTGCAGCAACTGCTGGCGCAGGTAAGCCATCTATGATCCTGCACGCGCAGGCGAAAGTGGGCCAAACGGGATTTCCCTGGCTGGTTTTCCTGCACGGTTTTTCCGGTGATTGTCGGGAATGGCAGACGGTTGGCGAAGCGTTTAAGAATTATTCGCGGCTGTATATCGACCTGCCGGGACACGGTGGCTCCGCTGACATCAGCGTGAGCGGATTCGACGACGTAAGCGCTTTGCTGCGTAACACGTTACTTAGTTACAACATACTTAAATACTGGCTAGTAGGCTACTCTCTTGGCGGCAGAGTCGCGATGATGGCGGCTTGTCAGGAGATGCCAGGGCTGTGCGGTCTGGTGGTTGAAGGTGGACATCCAGGCTTGCAAAGTGAGGAGGCGCGCGTTCAGCGTCGCCTCTCTGATGGTCGCTGGGCTGCGCGTTTTCGCGCTGAGCCGTTGTGCGAGGTGTTTATTGACTGGTATCAACAGCCGGTTTTTCCCTCGCTGAATGCGGCGCAAAGAGAAGCGCTGGTCGCACTGCGTAGCCAGAATAACGGGCATACGCTGGCAGCGATGCTGGAGGCCACCTCGCTAGCCGTACAACCTGATTTACGTGCGCAACTCACTACGCGCACATTTCCGTTTTATTATTTATGTGGTGAACGTGACGATAAATTCCGTGCTCTGGCGGCGGAAATATCCGTACCAAGCCATGTGATTCGTAATGCCGGACACAACGCGCATCGGGACAATCCCGCTGGCGTGGTGGACTGTCTGGCTCAGATTCTGCATCGCTGACTATAGGACATTTTATGATCTATCCTGATGAAACAATGCTTTACGCACCGGTAGAATGGCACGATTGCTCTGAAGGCTACACCGACATTCTCTACGAGAAATCCACCGACGGTATCGCAAAAATCACCATTAATCGTCCGCAGGTACGCAATGCCTTCCGTCCGGTCACCGTGAAAGAGATGATCCAGGCGCTGGCGGATGCTCGCTATGATGACAACATTGGCGTGATTATTCTGACCGGTGCTGGCGACAAAGCATTCTGCGCGGGTGGCGATCAGAAAGTGCGCGGTGACTACGGCGGATACCAGGATGATTCCGGTGTGCATCACCTGAACGTACTGGACTTCCAGCGCCAGATTCGTACCTGTCCGAAGCCGGTAGTGGCGATGGTTGCAGGCTTTTCCATCGGCGGCGGCCATGTGCTGCACATGATGTGTGACCTGACCATTGCGGCTGAAAACGCCATCTTCGGCCAGACCGGTCCGAAAGTTGGTTCCTTCGATGGCGGTTGGGGTGCCTCTTACATGGCGCGTATTGTCGGTCAGAAAAAAGCGCGTGAAATCTGGTTCCTGTGCCGTCAGTACGATGCGAAGCAAGCGCTGGATATGGGCCTGGTAAACACCGTGGTTCCGCTGGCCGATCTGGAAAAAGAGACCGTACGCTGGTGTCGTGAAATGCTGCAAAACAGCCCGATGGCGTTGCGCTGCCTGAAAGCTGCACTGAACGCCGACTGCGATGGTCAGGCTGGTCTGCAAGAGCTGGCGGGTAACGCCACCATGCTGTTCTACATGACGGAAGAAGGTCAGGAAGGCCGTAACGCCTTTAACCAGAAACGTCAGCCGGATTTCAGCAAATTTAAACGGAATCCGTAATGCGTAGCGCGCAGGTATACCGCTGGCAGATCCCCATGGACGCGGGGGTGATTCTGCGCGACAGGCGGTTAAAAACGCGTGACGGGCTGTACGTTCGCCTTTGTGACGGCGAGCGCGAAGGGTGGGGAGAGATCTCCCCGCTGCCGGGCTTCAGTCAGGAGAGCTGGGAAGAGGCGCAAACCGAGCTGCTGTCCTGGGTCAACGGCTGGCTACAGGGGGATTCTTCCTTACCGCAGCTGCCTTCGGTCGCCTTTGGCGCAAGCTGTGCGCTGGCCGAACTGGCTGGCGTATTGCCAGAAGACGCAGACTACCGTGCAGCACCGCTGTGTACGGGCGATCCTGATGATCTGGTACTGCAACTGGCGGACATGCCGGGTGAAAAAGTAGCGAAGATCAAGGTCGGACTGTATGAAGCGGTTCGTGACGGTATGGTCGCCAACCTGCTGCTTGAGGCTATCCCGGAGCTGCATTTACGGCTTGACGCTAACCGAGCCTGGACGCCGTTGAAAGCCCAGCAGTTCGCGAAGTACGTTAATCCAGAGTACCGCGGGCGCATCGCTTTTCTCGAAGAACCATGCAAAACCCGCGATGACTCTCGTGCTTTTGCGCGTGAAACCGGCATTGCCATTTCCTGGGATGAAAGCCTGCGTGAAGCGGATTTCCTCTTCGAAGCCGAAGAGGGCGTCAAGGCAGTGGTTATCAAACCTACGCTGACGGGTAGTCTCGATAAAGTGCGCGAACAGGTGGCAGCGGCGCATGCGCTTGGTCTCACCGCTGTTATTAGTTCGTCGATCGAGTCGAGCCTGGGCTTAACCCAACTGGCGCGAATTGCCGCCTGGCTGACGCCGCAGACCATTCCGGGGCTGGATACCCTGAGCCTGATGCAGTGCCAGCAGGTACGCACCTGGCCGGGTAGCGCATTGCCGTGTATCGATGTTGATGCGCTGGAACGCCTGCTATGACCCAGCGGGAAATGCCCGATAGCGTAAGCATATCGGGCCTGGTACAACCCGATGACTGGCCGTGGCGTCACTGGCGACAGGTTCGTGCAGAGGTGCCTGCTCTACGCCTCAACGATGAAGTATTAAGCTGGAGCGAGCTCTGCACGCGCGTTGACCATCTGGCCAGCGGTTTTGCCGCTCAGGGCGTGGAAGAGGGCGATGGCGTCCTGCTTCGCGCCTGGAATCATCCACGTGCTTTGCTGGCCTGGCTGGCATTGCTGCAATGTGGGGCGCGGGTTTTACCTGTGAACCCACAGCTGCCTCAATCGCTGCTTGACGCGCTGGTCCCGGGCTTAACGCTGCGTTTTGCGCTGGATCTTGAGGCAGCTAATGTTCTCGCGGGACTCCATCCGTTGCAGATGCAGGCAGTACCAGGCAAGCATGCCGCCGCGTGGTTACCCCAGCGTTTGAGCACGATGACGTTAACCTCAGGTTCTACCGGATTGCCAAAGGCGGCGGTGCATACCTGTCAGGCTCATCTGGCAAGCGCGCAGGGCGTGCTGTCATTAATGCCGTTTGACGCTGAAGATGATTGGCTGCTCTCGCTGCCGCTGTTTCATGTTTCCGGCCAGGGTATTTTGTGGCGTTGGTTGTTTGCCGGGGCACGAATGACCGTGCGCGACAAGCAACCATTGGAACAAATGCTGGCTGGATGCACTCATGCTTCGCTGGTGCCCACGCAGCTGTGGCGCCTGCTGGTCAACAAAACGGCGGTAACGCTCAAAGCAGTGCTCCTGGGTGGCGCGGCAATTCCTGTTGAATTGACGGAACAGGCGCGCGAGCAAAGGATTCGCTGCTGGTGCGGTTACGGTTTAACGGAGTTTGCTTCTACGGTCTGTGCGAAAGAAGCGGATGGCCTGGCAGATGTGGGGTCGCCCCTGGCAGGCAGAGAAGTCAGAATCGTTGATGGTGAAGTCTGGCTGCGTGCCGCCAGCATGGCGCAAGGTTACTGGCGTAACGGGCAACTGATTCCTTTAGTAAACGCGGAAGGCTGGTTTGCCACCCGCGATCGCGGGGTGTTGAAGGACGGCAAGTTAACCATTGTCGGTCGGATGGACAATCTGTTCTTTAGCGGCGGGGAAGGCATACAGCCGGAAGAGGTGGAACGCGTGATTGCTGCGCATCCGCATGTTCTGCAAGCCTTCATTGTGCCGATAGAAGACAAAGAGTTTGGTCATCGCCCGGTGGCGGTCGTTGAGTATGACACCAATGCGGGTGACACCAATCTGGCAGAGTGGGTGAAAGATAAGCTGGCCCGCTTTCAGCAACCGGTATGCTGGCTGACATTGCCACCCGAACTAAAATCCGGAGGGATTAAAATCTCTCGTCGTGCGCTGTCAGATTGGGTAAGTGCTTCATTCTTAAAATTAAGCAAACAGTAATTACATTTCTCACTTTCGCTATTGAGTCGCTATTGTCATTTTGTTTATCTGCTAATGTGTAACCTGTTGTGAAATTTTTTAACAAAAGGTGCGCTATGGAATGGCATGTGAAGAAGTCTTGCTGTCACAAAAAAGCAGGCAGGCTCTATATCGTACTTTGTGATGGCGGCGGTTCGCTAAAGATGCTGGCTGAGGCGCACTCTTCCGAGTGGGTTAAGCCCGGAGACCTCCTTTCACCGCTGAAAGATGCACTGTATTGCATTAATCGCGATACCTCACGGTTAATCAAAATAATTGATGCCAGACAGTACACGTGCGAGGAATGGGAACGCCTGTTACGACTGTCTGAAGATAAATAATCTCAGGGTTGGCGCTGGTGTGAAGGTAAAAAAATCGTCAGTAGCCCTGCCATGATGCACAGCACTCCGGCGAGCGCTTTCGCTGAAAATATTCCCTGCCAGCCGGGCAGGATCATTGATGCAACCCACACCAGTACATAGCTCAGGCTGAGCAGGGCATACGCTTTGCTCAGTGCGAGCTGGTGCAGCGCTTTATGCCAGCAAATCACCGACAGTAAATACCCTGCCAGTCCGGCATACAAAGCAAATGCGCCGACGCTAAGAGAGAATACGGCGGAAATGAATTGCTGCGGCTGCAGCATTGGCGGCAGATTATCCATCGCAAAGCCAAGACTCAACTGGGCGGCTGAAGTGATAATAACGCTGCATAATCCCCAAAAGATGCCCATTACACCGCGCTCCCAAGAATAAAGATGCCGGTGATGATTAACCCCACTCCCAGCCAGTGGCGCGGGGTGACGGGTTCGCGCCAGATTTTCCAGGCAGCCAGAGTCACCCATACAAAATTAAGACTCAGCATGGGGTAGGCGATGCCGACCGGAATGTTCTGCAGCACCGCCAGCCATAGCAGCATGGCCAGACCGAGACTTGCCAGAGCAAGCCCAATCCATAGCGTAATGTGGCGCTTTCGCGCTTGAACGGGAACGGGTCGCGACGCCTGCTTCTGGCATAACTGACCGCAGACGCTGAGCAGGCTGGCGAGAACTAAGGCTATCCAGATCATTTCGGCCGATACTGAATCAGGACCAGGCGCCCCTGATTATCGATATAGTCAGCGGGAGGGATAGCAAGTCGATTAATATCTTCATCCTTATCAATTGTGAGCACGAGCGTAATGTTTCCTTGCTGACGATGTTGCGCTAACCACTCGGCAAAGTTCCCCCGACCGACAAAACGCCCCTGGGCATCCGGGTAGTTAAGGCCATATTTTAACTCGCCCGTTTGTCCGTACATTATGATGTCGTCACGCTTCAGGCTCCAGGCCAGCCCCGCGGCGACGCCAACGCTGTCGGTGAGAATATAACGGCTCGACTCCAGCGACTCTTTGGTCATCTCGACAAAAAATTGTGGCTGTTTAGATTCCATCACCCGGTCAGGAATGGAGAAGCCAAACAACAGTGCCAGGCCTAATGGACACAACGCTGCGAACGTCCAGTTCTTCTCGCGGTTATTTAGCGTATACCAGCCAAAGAGCGTCCAGATGATAAAAATGCCCCACGCACAAAATACCTTATAGGTTTCGATATGCGACCAGACCGGCGTCTTTAATGGACCCAGTGTAGAAACAATAAACGTGGCGACAATGCCGGTTACACCGAACAGAACGTTGATCCAGCCATTCACGCGCAGCGCGGTTGCACCTTTTTGCGCGGCCTGCTGGCCGAAACGCGCCGTCAATATTGCCAGCGGTGCGAAGCAGGAAAGAATATAGGTCGGCAGTTTTCCTTTCGCGATGCTGAAAAACAGGATTGGCATGATAATCCAGCTTAACAGGTACAGTGCGCTGCGCGGAACATCCCGTTCACGCCAGCCCGTACGCAGCGCACCGGGGAGCAGCCCGAGCCACGGTAATGCGCCAGCTACCAATACCGGAATGTAGTACCAGACGGGGGCCTTATGTTGGGCATCCTCCTGCGCGAAGCGTTGAATATGTTCGACCCAGAAGAAGTAATGCCAGAAATCCGGCTCACGCCGGGCAATCGCTATTCCCCAAGGCAGCACAGTCACGATGCAACCGACTACTGCCAGCAGACCGTAGATAATGAGATCTTTCCAGCGCTTTTGTACGAAAACCCACGGCAGTACGCTGAGCACAGGAACGGCGAGTGCCAGGAAACCCTTGGTCATCACGCCCATGCCGCAGGTTAACCCTAACAGCAGAAAGGCGGTAATTTTGCGCGTTCTGCTGGTGGCTTGCATCCCCTCCCAAAAGCAGCACATGCCCGCCATTAGCCAGAGCGCAATAATGGGATCAAGTACCGCGTAGGTGCCGATGCTGTAAACCGAAAAAAACGTTAAAAAGATAACCGAAGAGAGTACGGCGGTGCGCTTATCCCGCCACAACCGCATGGCAAGCCAGGCTACCATTAGCGCCGTCAGCAAAGTGGCAAAGATGGCTCCTGCTCTGACGCCGAAATTATTGGCGCCAAACAGCCATTGCCCGATGCTGTTTAACCAGTATCCGGCAATCGGTTTTTCAAAATACCGCAGCCCTAAAAAGTGCGGAACGATCCCGTCGCCAGAGGTCAGCATTTCCCGACTGATTTCGGCATAGCGCGTTTCATCAGGCTGCCACAGCAGGCGACTGTTGATGGGGAGAATAAAATACAGCGCAATAAAAGCGATAAATGCCAGGGTGTAGCGGACAGTAGATTTCATCTTGTCATACTCACCGGTTGTTGGCGGCCGACCCATCCCTCTCTGCCGGGTATTTTGCCACGCACGATCTGCCCTGTTGGCAGCGAACTGACATCGTCCGGTAACAGGTCGCCGAGCGGGCAAAATGTTATCCCCATGTCTGCGGCGCGAGTAAGCAGCTCGTCAAAATTCTGCTGAAAGGCGATGCCTTCAACTTCCGCATGAATGGTATACACCGGTGTTCCTCTGCTCATCTGGATGTGGGAGAGAATGTAAGCGTTGAAGTCCACCGCCTGGACTTCCTGACCAACCACTTCATCCCAGGTGGGTAGCGTGACGGGAATTTGCGGCGTACCTGTTTTCCCGGATGTCAGCACCGGACGGAATAACGACGTTCCCCGACAGTCGCTGTTATAACGCAGATGGAACGTTTCTTTGGCGTGGACGACGCGATCGTCGGCACGCCATCCGGCAACGGCAGAACAAGTGACGGGTTGTCCGATAAGAGTTTCAAGGGCCGTGATGCCTCGTGAAATATCATCAATCAGCTGTTTATCATTCCAGTTTCCGCTTCGCGCCTGCCAGGCATGGTGATCCCAGGCATGCAAACCAGTTTCATGAATCAGGGCGGTTTGCGCAATGATCGCCGCGTTGGCCAGGCCGATCTCTTTTCCCGGCCAGGCGGTTCCCGCCAGCAATATATCCCATCCGTAAAGTGATGCGGCGTTTGAGCGCAGCATCTTCCACAGAAATTGTGGTTTCACAAGACGCCAGAGATGGCGTCCCATGTTGTCCGGTCCAACGCTAAAGAAAAAACTTGCCCGCACGTTATGTCGGTTCAATGACTCCAGCAGGCGGGGTACGCCTTCGCGCGTCCCCCTGAAAGTATCGACATCTATGCGCAAGCCGACTTGGGTCATGATGTGTGTTCCGTGATATTCACACTGCGTAAGAAGAAGTCCAGCGTCTCTTCTACCGTTTCCTGCATCTCAATGGTGGGTTCCCAGTTCAGGCAGCGTTTCGCATTGCGGATGTTGGGCTTACGATGTTCAACGTCTTGATAACCTTTACCATAGTAGCTGCTGCTTTCGACGTCGCGGAAACCGGCAAACGGCGGGAAGTGGTTACGCAATGGATGTTTTTCAAAGCAGGTAAGCAGCATTTCTGCCAGTTCCTGAATACTCGCTTCGTTCTGCGGATTACCGATGTTGATAATCTCACCGTCGCAGCGTCCGCCTTCGTTTTCAATGATGCGGTACAGGGCTTCGATACCATCCCGAATGTCGGTAAAGCAGCGTTTTTGCTTGCCGCCTTCAATCAGCTTAATCGGTGAACCTTCCACCAGATTGAGGATCAGTTGGGTAATGGCGCGTGAGCTGCCGATACGCGCGGCGTTAAGGCTGTCCAGACGCGGTCCCATCCAGTTAAATGGCCGGAACAGGGTGAAACGCAATCCCTCTTTTTCGCCGTATGCCCAGATTACGCGGTCCAACAACTGCTTGGAAACGGAGTAGATCCAGCGTGGTTTATTCACCGGACCGACGATCAGATTCGAGCTGTCCTCATCGAAGACTTTGTCGGTACACATGCCGTAGACTTCAGACGTTGACGGGAAAATGATGCGCTTACGGTATTTCACGCAGTAGCGAATGATTTTCAGGTTCTCTTCAAAATCGAGCTCAAATACGCGCAGCGGGTTGCGGGTATATTCGATTGGCGTTGCGATCGCCACCAGCGGCAGCACGATGTCGCATTTTTTAACATGGTATTCAATCCATTCGGAGTGAATGCTGATGTCGCCTTCGACGAAGTGGAATCGCGGATGCTGCAGAAAACGCCCAATGGCGTCACTGCCAATATCGAGACCATACACTTCGTAATGATCTTCTTGCAGCAGGCGTTCGGTCAGATGGTTACCAATGAAGCCATTAACGCCGAGGATCAGCACGCGTGTACGACGTTTAGTGGTGGCAACCGACTGGCTGTTCAGGCGAGAACCTGGTACCAGGCCCAGAACCTGCGCCAGTTGCGACCCTTGCATTGCAATACCATCGCCAGCTTGTCCGGTAATAATTTCCAGGGCGCCATCGCCACAAGCGATCAGCAAAGGAGAAACGGAGATGACGGTACCCGGTTGGGCCGCTGAGTTATTTACGCAAACGCGCGATGACCAGACGGTGAACTTTTGTGTACCGACATAGCTATATGCGCCCGGCCACGGATCGCTGACGGCGCGGACCTGGTTATGCAACTCCGCGGCAGGTGTGTTCCAGTCGAGGAAGCTATCTTCCGGTGTACGGCGACCAAAACAGGTAGCATCTGCTTCCTGTTGGGGGCGTTCTGCATAATCCCCGGTTTTAATCGCGGGCAGTGCCTGTTCCAGCAGGTGACGCGCAGCCTGGCACAATTTATGGTGCAGCGTTAACGCCACGTCATCTGGCGAAATAGCGACGCGCTGCTGGGCAATAATGGCGCCAGCATCCGCGCGTTTGACCATGCGGTGAAGCGTGACGCCGGTTTCGGTTTCGCCATTGACCAATACCCAGTTCAGCGGCGCGCGACCACGGTATTTCGGCAGCAACGAACCATGCAGATTAAAAGCCCCGGCAGGCGCAAGACTGAGGATCTCATCACTCAGTAAATGACGATAGTAGAACGAGAAGATAACATCCGGCGCCAGTTGGCTAATGCGTTCAATCCACAAGGGATGATTGACCTCGTCCGGGGCGTAAACCGGAATTCCGGCGCTGGCGGCAAGGCGGGAAACCGATCCAAAAAATGCTTTTTCGCCCGGATTATCAGTGTGCGTAAAAATGGCAGCGATTTCATAACCGGCATCCAACAAAGCCTGGACACCCTGACATCCCATATCGTGATAGGCAAATACGATGGCTTTCATGCGCGGTTTTCCTCGGTTGGCTGCGTGGTTTGTGGGCGGATAACGTGTTGAACAAAATAGCGGGGGCGGGCGCGGACATCGTTATAGATGCGACCGATATATTCGCCGAGTAAACCCATGCCAATAAACTGTGCGCCGATAAAGGTAAACAGGACGGCAAACAGCATGAATACCCCTTCCGCGGCCCACTGTGGACCGAGCGTCAGACGCAGAACCACAAGCAGGATAGACAAGGTAAAGCCAGTGGCGGCGATTACGCTGCCCAACAGGCTCAACATACGAAGTGGCGTTGTGGTCAGACAGGTCACCAGGTCATACATCAGGTTGATCAGACGCATAAAGCTGTATTTGGAGTCACCAAATTCTCGCTCTGCATGGTGTACCGGGATTTCCGTAGCGCGCCGGGCAAAAATGTTGGCCAGAATCGGGATAAAGGTACTGCGCTCCTGGCAATGCAGCATGGCATCGACGATGTGGCGGCGATAAGCGCGTAACATGCAACCGTAGTCGCCCATCGCTTTACCGGTGGTGCGCTGAATCAGATGGTTAATCATTCGTGAGGCGGTCTTACGAAATACGCTGTCCTGACGGTTCTGACGTACCGTGCCGACCACATCGAAGCCTTCATCTGCGGTGGCGACCAGCCGTGGGATCTCCTCCGGCGGGTTTTGCAAATCGGCATCCAGTGTGATGATCACGTCGCCGGTGACATGACTGAAACCGGCCATAATCGCCGAGTGTTGCCCGTAATTGCGATTCAATAAAATAGAAACAATGTGGCTGTTCGGTGCCTGGGAAGCGTCCATCATCAGCTGTGCGGAATGGTCGCTGCTGCCGTCATCAATTAGCAAAATTTCATAGTCTTTGCCCAATTTTTCGCAGGCAGCGCTGGTACGTCTGATTAACTCCGGTAAGCTTTCCTGCTCATTAAAAACGGGAATGACCACCGAGACTTTTTTGATCGGTGCTGCTTCAAACATGGTTATTGTCCTGCAATCTCGTGAAGTGCCGTAATTACCCGCTGGGTGTCATCGGCGGTCATATCGGGGAATAACGGCAGTGAGCAAATGCGCGCGCTATTCCATTCTGTATTGGGGAGCGAAAGGGTAGTGAAGCGTTCGCGGTAATATTTTTGCGTATGGGCCGCACGAAAATGCAGACCGGTGCCGATATTTTTGGCCTTTAACGCCTCCATTAAGGCATCTCTGCTCAGACCGCAGCGGGCTTCGTCAACGCGGATGATGAACAGGTGCCAGGCGTGAACGTGCGCCCACTGGGGGAGACTCAGTGGTTGAAATGGCGTATCGGCCAGCGCCTGTTGATACTCGCGGGCAATTTGCGCCCGGCGTGAGTTCAGGTGTTCCAGTTTATTTAGCTGTACCAACGCAATGGCGGCATTGATATCCGTGAGGTTGTACTTGTACCCTGGCGCAAGCACTTCGGCCTGCGGCGCCCGGCCATAGGTTTGTCGATCAAAGGCATCAACGCCCAGACCGTGAAACTTCAGGCTGCGAAGCCGTTGGGCAAGCTGGCTGTCGTCGGTAACGATCAACCCGCCTTCGGCGCAGGTAATATTTTTGATGGCGTGAAACGAGAATATTGCCGTGCCGCGCGCGCCGACATGACGACCTTTATACAACGTCCCTACGGCGTGGGCCGCATCTTCTATAATCGGAATGCCATAGCGTTCGCCAATGGCATAAATCGCGTCCAGGTCGGCGGGGGCGCCTGCGTAATGTACCGGAATAATGGCTTTGGTTCGCGGGGTGATGGCGGCCTCAATTTGCTCCGGTGTGACCATGAGCGTATCGCGGTCGACGTCGATCATGACTGGCGTCGCACCCAACAGGACAATCATGTTGAGAGTAGAAACCCACGTCATTGACGGTGTAATGACCTCATCGCCTGCACCGATGTCCAGCGCCATCAGCGTGATGTGCATTCCTGCCGTAGCGGAGCAGACGGCGACGGCGTGTTGATTTCCCGTGAGCTGGCAGAAGGCTTCTTCCAGCTGTTGATTTTTCGGGCCGGTGGTTATCCATCCAGAGTCCAGAACCGTCTTCACAGCAGCAAGTTCTTCAGCCCCCATTGCCGGGCGAGAGAAAGGCAAAAAGTCAGACATCATTATTCCTTCAAGCCATTTAACGCCACCGACGTTTTATTTTTAGTGATAAACAGGGGCGTCGTTAATTATTTCATCAGGCTTCAAAGGGTAATGACGGAAGGTTAATTTATCCTTAAGAGTTTAAGGTTTGGGAAAGAGAGAGGAATAGCGTATTTTTTATTTATCTTAATGAAAAAAGATCATGTAGTTTCTTGAGTAGTTTGGGCGACATTGCTGTTATCTGCAGACTGATGAGCGCAATGTCGCTATTAAGAATGCTAATTATATGCCGTTATTAAAATGATGATTTACAGTAACCCTTTCAAGGTTAACGTTTTACGCGTGGCGATATTTAAATCGTAAGAGCCGAGATCTTCCGCTTTAACCCAGGTGAATGCCTGGAATTCTTCGTTAATCTTCACTTCACGATTAGCCGCCACACAATCGAAGATGAGATAAATCATATAAATCTCTTCCTGACTGCCATCGGCGTACGTTTTGGTGCGAACATCGTCACTGAAGGTCCATGGCGTAATATCTGATAACACCAGTTGTTCGCCCAGCTCTTCTCTTACTTCACGGCGCAAAGCTTCTTCAATACGTTCACCCGGTTCAACGCCGCCGCCAGAAAGCGCCCACTGACCGGGGAACACACCGCGGTCGTCAGCCATTTTGCACAGTAAATAACAGCCATCGTTTTGAATTAATGGGCAAACAATTGTTCTTTGGCGCATAAGTCGAATCCTTGTAGGGGAGGTATAGAAAATTCCATCGTGCACGCATCTTACCTTTTGCTGGCGGTAGAAAAAACGCTTCATCGACGAATAACGCCGCTTTGCCAGGGAAAACAGGATGTTTGTAGAAAATGGCATTCTGCTGCCATCAGTGGCGTAATTGCTACAAGAATTTAACCTTATCTAAATCTTGTGAGTAGTATTTGCTTACAATATGTTATTGCATCGCTTTTTTAGTGCATTGATTCCTCGTGATCTAACAGTACAATTCACCGGTTTTGGGGCTATGTTTTGATTCTTGCTGGAAAGGATAGAAAATGAAAAAAAGTTTAATGTTGGGTTTTGCCGGAATGCTGTTTGTTTCCGCGTCGGCGAGCGCGATTAGCATCAGCGGCCAGGCTGGCGAAGACTACACCAACCTGGGGTTCGGTATGGGTACTGAGACCACCGGTTTGGCCGTCAGCGGTAACTGGATGCATAACGATGACGACGGCGATGCGGCCGGTCTGGGTCTGGGTCTGAATATTCCTCTCGGTCCGCTGCTGGCAACGGTCGGTGGGAAAGGCATTTATACTAACCCGAATGATGGTGACGAGGGTTACGCGGCGGCGGTCGGTGGCGGTTTGCAGTGGCCGATTGGCGACAGCCTCCGCCTGTTTGGCGAGTATTATTACTCTCCCGATTCTCTTTCCAGCGGTATCGACAGCTATGAAGAAGCGAATGCAGGTGCGCGTCTGACCATTATGCGTCCGCTGAGCATTGAAGCCGGTTATCGCTACCTGAACCTGGCAGGCAAAGACGGTAACCGCGATAACGCGATTGCTGACGGCCCGTACGTTGGGGTTAACGCGAGTTTCTGATTTTTCCGGCGCGGCGTTCAGTCGCGCCTTCCCCCCTCCATGCGTTATAGTGTTTTCATCATAAAAGCAGGAGAACACGATGTTAAACGTGGAGATGCTATCCACCGGGGATGAAGTGTTGCACGGACAAATCGTCGACACGAATGCCGCCTGGCTGGCCGATTTTTTCTTTAATCAGGGGTTACCACTAACCCGTCGCAACACGGTAGGTGACAATCTTGATGATTTGGTCGCCGTTTTGCGTGAGCGTAGCGAACATGCCGATGTACTGATCGTTAACGGCGGTCTGGGACCAACCAGCGATGATTTGAGCGCGCTGGCGGCGGCAACGGCAAAAGGTGAAGGGCTGGTGCTGCATGAAGCATGGCTCGCCGAGATGACGCGTTATTTCCGCGATCGTGGACGCGTGATGGCACCGAGTAACCGCAAACAGGCTGAGCTACCTGCCAGCGCGGAATTCATCAATAATCCCGTAGGAACCGCGTGTGGGTTTGCCCTGAAGCTTAACCGCTGCCTGATGTTCTTTACCCCAGGAGTGCCATCAGAATTTAAAGTCATGGTTGAGCATGAGATCCTGCCGCGTTTGCGTGAGCGTTTTTCGCTGTCTCAACCCCCGCTATGCCTGCGATTAACCACCTTTGGTCGTTCTGAAAGCGAGCTGGCGCAGAGCCTGGATCCGCTGCAATTGCCTCCGGGAGTGACAATGGGCTACCGCTCGTCAATGCCGATTATCGAACTAAAGCTGACCGGGCCGGATTCCCAACGGGAAGCGATGCTGGCGCTGTGGCCAGAAGTTAAGCGGGTTGCCGGGCAGAATATGATTTTCGAAGGTACGGAAGGTTTACCCGCGCAAATCGCCCGTACGTTGCAGGAACGGCAATACAGCCTGACGCTAAGCGAACAATTCACCGGTGGTCTGGTGGCGCTGCAGCTTTCGCGCGCGAATGCTCCGCTGTTGGCGAGCGAAGTGGTTCCGCCCCAGGAAGAAACGCTGGCGCAAACGGCACACTGGATAACCGAACGACGCGGCAACCATTATGCCGGGCTGGCGCTGGCGGTATCGGCTTTCGAAAACGAACATATTAACTTTGCGCTGGCAACGCCTGATGGAACGCATGCCTTACGCGTACGGCTGAACGCTAATCGTTATAGTTTGTCGGTGCGTCAGGAAGTGTGCGCAATGATGGCGCTCAATATGCTGCGCCGTTGGCTCAACGGGCAGGATATTGCCACCGAACACGGTTGGATAGAAGTGGTTGAATCCCTGACGCTGCCTTCCTGACTTGCACTGTCTCACGCGCTTGTTATGGGAAGGCATTCTGGCCTTCCCGTTATCAGTCCAACCTGTTGTACACTCTGTAAAAAAATCCGTGCGTTAGTTCACAATTGTGCTCGTTTTTTCTCCAGCCAGCTGGAAGAACGAGAGGATTTGATGCGCTTCACAATTTTAACCCCCTTAACCTACCACACTGATTCCAGTATCTCAGACTGGAGTCCAGTATGTTGGAATCAAGCAAAGTTCCCGCGCTCACCAGGGCGATCGAAATACTCAATCTCATTGCGCGTATCGGCCCATGTAGCGCCGCCACCATCATAGAGACGCTGGGTATTCCAAAAAGCACCGCGTACCTGTTACTTAACGAACTGAAGCGTCAGCGCTTTATCAGCATGGATCATCAGGAAAATTACTGCCTGTGGACCAAGCTGGTTGAGTTGTCCGGGCATGCGCTGAGCAAGATGGATTTACGTGAACTGGCGCGTCCGCGGCTGACACAACTGATGGATGAGACAGGGTTACTTTGCCATCTCGGGATCATCGACCACGAAAGCGCGTATTACATTCTGAAAGTGGAATCGTCATCCACTATCAGCGTGCGCTCCCACGAAGGGAAAAGTCTTTCGCTCTATCGCTCGGGTATCGGCAAATGCCTGCTGGCCTGGCAACCGGCAGCCGCACGAAAAGCCATTATTGAACAGCTGATATGGGAACAGGCAACGCCGACCACTATCACCAGGCCACAGCAGTTGAATGACGAGCTGGAGCGTATTCGACAGCGTGGATGGAGCTTTGATAATGGCGAAGATTATCCCGATGTTCGCTGCGTCGCAGCGCCTGTTTTTAACGCTAACAATGAACTGACCGCCGCGATTTCAGTGGTCGGCACTCGTCTGCAAATTAACGAAGAGAACCGTGATTATCTGGCCGGTAAAGCGATTGCCTGCGCCAGGGATATTTCACGCCTGTTGGGATGGAAAAGTCCCTTCGACTCACTCGCTTCATAAAAAGGAGAACACCATGACCCTACCTAAAATTAAACACGTTCGTGCCTGGTTTACCGGTGGTGCTACGGCGGATAAAGGCGCTGGCGGCGGCGATTATCACGATCAGGGCGCTAACCACTGGATTGACGATCATATCGCCACGCCAATGAGCAAATATCGTGAATATGAGCAATCGCGCCAGTCCTTTGGCATCAACGTATTAGGGACACTGATTGTTGAAGTGGAAGCTGAAAACGGACAGACCGGTTTTGCTGTTTCCACGGCAGGGGAGATGGGGTGCTTTATTGTGGAAAAGCATCTCAATCGTTTTATTGAAGGGAAATGCGTCAGCGATATCAAACTCATTCACGACCAGATGCTGGGCGCAACGATGTACTACTCCGGCTCCGGCGGTCTGGTGATGAACACCATCTCGTGCGTGGATCTGGCGCTGTGGGATCTGTTTGGCAAGGTGGTGGGTTTACCGGTCTACAAACTGTTGGGTGGCGCGGTACGCGACGAAATTCAATTCTACGCGACCGGTGCGCGCCCTGATCTGGCGAAAGAGATGGGCTTTATTGGCGGCAAAATGCCGACCCACTGGGGGCCGCACGATGGGGATGCGGGGATCCGCAAAGATGCGGCAATGGTAGCCGACATGCGTGAGAAATGCGGTCCGGATTTCTGGTTGATGCTCGACTGCTGGATGAGTCAGGACGTGAACTATGCCACCAAACTGGCCCATGCCTGCGCACCGTCTAATCTGAAGTGGATCGAAGAGTGTCTGCCGCCGCAGCAGTATGAAGGCTATCGCGAGCTGAAACGTAACGCCCCGGCGGGGATGATGGTCACCAGCGGTGAACACCACGGGACGCTGCAATCCTTCCGCACGCTCTCAGAAACCGGCATCGATATCATGCAGCCTGATGTGGGCTGGTGCGGTGGGTTAACCACGCTGGTGGAAATTGCCGCTATTGCTAAATCGCGCGGACAGCTGGTAGTGCCGCATGGTTCCTCGGTTTATTCGCACCATGCGGTGATCACGTTCACCAATACCCCGTTCAGCGAGTTTTTGATGACCAGCCCGGATTGTTCAACGATGCGTCCACAGTTTGATCCGATCCTTCTGGACGAACCGGTACCCGTCAATGGCCGCATTCATAAGTCGGTGCTCGACAAACCAGGATTTGGCGTCGAGCTTAACCGCGACTGCAATCTGAAGCGCCCTTATAGCCACTAATGACCAGTGCGTTGCCAATGCCACGGCAACGCCCTCATTTCTTTGAGGATCTTGCTATGAGTACCACGTTACTTGATGGTGTGGTGAAGAAAAACCGCGCCCGTTTGATTCCCTTTATGCTGGCGCTGTATGTGCTGGCGTTTCTTGACCGCTCGAACATCGGTTTTGCCAAAGAGACCTATCAGATTGATACCGGTCTGAGCAACGAAGCTTATGCGTTGGGCGCGGGGATTTTCTTTGTGGTTTACGCCTTTCTGGGGGTTCCTGCCAACCTGTTGATGCGTAAATTTGGTGCCAGAACCTGGATTGGTACCACCACGTTGCTGTGGGGATTCCTCTCTGCGGCGATGGCATGGGCGGATACTGAATCGAAATTTCTGATTATCCGTACTCTGCTGGGGGCGGCAGAGGCGGGCTTCTTCCCCGGTATGATCTACCTGACGTCCCAGTGGTTCCCCCAGCGTAACCGCGCCAGCATCATGGGGCTGTTCTACATGGGGGCGCCGCTGGCGTTAACCCTGGGATCGCCGCTTTCCGGTGCGCTGTTGGAGATGCACGGGTTTATGGGGCATCCGGGATGGTTCTGGATGTTCGTTATCGAAGGTTTACTGGCGGTAGGCGCGGGTGTTTTCACCTTCTTCTGGCTGGATGATACCCCGCAGCAGGCGCGTTTCCTGAGCGCGGAGGAAAAGGCGATGCTCATTAGCCAGTTGACAAGTGAAGAGGAAAAAAAGGTCACTTCACGCCTGTCGGATGCGCTGCGTAATGGCCGTGTCTGGCAACTGGCGATTATCTATCTGACGATCCAGGTGGCGGTGTATGGCCTGATCTTCTTCCTGCCAACCCAGGTTGCTGCGTTGTTAGGGACAAAAGTGGGCTTTACGGCTTCGGTCGTGGCGGCAATACCGTGGGTGGCGGCGCTGTTTGGTACCTGGCTTATTCCCCGCTACTCCGATCGCACCGGCGACCGGCGTAATGTTGCCGCGCTGACGCTGCTGGCGGCAGGAATCGGCATTGGCCTTTCCGGGCTGGTTTCACCGGTACTGGCGATTGTGGCGCTCTGCGTCGCGGCGGTCGGTTTCATTGCGGTACAGCCGGTGTTCTGGACGATGCCAACGCAACTTCTTTCCGGGACTGCTCTGGCGGCGGGGATCGGCTTCGTCAACCTGTTTGGTGCCGTCGGCGGCTTTATTGCTCCCATTCTGCGCGTCAAAGCCGAAACGGTGTTTGCCAGCGATGCGGCGGGTCTGCTGGTCCTCGCGGGCGTCGCGATTATTGGCTCGCTAATCATCTTTACGCTGAGTGTGAACCGTTCAGTTTCACAAGCAGGCGCTGCGCATCATTAATCTTATCTACGTTGTAAGGATCGTTATGAACGCATTGTTATCAAATCCCTTCAAAGAAGGATTACGCAAAGGGGAAGTCCAGGTCGGCCTGTGGCTCAGTTCGACCACCTCTTACATGGCGGAGATTGCCGCGACGTCGGGCTATGACTGGCTGCTGATTGATGGAGAACACGCGCCGAACACGGTGCAGGATCTTTACCATCAGTTGCAGGCGATTGCGCCTTATGCCAGCCAGCCTGTGGTTCGACCGGTGGAAGGCAGTAAAGCGTTGATCAAGCAGGTGCTGGATATCGGCGCGCAGACGCTGCTTGTCCCGATGGTCGACAGCGCAGAGCAGGCGCTTCAGGTGGTTTCCGCGACTCGTTATCCACCGCTCGGCGAGCGTGGTGTCGGCGCCAGCGTGGCACGGGCGGCGCGCTGGGGACGTATCGACAATTATATGGCCCAGGCTAATGAATCACTCTGCCTGCTGGTACAGGTCGAAAGCAAAGCGGCACTGGATAATCTGGATGCCATTCTGGACGTTGACGGTATTGACGGTGTCTTTATTGGCCCGGCGGATCTTTCTGCGTCGTTGGGCTATCCGGATAATGCCGGACACCCGGAGGTGCAGCGGATCATTGAGCAAAGCATTCGCCGTATTCGCGCAGCCGGAAAAGCAGCCGGTTTCCTCGCTGTTGACCCAGCAATGGCGCAGAAATGTCTGCAATGGGGAGCAAATTTTGTCGCGGTAGGCGTGGATACCATGCTTTATACCGAAGCGCTGGATCGCAGGCTGGCAATGTTTAAGCCAGACCAGAGTAAGCAAACGTTGAAAAGTAGTTATTAATATCGGGCCCGGTGGTGTAGCGCCATCGGGCCTGAAATAGCTCCTAATGGTGATGTTCTGTCACGTCGTCAGCAGAAAATCCGGTAATGGTCAGGACTGTCTCATGATCGATGCCTCGCTCCAGCATCATGCGGGCAATACGTAATGCTTCTTCTCGTGTTCCTTTTAGCCAGCCTTCCTGCAATCCATTGTGATGGCCTTCCTGGCGTAGTTTCTCTGCGATCGTCATCAATTTCTCCTTGTTATGGGGTGAGCGCCCGGCAATTTCACGGATAAATTCGCTGACATGAGAAGCCTCACCGCGCTGTAGCATATAATTAAACAGCGTTTGCAACTGGCTGTCATTAACGGTACGAGTAACTAAAAGCGCGACCAGCCTGTCCACCAGTCCCATCAAATCGCGATCGCGGATATGTTTTTGCATCAGTTCAAGTAGAGCGATACGCCGATGCTGCATAATCTCGTCGTCAGATACCACAGTGATGTCCACTAGCGGAAATGCTTCTGAGTAAAGCTGGCGCGCCAGTTGTGGGTAATCAAATTCGTCCAGCCAGTTGAGCGACCACGGATACGGGCTCTGTTGCCCGTGATAAAAAAGCATGGGGATAACCAGAGGTAGCGTTCTGTATCCGGCATCCAGGTGATATTGCATGGCGGCAGTGGCATAACGCATCAGGCGAAATGCCATGTGTTGTACCGCTGTACTCTGATGTTCGATAACGCAGTAGATGTAGCCTTCACCTTCGCGGGTTTTTAACGACCACAATACGTCGGAATAGTAAGCACGGAGATCCTTTTCGATAAAACTGGTAGGCTCCAGCTTCAGCGTTTGCAGGTCACATATCTCGCGTAATGCGACGGGAAGGTGAATTTCAAGAAAATCGCGAGCCATCTCAGGATAAGAAATTATCTTTTTAAAAACCGCATCATGCGGTGTTGATGTTGCTGATTTACCCATGGTAGTCCGTCACCAGAGGAAGAAGATGGCGTGACGGTACCCACGGATGACGCGGGCTGCATTTGAGGAATTGATTTTTTGCGTGGAGGAGTCAGAGATAAATACGTCCGGTTGCAACGTATTCAGTTATGTACAACGGCATTCGCAAAAATGCCCGGTAGCCAACGCCACCGGGCAACAGAATTAACCTAACGCTTTGGCAAGCAGGGTGATGGGGTGTTCGCAGCGTTTGCTTGTCGACATCTCAATCTGCCATTTACAGGTTTCGCAGTCGGTGACGACGATATCAGCGCCGCTGTCTTCAATCTGGCGGAACAGCGGTGCGCCAATGGACTGCGATGTCGGGTAGTTTTCCTTTTTAAAGCCGTATGTCCCGGCAATCCCGCAACATTGCGAGTCCAGCACCGTTAGCTCCAGCCCTGGAATTTGTCGTAGCAGTTCCAGCGTGTAGAGCGTCCAGCCCATTTTCTCCATGTGGCATGGCGTGTGGTAGACCACTTTCAGCGGCAGCGTTTTCAGCGGCAGCGTTTTGCCTTCATCCAGCTTGCGCCACAGCCAGCGGGTTGCCAGTTCAATGTGTTCGCGTAGACCTGAGTTGTCGACGTCCAGCACTTCCGGATATTCATCACGCAGCGCAAAGGTGCAGGTTGATGAGGTGGCGATCACCGGAATGCCTTTACCGTCAATTGCTTCTCTGAGCGAGGCCACGTTGCTCACCGCCTGCTTACGCGCTTTATCGGTAAAGCCGTTGGCAATCAGCGGTACGCCGCAGCATTTTTCTTTGCTCAGCAGTTGCACCCCGGTTCCCATCGCATTCAACACTTTGATCAGGTCTTTGCCGAGCTGCGGATGGTTGTAATTCACAAAACAGCCGTGGAAAAAGGCAACCTGATCCTGATATTGCGCTTGCTGTGCGGCAACGCTGCGATACCAGCGGCGGAAGGTGCCGAAAGAGTACTTCGGCAGCGTACGGCGATGATCGATTTTTAGCGCGTAATCCAGCAACTGACGCACCGGTTTGAGTGAGGTGGCGGTATTCACTATCGGGGCGAATGGTGTGGATACGCTACCCATCAAATCAGTATGGCTTAAGACAAAGTTACGCAGCGACGGACGCGTAGTGTCGTATTTGGCGCGCGCGCGTTGGATGATATCGCCAATCTTCACATCTGACGGACAGGCTACTTCGCAACGCTTACAGTTGATGCAGTATTTCAGCGCATCGTCATATAACGCGCCATCTTTCAGGCGCAGACGCTCACCGTCCGGTCCGGCCTGTTTAGGACCAGGGTAGTTCGGATTGACGCGACTTACCGGGCAGGCCGTGGTGCACACCGTGCATTTGATACAACTTTCAAAACGTGTGTCGCTCATTGCTGGCCTCCTGCACGTTTCGCAATATGATGTGCGGCGTGTAAGGCGCTAACAGCGCACACGCCGCCTCCGCAACCCTGGGCGATAGGGTCGAATCCGCCGAGAACGGAACCGATGGCATACATGTTCTCTATCGTTTGTCCCGCCAGCGACGGGCGCAGCCCGGCATCGGTCGTAACGCCAAATTGCTGCCACGGTTGTGGGTCGAAGACGTCACGCTCATACCACTCGGCGCGCGTGGCGGTTTGCTGTACATCCAGCCCCAGGATAGGTTCGTAGATGGCCTCACGCGTGGCGACCAGCCCGCTGCTGAAGAAGCTGCCGCTGGCGAGCACGGCGAAACGTGGCCGCAAAGGAATATCGGCATGATTACGGGTCCAGATTTCGCTGACCACGCCGTCCTGACAGGTGATTTTCTTCACTTCATCACCCGGCATCCAGACGCCGCCCTGGCGCACAAACTGGCGCTGCAATTTGTTATGCAAACGCATACCCAGTACCGAAGGCGGTAGGGTCGGTAACAGCGTCAGCGAGCAGGGGAGGCGCTCGTTAAGCCATTGCCAGAGCTGTTCATCCGCCAGACCGAAGCAGGCCGGCATAATTATCATGTCGCAGGTTTTTGCTACTGGCAGTAAAGCGTCATAGAGCAGCGACCATTTATCTTCGTTATCCAGCAGGCGCGCAATATTGACGGCGCGAAACTCGGTCGGGTTATCACGCAGGACATCCAGCTCAGGCAGATCGATTTCTGCCGTCTCGACGCTGAGATTGCGTTGACGCAGCGACGCCGCGGCGAGATGTGCCTGAAAATCCAGTAAACCGCTAATACCTACAACGCAGATACGCTGCGCGGACAGCGGCCAGACCGGAACTTCCGGGGAACTTAACCAGGTTGAGCGCAGCGTTCCCAGCGGGGTGATGCGTTGATGTGACTGATGTACCTTGCCTTGCAAATGCGTTCCGCATTCTTCCAGCAGATTTTGCGCCTGCTGGGCCAGCTCCAGGACGTTGTGCGTTCCGATGGTGCTGTACGGGTGCGCGGGGGCCTGAGTGCGCAGCGCATTCAGGCCTGCTTCTATATCCGTCACCGGTTGGCCATCGGGTAAGTTGCTGAGCAAATCCAGTGAGCCGGAGGAGAAATGCAGGGCGCTTTGGCCGCGAGTGACAATCGTGCAGCGTAAACCGCTTTTTTGCAGTTGCAGGCCGCACAGTAGTCCGGCCAGGCCGCCGCCGATAATGACGGTATCAAATTTCATCCTGGTGCTCCTTTTCCAGACCGCACAATCCCTGATAAACCCAGCGTGTGAATTCGCTTTCGCGCAGCGCATCTCCCCAGGCGATAGGCTGCACGCCTTTCCAGCGTTCATTGAGAAAATCGGAAAGCTGGGTGATAGATTGCGCGGCGGTGGTGACATTAAAACGTTGCAGCAAACCTGCGGCGCGGCAGGCACACAATTCGCCCTGGCAGGTCCCCATTCCAACACGGGTACGGCGACGCAAATCCAGCAGGCTGTTGACGGTCAAATTCTCGACGGCGTACTGCACTTCACCTGCAGTGACCGCTTCGCATTCACAGACCAGGCTGCGGTGCTGACGACCTTCGCTAAGCCACGCAGGGGTGCGATCGCCGTGACGGTAGACCGCTGAGCCGCGCAGTGGCGCGGGCAACGAGATCACGCGTTTGAGCGTATGCTCGGTCGATTCTTGTGAGCCAGGCAGCGCCGTGTCTGCCGTTGTGCAAGGTTGGGTATTGCCCAGCTTACGGCAAACGGCATCGGTGGCCCATTCTGCCATCAGGCGGTAGGTCATCAATTTGCCGCCGGTAATGGTGATAAACCCGTCCAGTCCGTCACGCTGGGCGTGATCGAACAGTACAATCCCACGACTGACGTTACGGCCACTTGGATCGTCGTCGCTGGCTACCAGAGGACGCACGCCGGAGTAGGCGCGTAAAATGCGCGTTTTCGCCATAATCGGCGCCAGTTTCTCGCCTTCACGCAGCAGTATATCGACCTCTTCTGCGGTGACGCGGTTGCTGTCGATATCATCGTAATCGATGTGCTGTGAGGTGGTGCCAATCAGCGAAATGGTATCACCGGGCACCAGGATATCGGCGTCAGACGGCTTACGACAGCGGTTGATGACATGTTGGTTAATGCGGTGATCCATAATCAGCAGCGAACCTTTGGCCGGGAACATACGGATGCTCAGATCGGCATATTCCGCAATGCGCTGGCCCCAGATCCCGGCGGCGTTGACGACTACCGGTGCATGCAGGGACTGCATCTCACCTGTCAGATGATTGCGTACGTTCACGCCGCAAACCGTTGCCCCTTCACGAATCAGTCCCGTCACTTCATGCGCCGTTAAGATTACTGCGCCATGCTCACGCGCATCCAGCATGTTGGCGGCGGTTAAGCGGAAAGGATCAACCGTGCCGTCCGGCACTTTTACCGCGCCAATCAGCTGTGGGTTGACGGAAGGTTCGATAATGCGCGCCTGCTTAGGGTCAATTGCTTCTGCGCGAATACCGGCCTCTTCACAGGCGCGAATAAAGGTTGCCTGGAAGGAGAGTTCATCTTCCGGCAGGGTAATAAACAGACCGTCCGTCGGCTCAACGCAATGACGGGCGATACGTTTGAGAATTTGGTTTTCGCTGATGCACTCCCGGGCAGATTCAGCGTCGGTGACGGCGTAACGTGCACCGCTGTGCAGCAGACCGTGGTTACGTCCGGTCGCCCCTGTGGCGATATCGTGGCGTTCCACTAAGATGACGCGCAACCCGCGCAGCGCACAATCGCGTGCGATCCCTGCACCTGTTGCTCCTCCACCAATGATAATCACGTCACTTGTTTGCGAGTCGCGAATTTTCATTGTTTTTCCTCACAGTTCGTTTTTTATCATTTAGCCACATAAAAAACATGGATTGTTTGATTTCGCGCATAATCGCTCATTATTCGAAAATGAAACGTGATTTCGTGCGCCTTTATGAACATTTGTCATAAATCTGTAACAATATGTGCAGCGTTTCACATTTTTGTTATGTATCTTTCCTTAACATCGCGGCCACACTGGGAGCGGTAGGGTAGTAATGACGAACTGCAGTGTTTACTTCGAATGAAAGACGGCCACGGAGGCTACACTATGTTGAGCATTTTTAAACCAGCGTCACACACGGCGCGTTTGCCTGCAGCGGAGATCGACCCGACATATCGTCGATTACGTTGGCAGATCTTTCTGGGGATTTTCTTTGGCTATGCCGCGTACTATCTGGTACGTAAGAACTTTGCCCTTGCGATGCCGTACCTGGTTGAGCAAGGTTTCTCGCGTGGCGATCTGGGTTTTGCGTTATCCGGTATCTCCATTGCTTACGGATTTTCGAAATTCATCATGGGGTCCGTTTCGGATCGCTCGAATCCGCGCGTTTTCCTGCCAGCGGGTCTGATTCTGGCCGCCGCAGTCATGTTGTTCATGGGCTTTGTGCCGTGGGCGACTTCGAGTATTGCGGTTATGTTTGTGCTGCTGTTCCTCTGCGGATGGTTCCAGGGAATGGGTTGGCCGCCGTGTGGTCGTACCATGGTGCACTGGTGGTCGCAGAAAGAGCGTGGGGGCATTGTTTCCGTCTGGAACTGTGCGCACAACGTGGGCGGTGGTCTGCCTCCTCTGTTGTTCCTGCTGGGTATGGCCTGGTTCAATGACTGGAAAGCGGCGCTGTACATGCCTGCTTTCGGTGCGATCGTCGTCGCGCTGTTTGCTTTTGCTTTGATGCGTGATACGCCGCAGTCTTGTGGCCTGCCGCCTATCGAAGAGTACAAGAACGACTATCCGGACGATTACAACGAGAAAGCGGAAGAAGAGCTGACTGCGAAGCAGATCTTCATGCAATACGTACTGCCGAACAAACTGTTGTGGTACATCGCTATCGCCAACGTGTTTGTTTATCTGCTGCGCTACGGCATCCTGGACTGGTCCCCGACCTATCTGAAAGAAGTGAAACATTTCGCGCTGGATAAATCATCCTGGGCCTACTTCCTGTATGAGTATGCGGGTATTCCGGGCACGCTGCTGTGCGGCTGGATGTCGGATAAAGTCTTCCGTGGCAACCGTGGTGCGACCGGCGTGTTCTTTATGACGCTGGTGACTATCGCGACTATCGTCTACTGGATGAACCCGGCAGGCAACCCGAACGTGGATATGGCTTGTATGATTATCATCGGCTTCCTGATCTACGGTCCGGTAATGTTGATTGGTCTGCATGCGCTGGAACTGGCACCGAAAAAAGCGGCGGGTACGGCGGCTGGCTTTACCGGTCTGTTCGGTTATCTCGGCGGTTCCGTAGCGGCGAGCGCCATTGTTGGCTATACCGTTGACTTCTTCGGTTGGGACGGCGGCTTTATGGTGATGATTGGCGGTAGCGTGCTGGCGGTTATTCTGCTGGTGGTCGTCATGATTGGCGAAAAACGCCATCACGAAGAGATCGCACTGAAGCGTAACGGGGGCTAATAGATGAAAACCACATTGAAAAGTCTCAGCGTGGCGCTAATGCTGACAGGTATTGTGGTGAGCAGCGCGGCGGTTGCCGCAGAAAAAATCGTGATTGCGCACCGTGGCGCCAGCGGTTATCTACCGGAGCATACGCTGCCAGCAAAAGCGATGGCTTATGCTCAGGGGGCTGATTACCTGGAACAGGATTTGGTGATGACCAAGGACGACCATCTGGTTGTCCTGCATGACCACTACCTTGACCGCGTCACCGATGTTGCCGAGCGTTTCCCGGATCGTGCGCGAAAAGATGGGCGCTACTACGCTATCGACTTTACGCTGGATGAGATTAAATCGCTGAAATTTACCGAAGGCTTTGATATCGAAAATGGCAAAAAGGTCCAGACCTGGGCGGGGCGTTTCCCGATGGGTAAATCTGATTTCCGTGTGCACACTTTCGAAGAAGAGATTGAGTTTGTTCAGGGATTAAATCATTCAACCGGTAAAAACATTGGCATTTACCCAGAAATGAAAGCGCCGTGGTTCCATCATCAGGAAGGGAAGGACATTGCGGCTAAAACGCTGGAAGTGCTGAAAAAGTACGGGTACACCGACAAGAATGACAAGGTTTATCTACAGTGTTTTGATGTCGCAGAGTTAAAGCGCATTAAGAATGAACTGGAACCGAAGATGGGGATGGATCTCAATCTGGTACAGTTGATTGCGTACACTGACTGGAATGAAACTCAGGAGAAAAAGCCGGACGGTAGTTGGGTTAATTACAACTACGACTGGATGTTTAAACCGGGTGCCATGAAGCAGGTTGCGCAGTATGCGGACGGCATAGGGCCGGACTATCACATGCTGATTGATGAGAAGTCGAAGAAAGGCAATATCTCGTTAACGGGTATGGTACAGGACGCGCATCAGAATAAGATGGTGGTGCATCCTTATACCGTTCGTGCCGATCAACTGCCGGATTACACCACTGACGTAAACCAGCTGTATGACATTCTGTATGACAAGGCGGGCGTTGACGGGCTGTTCACCGACTTCCCCGACAAAGCAGTGACATTCCTGAATAAAGAGTAATGGCACAAGGTCTGTGATGCACCTCCGGTCACAGGCCTGGTTGGATCAAACGTTATTAACGGCTAGATAAGGCCGTCTGCCGTCAACGTGGCCATACCTGCCTCCAGGAGAAATAAAGAGCTGCCGTCCATCGGCGGCTCTTTTTTAGTCCTAATTTTTATCCCGCCACGCGTTACAGCTCTATTTCAATATCACCTTTGGCCCGACAGCAGCAGGGCAAAATTTCACCTGGCTGAATGAAGGCCAGAGGTTCGGCAATCCAGTCGACCTGTCCCGCTACCAGACGGGTACGGCAGGAGCCGCAATAACCTGCGCGGCACTGGTATTCAACTTCAACATTGTGCGATTCGAGCGCGGCAAGCAGGGAAGGGTGTTCATCCTGGCACAGCAGTTGTGTGCCAGAGATGCGCAGAGTAACGCGGCCCATCAGAGCTGGAAGTTACTCAGGTCGTCGGTATCGACTTCCGAATCGATCTGGCCGACCAGGTAAGAGCTGACTTCCACTTCCTGCGGCGCAACCTGCACGTTATCAGACACCAGCCAGGTGTTGATCCACGGGATTGGGTTAGAGCGGGTCTGGAACGGCAAGTCGAGTCCGACAGCCTGCATACGGATGTTGGTGATGTACTCAACGTACTGGCACAGAATGTCTTTGTTCAGGCCAATCATTGAGCCGTCACGGAACAGATAATCCGCCCACTCTTTTTCCTGCAGCGCGGCCTGTACGAACAGGTCGTAGCATTCTTGTTTACACTCTTCGGCGATTTCCGCCATTTCCGGATCGTCCACGCCGCTGCGCAGTAGATTCAGCATATGCTGGGTCCCGGTCAAATGCAGGGCTTCATCACGGGCGATCAGGCGAATAATTTTCGCGTTGCCTTCCATCAGTTCGCGTTCGGCGAAGGCGAAGGAGCAGGCGAAGCTGACGTAGAAGCGGATCGCTTCCAGCGCGTTCACGCTCATCAGGCACAGATACAGCTTCTTCTTCAGTTCACGCAGGCTTACGACAACCGTTTTACCGTTAACGGTATGCGTGCCTTCGCCCAGCAAATGCCAGTAGCTGGTCATCTCAATCAATTCGTCGTAATAGCTGGAAATGCCTTCCGCGCGTTTCTGGATCTGCTCGTTGGTGACGATGTCATCAAACACCACCGCCGGATCGTTCACGATGTTACGAATGATGTGGGTGTAGGAACGGGAGTGGATCGTTTCTGAAAACGCCCATGTTTCCACCCAGGTTTCCAGCTCAGGGATCGAGATTAACGGCAGCAGCGCCACGTTCGGGCTACGTCCCTGAATGGAGTCCAGCAGCGTTTGATACTTCAGGTTGCTGATGAAGATATGCTTTTCATGTTCCGGCAGCGCCTGGAAGTCGATGCGATCGCGAGAAACATCAACTTCTTCCGGACGCCAGAAGAAAGAGAGCTGCTTTTCGATCAGTTTTTCGAAGATGTCATATTTTTGCTGATCGTAGCGGGCGACGTTCACCGGCTGGCCGAAGAACATCGGTTCCAGAAGTTGGTTATTTTTCGTCTGTGAAAAAGTGGTGTATGCCATTGATGTGAATCCTTTGTGGGATGAGTGCCGGATGGCGTTACAAGCACCCTTTCCGGCCTACAAACCAAGCTACTGTAGGCCGGGTGAGCCTGGTGCCACCCGGCATCGTTCATCAGATCTTACATGCGCCGCTTTCGCAGCCATCGTCCTGAATGGACGGCACCAGATCGTCCTGAGAATCTTCCGCACCGTCACGGGTGTTTTGATAATACAGCGTTTTGACACCAAATTTGTAGGCGGTGAGCAGGTCTTTCAGCAACTGCTGCATCGGTACTTTTCCGGATGGGAAGCGCGACGGATCATAGTTGGTGTTGGCGGAAATCGACTGATCGATAAATTTCTGCATGATACCTACCAGTTGCAGATAGCCATCGTTGTTCGGCATTTCCCACAGCAGTTCGTACGCGTCGTGCAGGTGTTCGTAGTCCGGCACGACCTGGCGCAGAATACCGTCTTTCGACGCTTTGATGCTCACATAGCCGCGCGGTGGTTCAATACCGTTGGTGGCGTTAGAGATCTGCGAAGAGGTCTCCGAGGGCATCAGGGCTGACAGCGTGGAGTTACGCAGACCGTGCGTTTTGATGGATTCACGCAGTTGTTCCCAATCCAGATGCAGCGGCTCGTTGACAATAGCATCGAGATCTTTTTTATAGGTATCGATCGGCAGAATACCTTTGGAGTAAGTCGTTTCGTTAAACCACGGGCACGCGCCTTGCTCTTTCGCCAGCTCGTTAGAGGCTTTCATCAGGTAATACTGAATGGCTTCAAAGGTTTTGTGAGTCAGGTTGTTCGCGCTGCCGTCAGAATAACGCTTACCGTTTTTCGCCAGCCAGTAGGCGTAGTTGATCACGCCAATACCCAGCGTACGGCGACCCATCGCGCCGCGTTTGGCGGCAGGAATTGGATAATCCTGATAATCGAGCAGCGCATCCAGCGCGCGCACCGCCAATTCGGCCAGCTCTTCCAGCTCGTCCAGGCTGTTGATAGCACCGAGGTTAAATGCGGACAGCGTACACAGCGCAATTTCGCCGTTTTCGTCGTTAACGTCGGTCAGCGGTTTGGTCGGCAGGGCGATTTCCAGGCACAGGTTAGACTGGCGCACCGGAGCGACAATTGGATCAAACGGGCTATGGGTGTTGCAGTGGTCAACGTTCTGAATATAGATACGCCCGGTAGAGGCACGTTCCTGCATCATCAGAGAGAACAGTTCAACGGCTTTCACGCGTTGCTTGCGGATACTGTCGTCGTTTTCATATTTGGTGTACAGACGTTCGAATTCGTCCTGGTCAGCGAAGAACGCATCATACAGGCCCGGGACGTCGGACGGGCTGAACAGCGTGATGTCGCCGCCCTTCAGCAGACGGGTGTACATCAGTTTGTTGATCTGTACGCCGTAGTCCATGTGACGCACGCGGTTGCCTTCGACGCCACGGTTGTTTTTCAGGACCAGCAGGCTTTCAACTTCCAGGTGCCACATTGGGTAGAACAGCGTTGCAGCACCGCCGCGTACGCCGCCCTGGGAGCAGGATTTTACCGCGGTCTGGAAGTGCTTGTAGAACGGAATACAACCGGTGTGGAACGCTTCTCCGCCGCGGATCGGGCTACCCAGCGCACGGATGCGACCGGCGTTGATACCGATGCCGGCGCGCTGGGAAACGTATTTCACAATCGCGCTGGAGGTGGCGTTGATGGAGTCCAGGCTGTCGCCGCACTCGATCAGTACGCAGGAGCTGAACTGACGGGTAGGGGTGCGCACGCCGGACATAATCGGCGTCGGCAGCGAAATTTTAAACGTAGAAACGGCGTCGTAGAAACGTTTTACGTATTGCAGACGCGTTTCACGCGGATAGTTAGAGAACAGGCAGGCCGCTACCAGAATGTAGAGGAACTGCGCGCTTTCATAAATCTCACCGGTAACACGGTTTTGTACCAGGTATTTACCTTCTAACTGCTTCACCGCAGCGTAGGAGAAGGTCATATCACGGTCGTGTACGATGAACGAGTCCATCTGCTTGAACTCTTCTTCCGTGTAGTCTTCCAGCAGATGATTGTCGTATTTGCCCATTTCAACCATTTTCACGACATGGTCGAACAGTTTCGGCGGTTCAAACTCGCCGTAGGCTTTTTTGCGCAGATGGAAAATCGCCAGGCGAGCAGCCAGGTACTGATAATCCGGTGCCTCGCGGGAGATCAGGTCGGCGGCAGCTTTGATGATTGTTTCATGGATATCGGATGTCTTGATACCGTCATAAAACTGAATGTGGGAGCGCAACTCGACCTGAGAAATCGATACGTTATTCAGTCCTTCTGCCGCCCAATCCAGAACTCGGTGGATTTTGTCGAGATTGATGCGCTCTGTACTACCATCACGCTTTGTCACCAGCAGACTCTGATTCATGTGGTTTTTTACCTGTCCGTGAAAGAAAAAATATCCCCCATATTATCCACAAAGTCATGTTGTGACTAAGTCTGTGGATAAATACTATATGTAGGGGTTGTTTGATAAAGTAGACGCTATATGGTGAGTATTCTAGTAGGGATTCTTTTCAGTACAAGAGTTGATTTTGAGGTTAAATTGAGGTTGCAAAAGGGTAATAATCGCTAAGTGCGCGTCTTATAAGGCCTGGCGAGGATGTCAATAATTGAGAAAAAAAATAGAAAATTTGATCGAGTGCTGATTTCTTCATCTAAGGCAAGGTAAGTTCTTATGACCTGGCGCAAAAATTGCCCTGACGATCCTACTCAGGATTGGTAGGCGATGCGCAGGCCCGAAAGCTGCGCACTATCAGGCACTGTGCCGGATTGCGGCGTTGCACGCCTTATCCGGCCGGGTGGAGGGGGTTAATCTGCTTGCGCGGTAGTGTGTAGCATATAGTTCACATCAACGCCGGGGCCGAGTTTAAAACTGTTGGTGATCGGGTTGTAGTGCAGGCCGGTCATATGACGCTCTTTCAGTACGGTCTGGTCAACCCACTCTAACAGTTCAGCCGGCTTAATGAATTTTTTCACATCATGCGTGCCTTTCGGCACCATACGCAAAATATATTCCGCGCCGACCACCGCCATTAGCCAGGATTTGCCGTTGCGATTAAGCGTGGAGAAAAACACTTCGCCGCCCGGTTTGACCAGTCTGGCGCATGCCCTGACCACCGACTGCGGG
The DNA here is from genome assembly GCF_030337065.1 of Citrobacter sp. Cb004. Lineage (NCBI taxonomy): Bacteria > Pseudomonadati > Pseudomonadota > Gammaproteobacteria > Enterobacterales > Enterobacteriaceae > Citrobacter > Citrobacter sp. Cb004. The sequence continues at coordinate 146,283 of NZ_JAOWCH010000070.1, read as the reverse complement.
TCCGGTACGTGCTCCAGCATTTCCATGCAGGTCACAACGTCATACTGATGCGCATGTTTTTCCGCATGTTCTTCAACCGTTTCTTGAACGTATTCCACCTGGATACCACTCTCCAGCGCATGCAGTTTTGCTACCTGTAACGGTTCAAAGCCCATGTCCAGACCGGTGACGGTTGCGCCTTCGCGCGCCATGCTTTCTGCCAGAATGCCGCCGCCGCAGCCGACGTCGAGTACCTTTTTACCAAACAGGCCGCCTGAGCGCTCCGTGATATAGCCCAGGCGCAGCGGGTTAATACGGTGCAGTGGCTTAAATTCACCCTCAAGATCCCACCAGCGTGACGCGACTGCTTCAAACTTGGCAATTTCTTCCTGATCAACGTTGTGAGTTACCGGAGGTTTTTCGGCATTCATTGGGGCTTCTACTCCTAAATTTGCGATGCAAATGAGTATATCAGCCTGACGGGATGAATAAAGCCTCTGTCAGGGGGAATCCATTTACCTGAATCTGCACGGATGTGTTATAATTTGCGACCTTTGAATCCGGGATACAGTAGAGGGATAGCGGTTAGATGAGCGACCTTGCGAGAGAAATTACACCGGTCAACATTGAGGAAGAGCTGAAGAGCTCCTATCTGGATTATGCGATGTCGGTCATTGTTGGCCGTGCGCTGCCGGACGTCCGAGATGGCCTGAAGCCGGTTCACCGTCGCGTACTTTACGCCATGAACGTATTGGGCAACGACTGGAATAAAGCCTATAAAAAATCTGCCCGTGTCGTTGGTGACGTAATCGGTAAATACCACCCTCATGGTGATACCGCCGTTTACGACACCATTGTTCGTATGGCGCAGCCATTCTCCTTGCGTTACATGCTGGTAGATGGTCAGGGTAACTTTGGTTCTGTCGATGGCGACTCCGCAGCGGCGATGCGTTATACGGAAATCCGTATGTCGAAAATCGCCCATGAGCTGATGGCTGACCTGGAAAAAGAAACGGTGGATTTCGTCGATAACTACGACGGCACCGAACAAATTCCTGACGTCATGCCAACCAAAATTCCTAACCTGCTGGTGAACGGCTCGTCCGGTATCGCGGTAGGTATGGCGACCAACATTCCGCCGCACAACCTGACGGAAGTGATCAACGGCTGCCTGGCATACATTGACGATGAAGACATCAGCATTGAAGGGCTGATGGAACATATTCCGGGTCCGGACTTCCCGACCGCCGCGATCATCAACGGTCGTCGTGGTATTGAAGAAGCCTACCGTACCGGCCGTGGCAAAGTGTACATCCGCGCGCGCGCGGAAGTCGAAGCGGATGCCAAAACTGGCCGTGAAACCATCATCGTCCATGAAATTCCGTATCAGGTGAACAAAGCGCGCCTGATCGAGAAAATCGCCGAGCTGGTAAAAGACAAACGCGTTGAAGGTATCAGCGCGCTGCGTGACGAGTCTGACAAAGACGGTATGCGCATCGTGATTGAAGTGAAACGCGACGCAGTCGGGGAAGTGGTTCTGAATAACCTCTACTCCCAGACCCAACTGCAGGTTTCTTTCGGTATCAACATGGTTGCGTTGCACCATGGACAGCCGAAAATCATGAACCTGAAAGATATTATTGCTGCGTTTGTACGTCACCGCCGTGAAGTCGTAACCCGCCGTACTATCTTTGAACTGCGTAAAGCCCGCGACCGTGCGCACATCCTTGAAGCACTGGCGATTGCGCTGGCGAACATCGATCCGATCATCGAACTGATCCGCCGTGCGCCGACCCCGGCAGAAGCGAAAGCAGGGCTGGTCGCGCGTTCGTGGGAGCTGGGTAACGTTTCTGCCATGTTGGAACGTGCCGGCGATGATGCCGCGCGTCCTGAATGGCTGGAACCGGAATTTGGCGTGCGTGACGGTCAGTACTACCTGACTGAACAGCAGGCCCAGGCCATTCTGGATCTGCGTTTGCAGAAACTGACCGGCCTTGAGCACGAAAAACTGCTCGACGAATACAAAGAGCTGCTGGAGCAGATCGCTGAACTGCTGCACATTCTGGGCAGCGCCGATCGTCTGATGGAAGTCATCCGTGAAGAGATGGAGCTGATTCGTGAACAGTTCGGCGACGCACGTCGGACCGAAATCACCGCGAACAGCGCTGACATCAACATCGAAGATCTGATTAGCCAGGAAGATGTTGTCGTGACCTTGTCTCATCAGGGCTACGTGAAATATCAGCCGTTAACCGATTACGAAGCGCAGCGTCGTGGCGGTAAAGGCAAATCTGCAGCACGAATTAAAGAAGAAGACTTTATCGACCGCCTGCTGGTGGCCAACACCCATGACACGATCCTCTGCTTCTCCAGCCGCGGTCGTTTGTACTGGATGAAGGTTTATCAGTTGCCGGAAGCAAGCCGTGGTGCGCGTGGACGTCCTATCGTCAACCTGCTGCCACTGGAAGCTAACGAACGTATCACCGCAATTCTGCCAGTACGTGAGTACGAAGAAGGCGTCAACGTCTTCATGGCAACCGCCAGCGGTACCGTGAAGAAAACAGCGCTGACCGAGTTCAGCCGTCCGCGTTCTGCCGGTATCATTGCGGTTAACCTGAACGAAGGCGATGAGCTGATTGGCGTTGACCTGACGTCTGGTAGTGACGAAGTTATGCTGTTCTCTGCTGCCGGTAAAGTGGTGCGCTTCAAAGAGGGGGCTGTTCGTCCGATGGGACGTACCGCGACCGGCGTACGCGGTATCAAACTGGCGGAAAGCGACAGCGTGGTATCGCTGATCGTTCCGCGCGGTGAAGGTGCTATCCTGACCGTTACCCAGAACGGCTACGGTAAGCGTACGGCGGCGGAAGAGTATCCGACCAAGTCTCGTGCGACCCAGGGCGTTATCTCCATCAAAGTCACCGAGCGCAACGGTTCCGTTGTCGGCGCAGTGCAGGTTGAAGATACCGACCAGATCATGATGATCACCGATGCAGGTACGCTGGTGCGTACTCGCGTGTCGGAAATCAGCGTGGTAGGACGTAACACCCAGGGCGTGATCCTCATCCGTACTGCGGAAGATGAAAACGTTGTGGGTCTGCAACGCGTTGCTGAACCGGTTGATGATGAAGAGCTCGACTCCATCGACGGTAGCGCTGCTGAAGGGGACGAGGATATCGCGCCTGAAGCGGAAAGCGATGACGATGCAGCGGACGACGCTGAAGAGTAATTAAGACGTGATAAAAAGGGCCGGAAATATCCGGCCCTTTTTTTTAATTCATTCGCTCCACTATCATCGCAATGCCCTGACCGCCGCCGATGCACAACGTGGCCAGTCCAAGCGTTTGATCCCGTGCCTGTAGCGCATGCAGCAGCGTCACCAGTATTCGTGCGCCGCTGGCGCCGATAGGGTGTCCCAGAGCAATTGCCCCACCGTTGACGTTAACCTTTTGCGGATCAAACCCCAGCGTTTTACCAACGGCAAGAAACTGAGCAGCAAATGCCTCGTTAGCTTCGATCAGATCGATATCAGAAAGCTGTAAGCCGCTCAGTTGCAGTGCCTTCAGCGTGGCGGGAACCGGCCCCATGCCCATCATAGCCGGTGCTACGCCGCCACTGGCCCAGGCTTTGATTCGCGCCAGTGGCTTCAGCCCAGCCTCCAGTGCTGCGGACTCTTCCATTATCACTAATGCCGCTGCACCGTCGTTGATCCCCGAGGCGTTACCTGCGGTGACGGTTCCTGCTTTATCAAAGGCTGGACGCAATGCGGCGAGGCCTTCGGCCGTCGAGTCAGCTTTGGGGAATTCGTCACGCTCAAAGATGATGGTTTTCTTCCGTGATGACACGCTGACGGGCACGATTTCAGCCTCAAATGCGCCAGACTCGATTGCGGCAATGGCTTTACGCTGCGACTGTAGAGCCAGTTCATCCTGCATTTCGCGGCTGATGCCATACTCTTTGGCAACATTTTCTGCAGTGATCCCCATGTGGTAACCATGCTCGGCGCAGATCAGGCCATCGCGCAGAATCACGTCGGATAATTGCCCGTCACCGAGGCGATAGCCCCAGCGGGCTTTTGCGTCTAACAGGTAGGGGGCCAGGCTCATGTTTTCCATCCCACCCGCGACGATCGCCTGGGCTTGTCCGGCCTTGATAGCGAGGGCGGCAAGCGCCACGCTTTTCAGGCCAGAGCCGCACACTTTGTTGACGGTAAAGCCGCAAACGGTGTCGGACAGGCCGCTTTTTAATAATGCCTGACGCGCTGGGTTTTGCCCGAGTCCTGACTGCAGCACGTTGCCCATAATCACCTCGTCCACGCGCTGTGGGTCAAGGTGCGCGCGTTCAAGAGCGGCTCTAATGACGATTGAGCCAAGCTCGACGGCACCCGTAGTTGCCAGTGCGCCGTTAAAACTGCCGATTGCGGTACGTGCCGCACTGACGATGACACAGTTTTTCATTTTTCAGTTCCTTTAATTAAGTTGTTGCCGTCAGAACAAGGTCAATCCAATAACAAAAATGACGCCGGAGAAGAGCAGGGCGGTGATGCAGTAGCCCATAATGTCGCGTACTCCGAGACCGGCGATGGCCAGCGCGGGTAGCGCCCAGAACGGTTGTGCCATGTTCATCCACTGCTCACCGTAGGCAATGGCCATGACTGATTTGCCAAGATCGGCACCCAGCGCCTGAGCGGCAGGCATGACGAACGGTCCCTGAATAACCCAATGGCCACCGCCGGATGGCACGGCAAAGTTAATCAGCGCTGAACTGAAGAAAGTCATCAGTGGGAAGGTATCTTTGTTGGCAACGTTGATGAAAAATTCAGTAATGAGCCCACCGAGGCCGGAGTGCTCCATCATCAACTGAATGCCGGCATAGAAGGGGAATTGCACCAGAATCCCAGCGGTACTCCGTGCGGCAGCACTAACGGCACGCATATAGGCCATCGGCGTTTTGTGCAGCAGCAAACCGGCAATCATAAACATCAGGTTGACGGTGTTGATGGTGATGTTGAAACCTTTCTCGGCAAAGTAGATACCCAGATAGGCAATCCCTAATGCACCGATGATCAGCGCCAGAATGCGGCTCTCTTCCAGTTTTTCAGATGGCGGCGCATCTGGCGGCAGTTTCTTCTGAAAATCAGCTTCTTCCAGTAACAGTTTCGGATCGATGCTCACCACATCTGAAGGTTTTGGCGTCATCATCCGGGTGATAAACGGCATCACCACAATCAGGCCGAGCGTGATGAAAATATTGAAGCCGGTGAACAGGGTATCCGCGACAGGAATGAGGCCCGCTACGTGCTCGACCGGGTTGCCAGGCGTTGCCGCCAGCAAAGGCATTGAGCCGGAGAAGCCGCCGCCCCAGGTCAGGAACCCGATGTAGGCGCAGGCAATCAGTAACGGATAATCGGAACCCGGTACCCGACGAGCAACTTCGCGGGCGAACATCGCCCCGACCACCAGACCAAATCCCCAGTTAATAACGCAGGCAACTGAACCAAAAAAAGTCACCAGCATGACGCCCTGAGCGGGGGTTTTGGCGGCGGATGCCGCCGTACGCAGCAGGCTTTTCACCGGCCCGGAACTGGCTAACGCATGGCCGGTTACGATGATCAGCGCCATCTGCATACCAAACGCCAGCAGGTTCCAGAAACCGTCACCCCAGAATTTCACCATGCTGATGGGGGTCTGCGGCGTTAACCACAGCGCGATGCCAAAGGTCAGCAACGTTAATAACATGGCGAAAATCAGTGGGTCGGGCAGCCAGCGGCTGACTACCCGTGTCATAAAGCGAGCGATGCGGCCAATCATGCGTCACCTCGCAGGATGCGCAGATCGTCGGCAATTTCAAACTGTGCTTCGGTTTTTTCACATAGCGTGGCGATGTCGCATCCTTCGACGATTTCAGTCAGCCACATCTTGCCATCTATAAAGCGGAATACAGCCAGCTCGGTGACCAGCATATGCACAGCATGCTGCGCGGTGAGCGGCATGGTGCATTGACGCAGGATTTTTGCGGAGCCGTCTTTTGCGCAATGCTCCATGGCGATAATGACTTTACGCGCACCGGTCACCAGATCCATTGCGCCCCCCATGCCGGGCACCATCTTGCCGGGAACCACCCAGTTGGCGAGGTTTGCCTGCTCATCGACCTGCAACCCGCCAAGCACACAGGCATCAACATGACCGCCGCGAATCAACGCGAACGACATGGCGCTATCAAACATCGCCGCGCCCGGCAAAATACCGCACGGTTGGCCGCCCGCGTTCACCAGGTCAGGATGGGCGGTGGTGACTGGGCCCAGCCCCAGAAAACCGTTCTCAGATTGCAGCGTAATGTGAATATCAGCAGGTAAGTAGTTGGCTACCATCGTTGGCAGGCCGATACCTAAGTTGACGATATCGCCATCGCGAAGTTCTTGCGCCACCCGGCGCGCAATACGTTGTTTAGCATCCATGATTAGCTCTCCTGTGGAATGACGATATGGTCGATAACGGCGGCGGGGGTCACAATCTGGTCAGGCTGCAGCTCCCCTGTTTCAACCATTTCGTCCGGTTCGACCAGCGTGATGTCAGCGGCGAGGGCAATCAGAGGGTTAAAGTTACGGGCGCTGAGCTGGTAGGTGAGGTTGCCAAGCATGTCAGAGCGGTGGGCGCGAATAAGCGCTAAATCGGCGCGTAATGGGCGTTCAAGCAGCCAGGTTTTACCCTCAAGCGTCATGGTTTGCTTGCCTTCTTCCACGATGGTGCCAACGCCAGTGGGGGTCAGAAAGCCGCCAAGACCCGCGCCGCCGCAGCGAATCTGCTCGATCAGGGTACCTTGCGGAACCAGCTGTACATCCATCTCGCCGGCAATCATGCGACGACCTGTTTCCGGGTTTGTACCAATGTGCGAGGCAATCACTTTGCTCACCCGCCCATTGACGATCAGGGGGCCGATACCGGTATCGACAAAGGCGGTATCGTTAGCAATCAGCGTCAGATCTCTGACGCCGGACTCCAGCAGGGCTTCAACCAGACGAGGTGGTGTGCCAACGCCCATAAAACCACCGACCATGATGGTCATGCCGTCACGAAAGAAGCCCGCAGCGTCTTGTAAGGTAATCAGTTTTGTTTTCATTATGTTTCCCTTTTTGCATACTCCATTTTGGGTACGCTCAGGGAATTGCAAGCAGGGTGCCAGAATGACTAAAGAAACGTATTAATGTTTAATTGATTGAATTTATTGGTTTGTTTTTGTGGTCCTGGTGAAAGGAGACCACGAGGGGTTATGCAGAATTTTGCGCAGTGTGCAAAATTCTGCATAGCAAATTTGCGTATCAGGAACCCGATGGGTCGATGCCGTACTCTTGTAATTTATACATTAAAGCGCGACGGCTAATTCCCAGCATCAGCGCCGTGCGGGTGCGATTGCCGTCCTGATTGTCGAGGACTTCGAGGATAATTCGTTTTTCCTCACGTTTAATCTCTTCTTTCAGATTGCGTTCCCCGGAGTAAGTCGGTTTTGTTTCTGTTGTGGCGCTAACCGGGTTGCGCAACGGGTCGGGGAGATCGTCGGCAAAGATCACCGCACCGGTATTCATAACGACTGCACGTTCGATGACGTTTGACAGTTCGCGAATGTTACCGGGCCAGGGCCAGGCGGTGAGGATCGACATCGCCGTCGGGTCGATTTCGATAATATCCCGCTGATTTTCAGAGCTGAATTTTTGTAAAAAGTGGTTTGCTAATAAGGCAATATCTTCACGACGCTCGCGTAAGGGCGGCAAAGTCAGATGGATAACGTTGAGCCGGTAAAACAGGTCTTCGCGAAACGTTCCTTCCTTCACCATCGTTTGCAGACAGCGGTTGGTGGCGGCGACGATTCGAATGTCAACGCGAATGGTCTGGTGCCCGCCGATGCGTTCAAACTCCCTCTCTTGCAAAATGCGCAGCAGCTTGGCCTGCAGCACCAGCGGCATCTCGCCAATTTCATCAAGCAATAAAGTTCCCTGATGAGCGCGTTCGAACAATCCCTGGCGTAATGTCTGTGCCCCGGTAAACGCGCCTTTTTCGTGACCAAATAGCTCGCTTTCCAACAACGACTCCGGCAGGGCCGCGCAGTTAATTTTGATAAAGGGGCCATTGGCGCGTTTGCTGTTGTAGTGAATGGCGCGGGCGATCAGCTCTTTTCCTGTGCCGCTTTCACCGCTAATCAACACGTTTGCCTGGGAGAGGGCGATTTTCGCCGTGTCTTTACAGATATCCATCATACGCGGGCTGGTGGTCAAAATATGTCCCCACTGCCAGCTGGTGGTCAACGCTTTATGCAGATTGCGGATTTCCTGTTTCATCTCCTGCAGTTGCAATGCGCGTTGAATCACCATGCTTAGCTCGTCGAGATCAAAGGGCTTAATCACGTAGTCGAATGCGCCGCTACGTAAAGCTTCTACTGCGGTTTCTACTTCAGCGTAAGCGGTCATCAGAATGACGGGGATCCGTGGTTGCTGCGTGCGCATAACTTTCAGCGCGTCGATACCGTCCATCTCCGGCATGCGAATGTCCATCAGCACCACGTCTGGCTGCGTTTCGCTAAACAGGCTCAGCGCGGCTTTCCCGTCGCTGGCGCAATGTGTCTCATGCCCTTGCAGGGAAAATGCGGTGGCAAGCATACGGCGAACATTTTCTTCATCATCAACGATGAGAATACGATAGGTCGTTTTCATTCTGACGGATTTCCCTGCGGGTTAAGAGGTAAAATCAGAGTGAATATCGCCCCGCAGCCAGGCTGGCTGGTTACGTGGATATCCCCCTGATGCGCGTTGATGATGCGCTGGCTCAGCGCCAGTCCAAGACCGGTGCCTGATGCTTTTGTCGTAAAAAAGGGATCGAATATTTTCTTCTGTATGGCGAGATCGATACCGTTGCCATTATCTTCAATCATCACGGCCTGTTGCGAGGCCGAGTATTGCCAGGTACGGATGCGAATTTCGCCTCGCGCAGCGATCGCCTGCACCGCATTGATTAAAATATTGAGGATCACCTGTTTGAGAAGCTCGCGATCGGCGACGATCGGCGGCAGGCTGGGATCTAATTCCGTTGTAAAGGCGATCCGTGCCTGCAGGCCAGCGGTTTGCACCAGGATTAGCGTCTCTTCAATGAGCGCATTGAGCCGAATCTGTTGCCACTGGCTTTGTCGTGGTCGTGAGAAATCTAACAGTTGTTGAATAACTTTATTGATGGAATCAATTTCATTCAGCACAACAGATAAATATTCCTGATGTTCCGGCAGCGAGGTTTGCTGGCGGATGATCTGGACGTACCCACGAATTGCGGTCAGCGGGTTTCGCACTTCATGCGCGACGCCGGCCATCAGCTCACCCAGGGTGGCAAGCCTTTCGGTTTGCGCCAGTCGACGCTGGGTCTCTTTACGGGCGGTTAAATCGGAGAAAATAACCAGCGCGCCAATCAGCTCGCCGTGTGCGTTATGGATCCGACTGGTGGTTACACTGATCTCAATGGTGCGTTCTCGTCCTGGAAAGCTAATCTCCTGGGCCACATGTTCAGTACCGTGCTCAAGGGTGTCCAGTACCGGGCTATAAAACTGCGTATTGGCAAAGAGCGTCGCATAGGGCTGTCCGACCAGCTCATGCAGCGTGTAGCCTGTTATCTGCTCTGCCGCCGGGTTCATGGTGGTAACGTCACCTTGCCTGTCGATGGCGATCACGCCATCTGCGGCATTTTCAATGATCAGATCGTTAAGGGTTTTGGTTTCCCGTAGCGTTTGTGCCAGCGCATTGACGCTACGGCTGATTTGTCCTAACTCGCCGGGGAGTTCAGGCAATCGGGTAGGGGTTTTTTGTGCCAGCGTGGAAAGCCCATCGGTGATGATGTCGATATTCGCACTGAGTCGACGTGAGAAGTGCACGATGAGCAGCAGGCTACAGATGAGCCCGGCAACCAGTACGGCAATAATCCTGACGTCCATTCTCCAGGCCTGCTGGCGGATATCTTCGGTGAGCTCATTGGCCCAGATATACCCAATAACCTCTCCCTGGCGCGCTATTGGGATCATCGAATTGAGTATGTCGCCGCGAACCTGTCGCCCGGAATAGACCACAGGCGCGTTGCTACTCATCACTTCGCGTCCGGGATGATCCTCGGTGATGGTGATACCTACGTTGCTTTGGTAAAGCGCGGAGGGGGCGTAGGTGATAATGGCATCCAGCGCTTTGTGATAATACCCGGCGCCAATGCCGGGAAACGCTTGCGTAATGCGCTCGGTGATGGGGGCCAACTCTTGATTAAGCGCGCGAATGCGTGCTTCACGCGGCAAATTTGGGTAGTGACTAAAGCGGTCGCCCAGCGCATCGTTTAGCAGGGTTATCACCGATGACAGTTTTTTCTCTTTTTCAGATAAGACTGCTGAACGGCCTTCAGTTTCTACGATATAACCTATAGATATCGTCGGAATGATGACCATCAGGATGGCCATCATGATCATTTGGTTGCGTAATCGTCGTGGGTATAACCGACGAGCCAGCCATCTCAGGTCGCGCATTCTGACATCCGTGCAGTGTTTTTCAGGCAAACGACGATTATCACGGGTTAAGACAATGGTTTCAGAGCGGTGTATCATATTCCCGTAAAGAGAGGGCATTGCGACGCCGGACATTTACCGCTACCTTAACCACACTCTATTAATGCCCTGAGGCGGAGCTTCGCCCCTTTGAAATACCTTGCTTCCGTTCATTCAACGCTAAAAGTCTCACGCTATCTGTTCAGGGCGTTGGCGCTCCTGATCTGGGGGCTAATCGCATTTGCCTCCGTTTTCTACATCGTGAATGCGCTGCACCAGAGAGAGTCCGAGATTCACCAGGAGCTTAACCTCAGTTCCGATCAGGCCCAACGTTACATTCAGCGCACCTCTGATGTGATTAAAGAGCTGAAATATATCGCGGAGAATCGCTTAACGGCGGAAAACGGCGTGATGTCGTTGCGCGCGCGGGATGATAAAACCGCCGTGCCAAACTTCGAGCCGCTGTTTGCCGACTCCGACTGCTCGGTGATGGGCAACGCCTGGCGAGGTTCGCTGGAATCGCTGGCGTGGTTTATGCGCTACTGGCGGGATAACTTTTCCGCGGCCTATGATTTGAATCGTGTGTTCCTGATCGGCAGCGACAACCTTTGCATGGCCAATTTCGGTCTGCGTGATATGCCTGTCGAACGTGACGGGGCGTTGAAGGCGCTGCATGAGCGCATTATTAAGTATCGCAATGCACCGCAGGACGAAAATGGTAATAACCTGTTCTGGATTAGCCAGGGGCCGCGGCCGGGGATAGGCTATTTCTATGCGCTGACGCCGGTTTATCTCGCTAATCGCCTGCAGGCGCTGTTGGGTGTGGAACAGCCTATCCGCATGGAGAACTTTTTCACGCCGGGCAGTTTGCCGATGGGAGTGACCATCCTTGATGAAAATGGTCATGCGCTGATTTCGCTCACCGGCCCTGAGGGGAATATTAAGGCTGAACCTCGCTGGATGCAGGAGCGCTCCTGGTTTGGCTATACGTCGGGTTTTCACGAACTGGTGCTGAAGAAAAACCTGCCACCGTCATCGCTAAGCATTGTGTACTCCGTACCGGTTGACCTGGTACTGGAGCGGATCCGCATGATGATCCTGAACGCTATTCTGCTGAATGTGCTGGTTGGCGCGGCGTTATTTATGCTCACGCGCATGTATGAGCGACGCATTTTTATTCCTGCGGAAAGCGATGCCCAGCGTCTGGAAGAGCACGAGCAGTTTAACCGTAAAATCGTGGCTTCCGCGCCGGTTGGGATTTGTATTCTGCGTACGATAGATGGCATTAACATCCTGAGTAATGAGCTGGCGCACACCTATCTCAACATGCTAACGCATGAAGACCGGCAACGGTTAACGCAAATTATCTGCGGCCAGCAGGTCAATTTTGTTGATGTGCTGACCAGCAACAATACCAATCTGCAAATCAGCTTTGTGCACTCGCGCTATCGTAATGAAAACGTGGCAATTTGTGTGCTGGTTGACATCAGCGCGCGCGTTAAAATGGAAGAGTCGTTGCAGGAGATGGCGCAGGCGGCGGAGCAGGCGAGCCAGTCCAAATCGATGTTCCTTGCGACGGTAAGCCACGAGCTGCGTACGCCGCTGTATGGCATTATCGGTAACCTTGATTTGTTGCAAACCAAAGAGTTACCCAACGGAGTGGATCGCCTGGTGACGGCGATGAACAACTCTTCCAGCCTGCTGTTGAAGATTATCAGCGATATTCTCGATTTCTCGAAAATTGAATCTGAACAGCTGAAGATTGAACCGCGCGAGTTTTCACCGCGTGAAGTAATGAATCATATTACGGCTAACTATTTGCCGCTGGTGGTTCGCAAACAGCTGGGGTTGTACTGCTTTATCGACCCGAATGTACCGGTGGCGCTCAATGGTGATCCTATGCGTTTGCAGCAGGTGATTTCCAATCTGCTGAGTAATGCTATCAAGTTTACCGATACCGGCTGCATTGTGCTGCACGTGCAGTGTAACGAAGACTATCTCAGTATTCGCGTGCGTGATACCGGGGTTGGGATCCCAGCTAAAGAGGTCGTCCGCTTGTTCGATCCTTTCTTCCAGGTGGGAACCGGCGTACAGCGTAATTTCCAGGGAACCGGGCTTGGTTTGGCTATCTGTGAAAAACTGATCAGCATGATGGATGGGGATATTTCCGTCGATTCTGAACCGGGAATGGGTAGCCAGTTTATGCTGCGTATTCCGCTTTATGGCGCGCAGTACCCGCTGAAAAAAGGTATCGAAGGGCTTGTCGGCAAACGTTGCTGGCTGGCGGTGCGTAACGCGTCGCTGTACCAGTTTATTGAATCCAGTCTGGCGCGTAACGGGATGACGGTGCAGTGCTATGAGGGACAGCAACCGGATGCGGATGACCTGCTGATTGCCGACGATGTGCTGGAGCAGGCGTGGCAGGGACGCGCCGCGGTGATTTTCTGCCGTCGTCATATCGGTATTCCGCTGGAAAGGGGGCCTGGGGAGTGGGTGCACAGCGTGGCATCGCCTCACGAATTGCCCGCGCTGTTGGCGCATATCTACAGCCTTGAGCTGAGCAGTGAAGAGCTTTCAACGGCGTTGCCAGCCCCGGATAAAGTTGCTGCAACTAACGATGACATGATGATTCTGGTGGTCGACGATCATCCTATCAACAGGCGTTTACTGGCCGATCAGTTGGGATCGTTGGGGTATCAGTGTAAAACCGCGAATGACGGCGTGGACGCACTCAATGTACTGAGTAAAAACCATATCGACATCGTGCTGAGCGACGTTAACATGCCGAACATGGATGGTTATCGTCTGACCCAGCGTATTCGCCAGTTAGGATTAACCCTGCCGGTTGTCGGCGTGACGGCCAACGCGCTGGCTGAAGAGAAGCAGCGTTGTCTGGAGTCAGGTATGGATAGCTGTCTGTCTAAGCCGGTGACGTTAGATGTATTGAAGCAAACGCTGACGGTCTATGCGGAAAGAGTGAGAAAGGCGCGGGAATAAAAGAGGCCGGATGGGGCGTTTGCCTTATCCGGCCTACGTAACACGCACAACATCGTGTCATTCGTAGGCCTGATAAACGCCGTGCCATCAGGCACGTCGATGTTAAAAGAATTACTCTTTGTCTGACGGACTCAGCGTGACGGAAGAAAGGTAATTCAACAGGGCGATATCGTTTTCCACACCGAGTTTCATCATTGCCGACTTTTTCTGGCTGCTGATGGTTTTAATACTGCGGTTGAGTTTTTTCGCGATTTCAGTAACCAGGAAACCTTCGGCAAACAGGCGCAGAACTTCGCTCTCTTTCGGTGACAGACGTTTGTCGCCGTAGCCGCTGGCGCTGATTTTTTCCAGCAGACGAGAAACGCTTTCTGGGGTGAATTTCTTACCCTTCTGCAGCGCGGCAAGCGCTTTCGGCAGATCTGTTGGCGCGCCTTGCTTCAGGACAATTCCTTCAATATCGAGATCCAGCACCGCGCTCAGGATTGCCGGGTTGTTGTTCATGGTGAGAACAATAATCGACAGGCTCGGGAAATGGCGCTTGATATACTTAATTAACGTGATCCCGTCACCGTATTTATCTCCCGGCATGGAGAGGTCGGTAATCAACACATGAGCATCTAACTTAGGCAAATTGTTGATCAGTGCAGTGGAGTCTTCAAATTCGCCGACAACGTTTACCCACTCGATTTGCTCAAGTGATTTACGAATACCGAACAGTACAATCGGGTGGTCATCGGCAATAATTACGTTCATAGTGTTCATGTATTGGGCTACCTTGCTACAGCAAGCTCTTGACGTAATCGTCAATGTCGCTGATGTATTTTTCTATACCTGGAGCATCTTTCTCTTGAATAAGATGTTCCAGCGCTTCACATAACTGCTTGCCGGGTACCAGATTAAGCATGGCAAACACGCCTTTCAGGCGATGGGCCGTTTGGGCTAACGCAGCGAAATCGCTGGTTGCTGCCTCAGTATACAACCTCTTAACATCATCCGGTACTGTGTCTACAAAGAGTGCATAGTAACCACTGGCATGAAGTTCGGCGTTTTCATCTCCGCCGAGGGGGAGTTCCTGGATCTCTTCTTGTGCCAGCTGCTCTTCTATCAGCTCGAGGACAGCTTCCTGCATAGCATTGCTCATATTAAAGTTGACGCGCAGCTGACCAGGGCCAATTTTCCGCACGCCAGACTCATCATCGCTTAAAAGAAGGCCTGAGGCAGTAAGATTAGACGGATTATCTGTTAAAAAGAGATCATATTCTTGACTATTCAACCGCTCATCAGGCGTGATGCAGGTTGCTCCCCAGTTCTCCAGTTGGCGTAATACGATGCTGCGTACGTCATTAGAGGTGACATCAACCATTATGCAGACGTCATCTAACAAACGCTCTTCACTTTCAGCATGTTGATCGTGCAGCGGCATTTTAACATGGACTATATAACGTGTTCCAAGTTCTTCCCGCGCTTTAATGTTCAGGTGTCCACCTAGCTTGCGGGCGAGCTGATCGCATAACCAGAACGTCAGCGGGTTGGCCTTGCTATACCGATCGCCCTGGGTGTCATTGATGAACGGGAAGTGCAGGTTATCAACTTCATTCAACGTGACACCTTGCCCGGTATCCAGAATGCGGAAGGTCAGGCGTTCAGTCTCCGACTCATCCTGGTCGACTTCCAGCGTGATTTTGCCAATTTGCGTGGTGGTTACCGCATATTGGATCAGCAACAGCAAAATACGGCGCAGGGCATCGCGGTCGCCGCGGCGTTCATCATGGGCGCTAAGGTGATTTTTAATCAGTAGCTGCAGCCCTTTACGTTTAATGGCTGGCAGAACCTCCGGAACCACGTCATCAATTAACGACTGCACGGAAAACAGCGTCGATTCACTTTTCCAGGCGTCGCTTTCCAGCAGGTTGGCCAACTGGATTTCATCTACCATACGCACCAGAACGTCTGCCTGATTGGCCAGTTTCTGGCTGTCCGGGCTATTCAGTGCGGCAGCATTAGCGGCAAGTGTTTTCGCCGGGTCTTTCAGTGCGCTGCCGATATTCTGCATAAAGGCCGCCCGGGCCTGCTGGTTTTTCTCATACAGTCGCTGCGCTTGCTTCAGCTTCTTATTAACCAGCACTTCGCGGTCCTGGTCACGAATAATAAAGATCTGCGTTCTCGATGAGATCTGGCTACGGAACAGCCGGATCTCATACAGCTCATTATTGATGGTGGCCTGAATCACCCCCTGATGCTGCTCCGCCATACTGGTAATGTTTTGCAAATTTAAATGCGGTAGCAGGTGGTCGGCAATTTTATTGCTGATAACCGTGCGGTTTGCTTCTTGATCGTGCACCAGCAAGCCCAGAGGCAGCAAAGAAACAATCTCTTCATTGATGGCGCGCAGAACACGCAGTTCATTATTTGCCGCAAGGTTTGGTGCCACTTCGGTGGAACGGGCAGGGAGGTGGCGAAAGGTGGTATAGCCAAACAGCGCCAGGGCCAACAAAGCAATGTTGAGTAACAGCGGCAGCAGAATGCTTTGTAAGGTGTCGAGCAGCAATGAGCCAAACGGAACCTGCCACACCAGCCGCATATCCGTTGAGTTTAGCGCCGAAGAGATCTCAATTTTACTGTTGTTGAAATTAATGCTGACGCTGTCAGGCGACTCTTTTTCATTCAGATGCTCGGTTGTTGACGTGGCATCTGGAACCAGATGGAAGCTGTCCAGCGGCATGCCGGGTGGGATCAAGTCATTAATCGGCAGGTCAAAGGCGACAACCGTTGCCAGATGTCCAGGCTGATTAAAGGTCGTGCGTAGCGTGAAGTAATGCCCGTTCTGCCATGCCAGACGGCGCAGTGAAGAGAAGCTTTCACGTTCATCCAGTGCATTGGCCTGTTGTAACATTTCCGCGCGCCGTGAATCGACAATATTACCAATCGTCGACTCTTTAAAACCGGAAGTCAGATCTTTTAGCGGCAACGTTGAAATAAGGATCAGGCTATTGTCCTGACCATTCAGGTAATACATAGACCACGGAACATTTTCCGCGCCCCACAGCGTATCAAGATAGGTTGAGATGCGTTGGGTCATCTCCAGCGTAGAACTGTCATGGGAACCGAAAATCAGCGCCTCGGTCTTTCTGCGCGGTTTCTCAAGATAATAGACGTCTTGTTTCAGACGCGTTTCCTGCAGTCCTTCTGCACCAGGTGAACTGGCCGTGGCGGCAATATTGTCATAGATTTGCCAGGTCACGTATCGCCAGGTATCGACCCTTTTATGAATGGCATGGGTGATATCGACAATCTGATAGCTCTTATCCTTTAACCAGGTGTTGACGGCGCTCTGGACCATAACGCCCATCATCACCAACAGCACAACGATCAGTAATAAGAAGAAACGGGTAATACTTCCCGGTAGCAGGGAGAATCGGGTAGAAGCCGTTGTGTCAGACTGACTCATTCGTGTTTATGACCTGTTAAACGACGCGAAAGATGATGGGGCAGTATAAAGGGTAATATATGAATTGCCACACTTACACCACGCCGGATGGCCCGCATTTTTTACGCTCCATTCTGTTGCAGCTATGACAATGCAAAGGTGTACAGTGGATAAAGGCGGGTACAAATATTTGTACGGAACGTATACATTTAGCATTAAATAACAAGAAATTATTAATCAGATTTATATCTGAATACGACGCAATGAGATAGTTAATAGTTGTTATAGTTTTGCATCGGTAGCACAGAACGGTAAGTTTTGTGTAAAGAAGGGTAAAAAAAAACCGAACGCGAAGCATTCGGTTGAAATAGGGGTAAACAGACATTCATGAATGAATGACGGTAATAAATAAAGTTAATGATGATAGCGGGTCTATTTTAGTTGCGAGTGAAGATTTTGTTTTGTCATTCAGTGCTATAACTATTTTCAATGTAACTTATTGATTTTAAATTTAATTAAAACAGTTCTTGATTATTTGTGCTTATTTTGCCTGTTTTTTGATTTTAAAAAAGTTCCCTCGTATTAATATTTTGAAACATCTATGCAGATAAATGAAACACCTTAAAAGTTTTAGTATCATATTCGTGTTGGATTATTCTGTGTTTTTGCGGAGAATGAAGTTGCCGACTGGTTAATGAGCTTAATCAGTATGCAGTGGCATAAAAAAGCAATAAAGGCATATAACAGAGGGTTAATAACATGAAAGTTAAAGTACTGTCCCTCCTGGTACCAGCACTGCTGGTAGCAGGCGCAGCAAATGCGGCTGAAATTTATAACAAAGACGGCAACAAATTAGACCTGTACGGTAAAGTAGACGGTCTGCACTATTTCTCTGATGACTCCACTAAAGATGGCGATCAGACCTATATGCGTATCGGCTTCAAAGGCGAAACCCAGGTTAACGACCAACTGACCGGTTACGGCCAGTGGGAATACCAGATTCAGGGTAACTCCTCTGAAAACGAAAACAACTCCTGGACCCGTGTGGCGTTTGCTGGTCTGAAATTCGCTGACGTAGGATCTTTCGACTACGGTCGTAACTATGGCGTAGTTTACGACGTAACGTCCTGGACCGACGTTCTGCCGGAATTCGGCGGCGACACCTACGGTTCTGACAACTTCATGCAGCAGCGTGGTAACGGCTTCGCGACCTATCGTAACACCGACTTCTTCGGTCTGGTTGATGGCCTGAACTTTGCCCTGCAGTACCAGGGTAAAAACGGTAGCCCGGAAGGCGAAGGTATGACTGGTGTGACCGGCAACGGTCGTGATGCGCTGAGTCAGAATGGCGACGGCGTTGGCGGATCTATCACTTATGATATCGGTGAAGGCTTCGCGCTGGGTACTGCAGTCACCAGCTCCAAACGTACTGACGAGCAGAACCGTCTGAACTTCGGTACCGGTGACCGTGCTGAAACCTACACTGGCGGTCTGAAATACGACGCGAATAACGTTTACCTGGCAGCACAGTACACCCAGACCTACAACGCAACGCGTGCGGGCAACCTGGGCTGGGCTAACAAAGCACAGAACTTTGAAGCTGTTGCGCAGTACCAGTTCGACTTCGGTCTGCGTCCGTCCGTGGCTTACCTGCAGTCCAAAGGTAAAGACCTGAACAATGGTTACGGCGACCAGGATATCCTGAAATATGTTGATGTTGGCGCGACCTACTACTTCAACAAAAACATGTCTACCTATGTTGATTACAAAATCAACCTGCTGGATGACAACCAGTTCACCCGTGATGCTCGCATCTCTACCGATGATATCGTAGCGCTGGGTCTGGTTTACCAGTTCTAATCTGCGCTCATGTCGTTAAAAGGCCCTGCGGGGCCTTTTTTAATGCCGTTTTTTCGTCGTACAAACAACGATTTTTGGTGTACTCTTGCGCCCGTTCGCATGAGGATAATTACGTATGGAAGTGAATTTCTATCGCGCAGCACTACTGGCTGTGACGATCTTTTTTGTCGGGTGCGATGAAGCCCCGAAACCTGCCCAGACCACACAACCTGCCACCGTTCTGGAAGGTAAAACCATGGGCACTTTCTGGCGGGTCAGTGCGGTGGGCGTAGATGCCAAACGCGCCGGGGAACTGCAGGCGAAGATCCAGGCTCAGCTGGATGCCGACGATCAGCTTCTCTCTACCTATAAAAATGATTCTGCGTTAATGCGCTTTAACCTGTCGAAAAGCCTGTCGCCATGGCCGGTTAATGATGCTATGGCCGATATCGTGACTTCAGCGCTACGCATTGGCGCAAAAACCGGTGGGGCCATGGATATTACCGTGGGTCCGTTGGTCAATCTGTGGGGCTTTGGCCCGGATCAGCAACCGGTGCATATTCCCACTCAGGCGCAAATTGACGTCGCAAAAGCGCAAACCGGGCTTTCACATCTGAAGGTTGTTAATGAGGCGCATCGGAACTACCTGCAAAAAGATTTGCCCGAGCTGTACATGGATCTCTCGACCGTTGGCGAAGGTTATGCCGCCGATCATCTGGCACGATTAATGGAGCAGGAAGGGATCGCCCGTTATCTGGTATCCGTTGGTGGAGCATTGAACAGCCGCGGTATGAATGCAGACGGGCTTTCGTGGCGAGTCGCGATTCAGAAACCGACCGATCGCGAAAACGCGGTGCAGGCGATCGTCGACATTAACGGGCATGGCATTAGCACCTCCGGCAGCTACCGTAACTATTATGAGCTGGACGGTAAGCGCCTTTCCCATGTTATTGATCCGCAAACTGGTCGTCCGATTGAACACAACCTGGTATCTGTAACGGTAATCGCACCAACGGCGCTGGAGGCTGACGGTTGGGATACCGGTTTGATGGTTCTCGGTCCGGAAAAGGCCAAAGAGGTGGTGCGTCGTGAAGGACTCGCGGTCTATATGATTATAAAAGAGGGCGAGGGGTTTAAAACCTGGATGTCGCCGCAGTTTAAAAGCTTCCTGCTCAGCGAAAAAAATTAAAAAGCAAGATTGCGGGTTTTCGTATCCGGCTATGGGGACACACTGAGGCTAAGCGCTATGCTTAACAAAGGAGTCCATAATGAAAAATCGTTTACACATAACTGATGATGACCGCTGGCAGTCCGTTGTGGATCGTGACGCCGACGCTGACGGTCAGTTTGTTTTCGCCGTGCAGACCACCGGCATTTTCTGCCGTCCGTCCTGTCGGGCGAAACATGCGCTGCGCAAAAATGTCAGTTTCTTTGCCGATGCCCGGCAGGCGCTGGCCGCCGGTTTTCGTCCCTGTAAACGTTGTCAGCCGGAAAAAGACAGCGCCCACCAGCATCGGCTGGAGAAAATAGCCCACGCCTGCCAGTTACTGGAGCAGGAATCTCCCCTCACGCTGGACGAGCTGGCGCAGCAGGTGGCGATGAGCCCGTATCACTTACATCGCCTGTTCAAAGCCACAACGGGCATGACCCCCAAAGCGTGGCAGCAGTCCTGGCGCGCCCGCCGTCTGCGCGATGCCCTGGCGAAAGGCGTTCCGGTAACGCAGGCAATTCTCAACGCCGGATTTCCCGACAGCAGCAGCTACTACCGAAAAGCGGATCAGACGTTAGGCATGACCGCAAAGCAATTTCGTAAAGGTGGCGACAACGTTTCTGTACGCTATACCCTGGCAGATTGCTCTCTGGGTCGCTGTCTGGTGGCGGAAAGCGAACGTGGTATCTGCGCGATCTTACTAGGTGATGATGACGCTACGTTGGTTGCGGATCTGCATGAGCTGTTTCCCGCCGCTCAGGATGTGCCAGCAGATGCCGATTTTCAGCAGCGCGTGCGCGAAGTGATCGCCGCAATCAATGCGCGTGACGCGCCGTTATCGCTGCCGCTGGATATCCGCGGAACCGCATTTCAGCAGCAGGTGTGGCAGGCGTTGCGCGCAATTCCGTGCGGCGAAAC
Source organism: Citrobacter sp. Cb004 (assembly GCF_030337065.1). Lineage (NCBI taxonomy): Bacteria > Pseudomonadati > Pseudomonadota > Gammaproteobacteria > Enterobacterales > Enterobacteriaceae > Citrobacter > Citrobacter sp. Cb004. The sequence goes on along the minus strand of NZ_JAOWCH010000070.1, from coordinate 125,359 downwards.
GATGAGCTACCAGCAACTGGCCAGCGCCATCGGCAAACCGAAGGCGGTGCGTGCGGTGGCCAGCGCCTGTGGGGCGAATAAACTGGCAATCGTCATCCCGTGTCACCGGGTGATCCGCGGCGATGGCGCGCTTTCGGGCTACCGGTGGGGCATTGCGCGCAAAGCACAGTTACTGCAACGTGAAACGACTGGCGAGGAAACATAATGCTCGATCTCTTTGCGGATGCGAAACCTTGGCAGGAGCCGCTGGCGTCAGGCGCGGTTATTCTGCGACGCTTCGCTTTTGACTGCGCACCGTCTCTGCTGCAGGCGATAGCGGCTATCGCCAGACAGTCGCCGTTTCGCCAGATGGTGACGCCCGGCGGCTACACGATGTCGGTGGCAATGACCAACTGCGGTCGTCTGGGTTGGACGACGGATCAACATGGTTACCTTTATTCTCCTTTTGATCCGCTAACCGGCGCGCACTGGCCGCCGCTGCCGGATGCATTCGCTGACCTGTGCCAACAGGCAGCGACGGCGGCGGGCTATGCTGATTTTCAACCCGATGCCTGTCTGATTAACCGCTACACGCCAGGGGCAAAACTGTCCTTACATCAGGATAAAGACGAGCCCGACCTGCGGGCGCCGATTGTCTCGGTGTCGCTAGGATTGCCGGCCATCTTTCAATTTGGCGGCTTGCGCCGTAATGACCCCTTAAAGCGTTTGCTGCTGGAACATGGCGATGTAGTGGTGTGGGGCGGTACTTCGCGGCTGTTTTATCATGGGATCCAGCCGCTTAAGACGGGGTATCATCCGTTGACCGGAGACTGTCGCTACAATCTGACGTTTCGTCAGGCGGGTAAAAAGGAATAAAAATAAGAATTATTATTGCTGTCAGCGAAGAGATGTTTAAACTGCGGGCTGTTATTACTTGTCCGGGTTGTTCGCATGGAACTTTTACTTCTTGTCTGGCGGCAGTATCGCTGGCCATTTATCAGCGTCATGGCGCTCAGCCTCGCCAGCGCTGCGTTGGGGATTGGGCTGATTGCGTTTATCAACCAGCGTCTGATTGAAACGGTCGACACCACGCTGATGGTGCTGCCGGAGTTTCTTGGCCTGTTGCTGCTATTGATGGTTGTCACTCTCGGCTCTCAGCTGGCGTTGACCACGCTCGGCCACCACTTTGTCTACCGCCTGCGTAGCGAATTTATCAAACGTATTCTGGATACCCACGTCGAGCGTATTGAACAGCTTGGCAGCGCCTCGTTGCTGGCCGGTTTAACCAGCGATATTCGTAACATCACCATCGCCTTTGTTCGTCTGCCTGAGCTGGTGCAGGGGATTATCCTGACCATCGGATCGGCGGCGTATCTGGCGATGCTGTCGACCAAAATGCTGCTGGTGACGGCAATCTGGATGGCAATCACCATCTGGGGGGGATTTGTGCTGGTGGCGCGGGTGTATAAGCACATGGCTACCCTGCGCGAAACGGAAGACAAGTTGTACAACGATTATCAGACGGTGCTGGAAGGGCGCAAAGAGCTGACGCTCAACCGCGAGCGCGCCGAGCATATCTTTAATCAGATGTACGTCCCGGATGCCAAAGAGTACCGTCACCATATTATTCGCGCCGATACCTTCCACCTGAGCGCGGTCAACTGGTCAAACATTATGATGCTGGGCGCCATTGGTCTGGTGTTCTGGATGGCGAATAGTCTGGGCTGGGCGGATACCGCCGTGGCGGCGACTTACTCACTGACGCTGTTATTCCTGCGTACACCGCTGCTCTCTGCCGTTGGCGCGCTACCAACCCTGCTCACTGCGCAGGTGGCTTTCAACAAGCTGAATAAATTCGCACTGGCACCTTTTAAGGCCGAATTCCCGCGCCCAACCGCTTTTCCAAACTGGCAAACGCTGGAACTGCGTAACGTGGTTTTCCACTATCAGGATAATGCGTTTTCCGTAGGGCCGGTCAATCTGACGATTCATCGCGGTGAACTGATCTTCCTGATTGGCGGCAACGGCAGCGGGAAATCTACGCTGGCGATGTTACTGACCGGGCTATACCAGCCGCAGTCAGGTGAAATTTTGCTTGATGGTAAGGCCGTGGCCGTTGAAAAGCCGGAAGATTATCGCAAGCTGTTTTCCGCCGTGTTTACCGACGTCTGGCTGTTCGACAAACTGCTGGGGCCGGAAGGTAAAGAAGCCAATCCGCAGTTGGTAGCGAAGTGGCTGGAACATCTGAAGATGGGTCACAAGCTGGAGATGAACGATGGCCGCATCCTCAATCTGAAGCTGTCGAAAGGGCAGAAGAAACGCGTGGCGCTGCTGCTGGCTCTGGCGGAGGAGCGCGACATCATTCTGCTGGATGAATGGGCTGCCGATCAGGATCCCCATTTCCGTCGTGAGTTCTATCAGGTCCTGTTACCGCTGATGCAAGAAATGGGTAAAACTATCTTCGCCATTAGCCATGACGATCACTATTTTATTCACGCCGATCGTCTGCTGGAAATGCGTAACGGACAGTTGAGTGAACTGCTGGGCGATGAGCGTGATGCCGCCTCGCGTGACGCGGTGGCCCGCACCGCATGATCCCACATGCCGCCGGTTTTTTATCCACCCGGCGGCACTGTTTATTGTTATTTACATAAATCGGCATCATGATTAATGATATTTCATATCATGGATTTATGATTAATGCCTGTAACAAACAAAAACAGCGCCAGACTGCGTGATGAAGAGCGTGCGCGTCTTATCTGGCTGCTGACCACTGATAAAGCCGTTGTTTCAACGCTATTGGGCAAGCTTACCCTGGCTGAGCAATATGACGTCGGCACGTTAGCCGACGATATTGCTGAGGTAGGGGCGCTGGTCGCCCACCTGCCGCCGCCCGATTTGGCGGATACCCTCGAAGCATTACCTTCTGAAGAGCGTCACGCCCTGTGGCGACTGGTCGAAAGTGAAAAGCGCGGTAACGTCCTGCTTGAGGCGTCAGAAAACGTCTGGGACGACCTGATCGATGAGATGAGCGACCGTGAGCTGCTGGATGCGTTGCAATACCTTGATATCGACGAACAGATTTATCTGGTTCAGCACCTCCCTCGTAACCTCACGGGTCGACTGCTGGCGACGTTACCGGCCGAGGAGCGGGCGCGCGTCCGCCAAGTGCTGCACTACGAGAAGAATCGCGTCGGTGCGATTATGGAGTTCGAAGTTATCACCGTGCGTCCGGACGTGACGCTGGAAGTGGTACAACGCTACCTGCGGCGGCTGGGTAAAATGCCGGAGAACACCGATAAACTCTTCGTGACCGACCGCAATAAAGTGCTGGTCGGGGAACTGACGCTCACCTGTATTCTGCTCAATGACGTGCAGCGAAAAGTCAGCGAGGTGATGGAAGATGATCCGCTCACCTTTTCTCCGGAAGATATCGCCGAACACGCCGCGCGAACCTTTGAACGTGACGACCTGGTCAGTGCCGCGGTCGTTGACTCTTCAGGTAAACTGATGGGCCGTTTAACCATCGATGAGATCGTCGATGTGGTCTATGAAGAAACTGATACCGATCTGCGTCGAATGGGCGGCTTAAGCGCCGGAGAGGATGTGTTTGCCCCCGTCACGAAAGCGGTAAAAACCCGCTGGGCGTGGTTGGCCGTTAACCTTTGTACCGCCTTTATCGCTTCGCGAGTGATCGACGGCTTTGAACATACAATTTCGCAACTGGTCGCGCTGGCCTCGCTGATGCCGATTGTGGCGGGGATCGGCGGCAACACCGGGAATCAAACCATCACCATGATTGTTCGCGCGCTGGCGCTACAAAATATTCAGCCGGGAAACCTGACGTTTTTGATCCTGCGCGAAATGGGCGTGGCGTTGATTAATGGCCTCGTGTGGGGCGGAATTATGGGCGGCATTACCTGGTGGCTGTACGATGACATGGCGCTCGGCGGCGTAATGACCCTGGCGATGATGCTCAATTTGCTGATGGCGGCGTTGATGGGCGTTATTATTCCGATGACGATGGTGAAGCTCGGGCGCGACCCGGCGGTCGGCTCGAGCGTCATGATTACGGCAATCACCGATACCGGTGGTTTCTTTATTTTTCTCGGTCTGGCAACGCTGTTTCTGATGTAGCCGCACGTTTGCCTCTGACGATACGCGGCAGAATGAGCATCGTCATCACCCCGGCAACCACGCCAAGCGCCAGGTTGCCGGTTGACACCGTTGCCGCGACGGTCATCAGCATCACCAGCGTTTCAGTAACGGGGAGTTGCCGCAGCGTAGCGGGCTGGATGCTGTGCCAACTGAAGGTTTTCACCGCCACAATCACCATAATTCCCGCCAGCACCGACATGGGGATTTTCGCCATTACTTCGCTTAAGGCGGTGACCAGCAACAACAGCACCAGCCCGGCGGCGACCGTCGAGATGCGGCTGCGTCCTTTGCCCATCTCGACGTTAACGATGGTTTGACCAATCATCGCACACCCAGCGATGCCGCCATAAAAACCGGCCAGAATATTGGCTATCCCCAGCCCGGCGCTCTCGCGATTCTTATTCGACGGCGTAACCGTCAGGTCATCCACCAGACGGGCGGTTAACAGCGACTCCATTAATCCGACAAAAGCGATGCTCAGCGCGCAGGGCCAGATAATCGCCAGCGTTTGCAGGTTGAGCGGTACCAATAACTGCGTGAATCCCGGCAGGCCGCCGCGCATTGAACCTTCGTCACCGACGGTCGGTAATAGTTGTCCGCTGGTGACAGTGAACACCGTCAGCAGCACGATGGCGATAAGCGGCGCGGGGATCGCTTTAATAAACCGCGGAACCCACAGCACAATCAACAGGGTCAGGACAAACAGCCCCCAGATTAGCGGGCTTTTACCCCAGAAATGCGGGACTTGGGCAAAGAAAATCAAAATACCCAGCGCGTTCACAAAACCGGTCATGACGGCTGTAGGAATGAATCGCATCAGACGCGCCATCCCCAATACGCCAAACAGGATCTGAATAATCCCGGCCAGCACCACCGCAGGCAGGATGTACTGGACGCCGTGTTGATGCACCATCGGGCCAATCACCAGCGCGACCGATCCTGCCGCTGCGGTAACCATTGCCGGACGGCCACCTAAAAATGACATTGCCAGGCACAGTACGACTGAGGCTATCAGGCTGACTTTAGGATCGACGCCGGCGATAACGGAAAAAGAGATCACTTCCGGGATCAGCGCCAGGGCGGTTACCACACCGGCCAGCGTTTCGCGAACCAGTAAACGGGGTTGGCGCAGCACTGCGCGCGTCGCGTGCTCCGCTACTGCGACAGAGGAGGGTTGAGTGGCAGACATCGTTACTCTTAGGTCAAAAATGGCCCGATACAGCAGACCGACAGGCATCCGTGCGGTGAATAGCAAAGCGCAGCATAGTACCTGTCTGACGGACCGGTTTCCAGAAATGATTGTCAATAACCGTATAAACTATCAACGTATTAATAACATTTTTAAAAATTAAATATAATTTATAAACAATATTTAAATATTTTTACTTAAGTGTTACCGTTGATGCCGCTCGATTTTCACCTGCATTAAAAGCAAAAAAGCGATACTAAAAGTAAGGCATTAACATTATGAAAAAAGTGACTGCCATGCTCTTCACCATGGCCGTTGGGCTGAATGTTGTCTCGATGGCGGCAAAAGCGAAAGCGGCGGAAGAGCAGGAAACGGATGTACTGTTGATTGGCGGCGGCATCATGAGCGCCACGCTGGGAACCTATTTACAGGAGCTGGAACCGCAATGGTCAATGACCATGGTTGAGCGACTGGATGGTGTAGCGCAGGAAAGCTCAAACGGCTGGAATAACGCCGGAACAGGCCACTCCGCACTGATGGAGCTGAACTACACGCCTAAAAAGGCCGACGGTAGCATCAGCATTGAAAAGGCAGTCGAAATCAACGAAGCCTTCCAGATCTCCCGCCAGTTTTGGGCCTATCAGGTCAATAATGGCGTAATGCATGAACCACGCTCATTTATCACCACCGTTCCGCACATGAGTTTTGTCTGGGGTGACGAGAACGTGAACTTCCTGCGTGCCCGTTACACCGCACTGCAGCAGAGCACGTTATTCCGTGGCATGCGTTATTCCGAAGATCACGCGCAGATTAAAGAGTGGGCGCCGCTGGTCATGGAAGGCCGCGATCCGAAGCAGAAAGTCGCGGCAACGCGTACCGAGATTGGTACTGACGTAAACTACGGCGAAATCACGCGCCAGCTGATTGCCTCGTTGCAGAAAAAGCCCAACTTTGCGCTGCAGCTGAGTACCGAAGTGCGTGGCTTTAAACGCAATGCCGACAATAGCTGGACCGTCACGGTCGCCGATCTGAAAAATAACGAAGCGGAACACGATATCAAGGCGAAGTTTGTCTTTATCGGTGCCGGTGGCGCAGCGCTGAAGCTGTTGCAGGAAACCGACATTCCGGAAGCGAAAGGTTATGCCGGATTCCCGGTTGGCGGGCAGTTCCTGGTTGCGGATAATCCGGACGTGGTGAATCGCCACCTGGCGAAAGTGTACGGTCAGGCCTCCGTTGGCGCGCCGCCGATGTCCGTGCCGCACATCGATACCCGTATCCTTGATGGCAAGCGCGTCGTGCTGTTTGGGCCATTCGCGACATTCTCCACCAAGTTCCTGAAAAACGGTTCATTGTGGGATCTGCTCAGCTCGACCACCACCTCGAACTTTATGCCGATGGTCAACGTGGGTCTGGATAACTTCGATCTGGTGAAATATCTGGTAAGCCAGGTGATGCTCAGCGATGACGACCGTTTTGCCGCGCTGCAAGAGTACTATCCGCAGGCGAAAAAAGAAGACTGGCGTTTATGGCAGGCGGGCCAGCGTGTGCAGATCATTAAAAGTGATGCGGAGAAGGGCGGTGTGCTGCGTCTGGGTACCGAAGTCGTCAGCGATAAAGAGGGCACCATTGCCGCGCTGCTGGGCGCTTCTCCGGGTGCATCAACCGCGGCGCCGATTATGCTGCATCTGATGGAAAAAGTGTTTAAAGATAAAGTGGCCAGCCCTGAATGGCAGGCGAAACTGAAAACCATTATTCCGTCTTATGGTACCAAGCTGAACGGTAACGTTGAAGCTACGGAACAAGAGCTGCAATACACCAGTGATGTTCTGGGGCTGAAATATGACAAGCCGCAGGCTGCTGATGAAGCGCCGAAACCTCAGCTGAAACCTCAGGCGCAACCGCAGCCTGAGCAGAAAACTGTAGCGGATATCGCACTGTAAATAAAATGCCGGATAAGGCGGTACGCCGCCCTCCGGCACATTCTTACTTATCGCGCGACTGCGTCCTGAATCTTCTCTTCCGCTTTCCAGATACGGTATTTCACTTCCACGTTCTCCGGCGTATAGACCACAATCGGTAACTTGCTGTTGTAGCGCAGCATGCCGTCATCACCCAGATACGCGGTAATAAATTTCTTCTCTTTCTTACCGTCAGGGCAGGCCATCATGGTTGAAACCGGAGACGTCACTTTGTCGAAGACATAGTAGTCATATCCCCAACCTTCCAGCGTTTTGCTGTCCAGTTCTCCGCCCAGGCGGTGTTGGTTGCAGTCAACTTCCAGCGTTTGTCCGATCAGCAGTTCTACTTTAAGAGTAGATTCATCTTTCTCAGGGGTAAGCTGAATAACCTGGCGCTTCATACCCTTTTCCGCCTTAGGATAAGGGGCGACTTTTTCCAGCGGCTGAGCGCCGGCATCGTTACTGGCAGCCCATGCAGAGGCGCTGGCAAAGGCGGCGAAAAGTACGGCAGGGACAATTGTTTTCATCTTATTGTTCACAGTGTTTCCTTTCTTCTGTCTTATGAACGAGTCTGGGGCAGGTTAACATATTTACATAATCGATTAATCTGGATTTACTTATATTTTAAGTGTATTTGGTAGAGGTCTGCTTTCAGATTAGCGATATATTCTAAGAATAATCTTAATTATAAAATCATTCTCTTTTTGAGAGGTTCGTTATATACAGTGTTATATAACTCATTGAAATGTGAGCAAAAGCGCATTTTTTCCCGCCAACTCAACACTCCTTTGATCCGGCAACAGCATTTACCCCGATTGGGGTATGCACCTCTAACACATCCTGAAATATCTTACGACTAAAAATAACTACTCATAAATAGTGCAGTTTTTTATGTCGTTCAACCCGCCAGGGAAGGGCGTCATTATGGAAGGACAATGTCATGGTTGATTTATCCCGTCGAAGCATGTTGACAGGCAGTTGGCGAAACGCCAACTCAGGGATCCGTCCGCCCTGGAGCAAGGAAGACTCTCACTTTCTGGCCCATTGCCTTCGTTGTGACGCCTGCATCCAGGCGTGTGAAACCGACATCCTGCAGCGAGGCCAGGGCGGTTACCCGAGCGTAAATTTCAAACGCGGCGAGTGTAGCTTTTGCTATGCCTGCGCAGAGGCCTGTTCTGAATCCCTTTTTCTTCCGCGCCACACCAGGGCATGGGATCTGAATTTTACGATTGGGGAAAACTGTCTCGCACATCAGTCCGTTGAATGTCATCGCTGTCAGGATAGCTGTGAACCCATGGCCATAACCTTTCGTCCCACGCTGTCCGGCATTTATCAGCCGCAGCTCGACAATCAGGACTGTAACGGATGTGGCGCATGTGTCGCTATCTGCCCGGTATCAGCCATTAACGCGGAGTACAACCATGGACAATAACTGGCAGGTCTGCAGCCTGGTCGTTCAGGCCAAAAGTCAGCATATCAATGATATCGCCACGCAGTTGCGTTCGTTCCCCGGTTGCGAAGTTGCACTCAGCGATGTGGAAAGCGGTCAACTGATCGTGGTGGTGGAAGCTGAGCACAGCGAAACGTTAATGAAAACTATTGAGTCAGTGCGCAACGTTGCGGGCGTGCTGGCGGTGTCGCTGGTTTATCACCAGCAGGATGAGCAAGGTGAGGAAACACCATGAAACTCAGTCGTCGTAGCTTTATGAAAGCTAACGCCGTTGCGGCCGCTGCGGCGGCTGCCGGGTTAAGCGTGCCGGGCGTAGCCCGTGCGGTAGTCGGTCAGCAAGAAGCCATCAAATGGGACAAAGCCCCGTGCCGTTTTTGCGGGACGGGCTGTGGCGTATTGGTCGGGACGCAGCAAGGGCGTGTTGTGGCATGCCAGGGCGATCCGGATGCGCCGGTTAACCGTGGGCTTAACTGCATCAAAGGTTACTTCCTGCCGAAAATCATGTACGGAAAAGACCGTTTAACGCAGCCGATGCTGCGCATGAAGGACGGTAAGTATCACAAAGAAGGCGAGTTCACCCCGATTAGCTGGGACCAGGCCTTTGACGTGATGGAAGAGAAATTCAAAACGTCCCTGAAAGAGAAAGGCCCGGAGTCTATCGGTATGTTCGGCTCGGGTCAGTGGACGATTTGGGAAGGTTATGCCGCTGCCAAATTGTTTAAAGCGGGTTTCCGTTCGAATAACATCGACCCGAACGCGCGTCACTGCATGGCATCAGCGGTAGTCGGCTTTATGCGTACCTTCGGTATGGATGAACCGATGGGCTGCTATGACGATATCGAGCATGCAGATGCTTTCGTCCTGTGGGGCGCGAATATGGCGGAGATGCACCCGATCCTGTGGTCGCGCATCACCAACCGTCGTCTGTCCGATCCCAATGTTAATGTCGCGGTGCTCTCCACCTTCCAGCACCGCAGCTTTGAGCTGGCGGATAACGGCATGGTCTTCACGCCGCAAACCGATCTGGTGATCCTCAACTACATCGCTAACTACATCATTCAAAACAATGCGATCAACCAGGATTTCTTTAGCAAGCACGTTAATCTGCGTAAAGGCGTGACGGACATCGGCTACGGTCTGCGTCCAACCCATCCGCTGGAAAAAGCGGCGAAAAACCCGGGATCCGATGCCTCTGAGCCGATGAGCTTTGAGGATTACAAAGCCTTTGTTGCCGAGTACACGCTGGATAAAACCGCCGAAATGACCGGCGTACCGAAAGATCAGCTGGAACAGCTGGCGCAGCTGTATGCCGATCCGAAGAAAAAAGTCATCTCCTACTGGACGATGGGCTTCAACCAGCATACCCGCGGCGTGTGGGCCAACAACCTGGTCTATAACCTGCACCTGTTGACCGGTAAAATCTCCCAGCCAGGCTGCGGTCCGTTCTCTTTGACCGGTCAGCCTTCCGCCTGCGGTACCGCGCGTGAAGTCGGTACGTTCTCCCACCGTCTGCCTGCGGACATGGTGGTTACGAACGAAAAACACCGCGATATCTGTGAGAAGCACTGGAATATTCCGGCGGGGACCATTCCGGCAAAAATCGGTCTGCATGCCGTGGCACAAGACCGTGCGCTGAAAGATGGCAAGCTCAATGTCTACTGGGCGATGTGTACCAACAACATGCAGGCCGGTCCGAACATCAACGAAGAGCGTATGCCGGGCTGGCGCGATCCGCGCAACTTCATCATCGTCTCCGATCCGTACCCGACGGTCAGTGCTCTGTCGGCCGACCTGATCCTGCCGACCGCGATGTGGGTAGAGAAAGAAGGTGCTTACGGTAACGCGGAACGGCGTACACAGTTCTGGCGTCAGCAGATTAAAGCGCCGGGTGAATCGAAATCGGATCTGTGGCAACTGGTGCAGTTCTCTCGTCGCTTCAAAACAGAAGAAGTGTGGCCGGAAGCGCTGTTGGCGCAGAAACCGGAACTGCGCGGCAAAACGCTGTATGACGTACTGTTTGCCACGCCTGCAGTGACGAAATTCCCGGTGGCTGAACTGGCAGAAGATCAGCTGAACGATGAATCCCGCGAGCTGGGGTTCTATCTGCAAAAAGGGCTGTTCGAAGAGTACGCCTGGTTTGGCCGCGGTCACGGGCATGACCTTGCGCCATTTGACGATTACCACAAAGCGCGCGGTTTACGCTGGCCGGTCGTTGAGGGCAAAGAGACCCAGTGGCGCTACAGCGAAGGCAACGACCCTTACGTGAAAGCGGGTGAAAGCTACAAGTTCTACGGTAAGCCGGACGGCAAAGCGGTCATCTTCGCGCTGCCATTTGAACCTGCCGCAGAAGCGCCGGATAAAGAGTACGACCTGTGGCTGTCTACCGGACGTGTGCTGGAGCACTGGCATACCGGCAGCATGACGCGTCGCGTACCTGAGCTGCACCGTGCTTTCCCGGAAGCTGTGCTGTTTATCCATCCGCTGGATGCAAAAGCACGCGATCTGCGCCGTGGCGACAAAGTCAAGGTGGTTTCCCGTCGTGGTGAAGTTATCTCGATAGTTGAAACGCGCGGGCGTAACCGTCCACCGCAGGGTCTGGTCTACATGCCGTTCTTCGACGCCGCACAGCTGGTGAACAACCTGACGCTGGATGCGACGGATCCGCTCTCCAAAGAGACGGATTTCAAGAAGTGCGCTGTGAAACTGGCGAAGGTGTAACGCGTTATGTCCCGGTCAGCAAAACCCCAAAATGGCCGCCGCCGCTTTCTGCGCGATATGGTTCGCGCAGCGGGCGGACTGGCCGTCGTTGGCGTGGCGCTGGGGTTGCAACAGCAAACCGCACGTGCAACCGGCGTGCGGCTGCGCCCGCCAGGCGCACTGAGCGAGGAGGCATTCGCCAGTGCCTGCGTGCGCTGTGGTCAGTGCGTTCAGGCCTGCCCGTATGACACGCTGAAGCTGGCGACGCTGGCCTCAGGGTTGGCTGCCGGTACGCCGTATTTTGTCGCGCGTGATATTCCCTGCGAAATGTGTGAAGACATTCCGTGCGCCAAAGTTTGCCCCAGCGGCGCGTTGGACAGGGACATTGAATCTATTGACGATTCACGCATGGGGCTGGCGGTACTGCTGGATCACGAAAACTGCCTCAACTATCAGGGATTACGCTGCGACGTTTGCTATCGCGAATGCCCGAAAATCGATGAGGCTATCACCCTGGAGCTGGACCGCAACATGCGTACCGGCAAGCATGCGCGGTTTATTCCGACCGTACACAGCGATGCCTGCACCGGCTGCGGGAAATGCGAAAAAGTCTGCGTCCTGGAGCAGCCAGCAATAAAAGTGCTGCCCCTGTCGTTGGCGAAAGGGGAGTTAGGACACCATTACCGCTTCGGTTGGCTGGAGGGGAACAATGGCAAATCGTAAACGTGACGCCGGGCGTGAAGCGCAGGCAAAAAAAGGATGGTGGAAGAGTCATCGCTGGCTGGTGCTGCGTCGTCTGAGCCAGTTTCTGATACTGGCGATGTTCCTTAGCGGCCCGTGGCTTGGCGTCTGGATCCTGCATGGCAATTACAGTAGCAGCCTGTTGCTGGACTCCATCCCGTTCACCGATCCGCTGATTACCCTGCAAAGCCTGGCCAGCGGACACCTGCCGGCGACGGTTGCGTTAACGGGGGCGGTCATCATCACAGTGCTGTATGCCCTGGCGGGTAAGCGACTGTTTTGCAGTTGGGTTTGTCCCATGAACCCTGTCACCGATTTAGCCAGTTGGTTGCGTAGAAGGTTTGACCTGAATCAGTCTGCAACCCTGCCGCGCCATATACGGTACGTCCTGCTGGTGGTTATCCTGGTCGGTTCCGCGCTGACCGGTACGCTGCTGTGGGAGTGGATAAACCCAGTCTCTCTGCTCGGACGGAGCCTGGTCATGGGATTTGGCAGCGGGGCGCTGCTGATCCTCGCGCTGTTTTTATTTGATCTACTAGTCGTTGAGCATGGCTGGTGCGGGCATCTTTGCCCACTGGGTGCGCTGTATAGCGTGGTGGGGAGTAAAGGTGCATTAACCGTTTCGGCAAAAGAACGTAACAGATGTAACCGCTGTATGGATTGTTTTCATGTTTGCCCGGAACCGCATGTGCTACGTGCGCCGGTGCTGGATGAGCAAAGTCCGGTGCAGGTAACCAGCCGCGATTGCATGGCCTGCGGTCGCTGTGTGGATGTCTGTTCTGAGGATGTTTTTACAATAACAACACGATGGAGTTCGGGAGCGAAATCATGAAAAGCCATGACCTGATTAAAGCGCTGAGTCAATGGACGGCTGCGCTGGCCCTGGTAGTCAGTGGGGCCGTTTGGGCTGCAAACGGAGTGGATCTGAGTCAGTCACCGGAAGTCTCAGGGACACAAGAAGGGGCGATTCGCATGCCGAAAGAGCAAGTGCGTATGCCGCTGAACTATGTGAATCAGCCGCCGATGGTTCCGCACAGCGTTGAAGGGTATCAGGTGACGACTAATACTAACCGCTGCCTGCAATGTCACGGTGTGGAAAGCTATCGCACCACCGGTGCGCCGCGCATCAGTCCGACGCACTTTATGGACAGCGACGGTAAGGTATTGGCTGAAGTCGCGCCGCGTCGTTATTTCTGCCTGCAATGTCACGTGCCGCAGGCTGACGCCGCGCCGATTGTTGAAAATACCTTCACCCCCTCGAAAGGTTACGGGAAATAAGAGGTCATTATGGAAAATTCTAACCGTAAACCAGGCTGGATTAAGCGCGTCTGGCAATGGTGGCGTCGCCCCAGCCGTCTGGCGCTCGGCACGCTGTTGTTAATCGGCTTTGTGGGCGGCATTATTTTCTGGGGCGGCTTTAATACCGGTATGGAAAAGGCCAATACAGAAGAGTTCTGCATTAGCTGTCACGAAATGCGCAATACGGTGTACCAGGAATACATGGAAACCGTACACTACAACAACCGTAGTGGTGTGCGAGCGACTTGCCCTGATTGCCACGTCCCACATGAGTGGGGTCCGAAAATGATTCGTAAGATCAAGGCCAGTAAAGAGCTGTACGCGAAAGCACTGGGGTTGATAGATACACCGCAGAAATTTGAAGACCATCGTTTAACGATGGCGCAAAATGAGTGGCGGCGTATGAAAGATAACAATTCGCAAGAGTGTCGAAACTGTCACAACTTCGAGTTTATGGATTTAACCGCCCAGAAAGGCGTTGCGGCCAAAATGCACGACCAGGCCGTGAAAGACGGGCAAACCTGTATTGACTGTCATAAAGGGATAGCGCACAAACTGCCTGATATGCGCGAAGTCAAACCGGGATTTTAACAGGATGTAGATAACCAGGTATGCTTGAAGCCAGAGAATTACTTTGCGAGCGGGATGACAGAATACTGTTCAGCGATTTGTCATTTCGCGTCAACGCAGGGGAATGGGTACAAATTACCGGCAGCAACGGCGCAGGGAAAACCACTTTGCTGCGGTTACTTACCGGGCTGGCGCGTCCCGACGCAGGGGAGGTTTGCTGGCAAGAGCAACCGCTGCATCACGTGCGGGACAGCTACCATCAACAACTGCTGTGGATCGGACATCAGCCGGGGATAAAAACCCGGCTTTCGGCGTTGGAAAACCTGCGTTTCTTTCACCATGACGGCGACGTCGCACAGTGTCTGGCTGCGCTGGCGCAGGCGGGGCTTGCCGGATATGAAGACATCCCGGTGAATCAACTCTCCGCCGGACAACAGCGCCGCGTGGCGCTGGCCCGTTTGTGGCTGACCCGCGCCCGGCTGTGGATCCTCGACGAACCCTTTACCGCCATTGATGTGAACGGCGTTGAGCGACTGACTCAGCGTATGGCGCAGCATACGGAGCAGGGCGGTATTGTTATTCTCACCACCCACCAACCGCTCAATGTCGAGACCGATAAAGTGCGACGTATTGCGCTGAACAGCGAGAGGGCAACGCAATGATGTGGCGAATCTTCCGTTTAGAACTACGAGTTGCGTTTCGTCATAGTGCGGAAATCGCCAATCCTTTATGGTTCTTCCTGATTGTTATTACGCTGTTCCCGCTGAGCATTGGGCCGGAGCCGCAACTGCTGGCACGTATTGCACCGGGCATCATCTGGGTTGCGGCGCTGCTGGCGTCGTTGCTGGCGCTGGAGCGCCTGTTTCGTGATGATCTGCAGGACGGCAGCCTTGAGCAACTGATGCTGCTGCCGTTGCCGCTGCCGGCAGTGGTGCTGGCGAAAGTGATGGCGCACTGGGTCGTGACCGGCCTGCCGCTGCTGATCCTCTCGCCGCTGGTGGCGTTGCTGCTCGGCATGGACATGTACGGCTGGAAAATTATGGCGCTGACCTTGTTACTCGGGACGCCGACGCTGGGCTTCCTCGGTGCGCCGGGCGTGGGGTTGACGGTGGGCTTAAAGCGCGGCGGCGTGCTGTTAAGCGTGCTGGTACTCCCGCTCACCATACCCTTACTGATTTTTGCGACCGCGGCGATGGATGCGGCTTCCATGCATTTACCGGTTGAAGGGTACATGGCGATTCTGGGCGCGTTGCTGGTCGGCAGCGCCACGCTAAGCCCGTTTGCCACAGCTGCGGCGTTACGGATAAGCGTGCAGTAGCGCAGTTGAGATATGCAGGCCGGGCAAGGCGCTCCGGCACAATGGATATTAATTTACGGAGTCTGGTGACTGAACTATGTGGAAAACACTTCATCAATTGGCGATGCCTCCTCGGCTCTATCAGATCTGCGGCTGGTTTATCCCGTGGCTGGCGATTGCCAGCGCGGTGGTACTGATAACCGGGTTGATCTGGGGCTTTGGCTTCGCGCCTGCGGATTATCAGCAGGGGCAGAGCTATCGCATTATTTATCTGCACGTTCCGGCGGCAATCTGGTCGATGGGTATTTATGCATCGATGGCCGTTGCCGCGTTTATTGGCCTGGTCTGGCAGATGAAAATGGCCAATCTGGCGCTGGCCGCGATGGCGCCCATTGGTGCCGTGTTTACCTTTATTGCGCTGGTGACTGGCTCTGCATGGGGCAAACCGATGTGGGGCACCTGGTGGGTCTGGGATGCCCGACTCACCTCTGAATTGGTGCTGCTGTTTCTCTACGTTGGCGCCATAGCGCTGTGGCATGCCTTTGACGACCGCCGTCTGGCTGGTCGCGCTGCCGGCATTCTGGTGCTGATTGGCGTGGTCAACTTGCCGATTATTCACTACTCGGTCGAGTGGTGGAATACGCTGCATCAGGGGTCGACTCGTATGCAGCAGAGTATCGATCCGGCAATGCGCGCGCCGCTGCGTCTGGCGATCGTCGGCTACCTGTTACTGTTTGTCACGCTGGCGCTGATGCGCATGCGTAACCTGATTTTGATGATGGAAAAACGCCGCCCGTGGGTGAGCGAACTGATCTTAAAAAGAGGCCGCCAATGACCCCTGCATTTGCATCATGGAGTGATTTTTTCGCGATGGGCGGTTACGCCTTGTATGTCTGGCTGGCTGTGGCGATGAGCATTGTCCCGCTGGTGGCGCTGGTGCTGCATTCTGCGTTACAGCATCGTGCAATCTTACGCGGTGTCGCGCAGCAGCGGGCGAGAGAAGCGCGCATGCGCGCGGCGCAAGTGCAACGGGAGGCGGCGTGAATATTCGACGTAAAAATCGGTTATGGATAGCCTGCGCGGTCCTGGCAGGTCTGGCTTTGACCATTTCGCTGGTGCTCTACGCGCTGCGTTCCAATATCGATCTGTTCTATACGCCGGGAGAGATACTCTACGGGAAGCGCGAAACGCAGCAAATGCCTGAAGTCGGCCAGCGCCTGCGCGTGGGCGGTATGGTTATGCCTGGCAGCGTAAAGCGCGATCCGCAGTCGCTGAAGGTGAATTTCAGCATCTATGACGCCGAAGGTGTGGTGGATGTCACCTATGAAGGCATTCTGCCGGATCTGTTCCGCGAAGGGCAGGGCGTCGTCGTTCAGGGCGAACTGGACGGGGGAAATCATGTGCAGGCTAAAGAAGTGCTTGCTAAACATGATGAAAATTACACCCCGCCGGAAGTCGAAAAAGCGATGCAGGAAAACCACCGTCGCCCGGAAAGTGTTTATAAGGATAAAACGTCATGATGCCTGAAATTGGCAATGCGCTGTTGTGCCTTGCGCTTGGCGTTGCATTACTGCTGTCGGTCTATCCTCTGTGGGGCGTAGCGCGCGGCGACGTGCGGATGATGGCCTCCGCGCGTCCCTTTGCCTGGGTACTGTTTATCTGTGTGATGGGGGCGTTCCTGATTCTGGTCAACGCCTTCGTGGTTAATGACTTTACCGTGACCTACGTCGCCAGCAACTCCAATACCCAGCTTCCGGTCTGGTATCGGGTGGCGGCGACGTGGGGGGCGCATGAAGGCTCGCTGCTGCTGTGGGTGCTGCTGATGAGCGGCTGGACGTTCGCCGTTGCAGCGTTCAGCCAGCGCATGCCGCTGGATATCGTCGCCCGCGTGCTGGCGGTCATGGGAATGGTCAGCGTCGGTTTCCTGCTGTTTATTCTGTTTACCTCCAACCCGTTTGCCCGCACGTTGCCGAACTTCCCGATTGAAGGACGTGACCTGAACCCGCTGTTGCAGGATCCGGGGCTGATTTTCCATCCGCCGCTGCTGTACATGGGGTATGTCGGCTTCTCGGTCGCCTTTGCGTTTGCGATTGCTGCGCTGATGAGCGGACGACTGGACAGCACATTCGCCCGTTTTTCGCGTCCGTGGACGCTGGCGGCGTGGGTGTTTCTGACGCTGGGCATTGTGCTCGGTTCGGCCTGGGCCTATTACGAGCTGGGCTGGGGCGGCTGGTGGTTCTGGGATCCGGTTGAAAACGCCTCGTTTATGCCATGGCTGGTGGGAACGGCGCTGATGCACTCGTTGTCGGTAACCGAACAGCGCGCCAGCTTTAAAGCCTGGACGCTGTTGCTGTCAATCTGCGCATTCTCACTTTGTCTGTTAGGTACTTTCCTGGTGCGCTCCGGCGTACTGGTGTCGGTGCATGCTTTCGCCTCCGATCCGTCGCGCGGAATGTTTATTCTGGCCTTTATGGTGCTGGTAATTGGCGGCTCCCTGCTGCTGTTTGCGGTGCGCGGTCACAAGGTTCGCTCACGGGTGAACAACGCGCTGTGGTCGCGTGAATCGCTGCTGCTGGGGAATAACGTCCTGCTGATTGCCGCCATGCTGGTGGTGCTACTGGGCACACTGCTGCCGCTGGTGCACAAACAGCTGGGGCTGGGCAGCATTTCGATTGGCGAGCCGTTTTTCAACACCATGTTCACCTGGCTGATGGCGCCGTTCGCACTGTTGTTGGGGATTGGGCCATTAGTGCGCTGGGGCCGTGACCGACCGCGTAAACTGAAAACGTTATTGCTTATCGCGTTTGTCACCACCCTTGTTCTGTCACTGCTGCTGCCGTGGCTGCTTGAGGATCGCATTGCCGCCATGACAGTGGTGGGGCTGGCGATGGCGTGCTGGATATTCGTACTGGCGATGTCCGAAGCGTTCCTGCGTATTTCCCGTGGGACAAAGCTAACGCCAAGCTACTGGGGCATGGTATCGGGTCACGTCGGGCTGGCGATTACCATTGTTGGTATTGCCTTTAGCCAGAACTACAGCGTTGAACGCGATGTGCGCATGAAAGCGGGTGATAGCGTTAGTATCCATAACTATCAGTTCACTTTCCGCGAAGTGAAAGATATTACCGGGCCAAACTACCGGGGTGGCGTTGCCATTATTGGCGTTACCCGAGATGGTAAGCCAGAAGCCACGCTGCATGCGGAAAAACGCTTCTATAACAGCACCAGTTCGATGATGACCGAAGCGGCAATTGACGGCGGATTCACGCGCGATCTTTACGCTGCGCTGGGTGAAGAACTGGATAATGGCGCATGGGCTGTACGCCTGTACTACAAACCGTTTATTCGCTGGATTTGGGCCGGAGGATTGCTGATGGCGCTGGGCGGGTTGTTCTGCCTGTTTGATCCACGCTATCGCCAGCGGACGCGACCTCGCGCCGCGGTGCAAAAAAATGCGTCGGAGGCTGTATGAAGCGCAACGCACTGTTAATTCCGTTTATTATTTTTCTCATCATTGCGGCGGCGCTGTTGTGGCAGCTCGCGCGTAACGCTCAGGGGGACGATCCCACTAATCTGGAATCGGCGCTGATCGGCAAACCTGTTCCGACATTCCGCCTGGAGTCACTGGAAAATCCGGGTCAGCACTATCAGGCCGATGTGCTGACGCAGGGCAAACCGGTATTGCTGAACGTCTGGGCGACCTGGTGCCCAACCTGTCGCGCCGAGCATCAGTATCTGAATCAGCTGTCTGCGCAAGGCGTGCGGGTAGTGGGTCTGAACTATAAAGATGATCGTCAGAAAGCCATTGTCTGGCTGAAAGAGCTGGGTAATCCTTACTCATTAAGTCTGTTTGACGGCGACGGTATGCTCGGTCTGGATCTTGGCGTGTACGGTGCTCCGGAGACGTTCCTGATCGACGGCAAAGGCATTATTCGCTATCGCCATGCCGGCGATCTGAACGCCCGGGTGTGGGAGAGCGAGATCAAACCGTTATGGGACAAGTACAGTAAGGAGGCTGCGCAATGAGATTTTTACTGGGCCTGCTAATGCTGGTTATCTCGGGATCCGCGCTTGCGACTATCGACGTGATGCAGTTTAAGGACGAAGCGCAGGAGCAGCAGTTCCGCCAGCTTACTGAACAACTGCGTTGTCCTAAATGCCAGAACAACAGCATTGCCGATTCTAACTCGATGATTGCTACCGACCTGCGTCAGAAAGTGTACGAACTGATGCAGGAAGGAAAAAGCCAGAAAGAAATTGTCGATTACATGGTGGCGCGCTACGGCAACTTCGTCACGTACGATCCGCCGTTAACGCCGCTCACCGTGCTGCTGTGGGTGATGCCGGTGGTAGCGATTGGTCTGGGGGGCTGGATTATTTTCGCCCGTACTCGCCGACGCGTCCGGGTGAAACAGGAAGCGTTTCCTGACGATATTATTCCGAATGGCAAGCGCGGTGGATTCGGGTTGTTTGTGCCTGGGATCGTGGTGGCGCTGGTGGTTGGCGCAGTAAGCTATTACCAAATCGGCAGCTATAAGCAGGTTCAGGTCTGGCAGCAGGCCACCGCTCAGGCTCCGGCGCTGCTGGAGCGGGCGTTGGATCCGAAAGCGGAACCGCTCAATGAAGAAGATATGGCGCGTCTGGCGCTGGGGCTGCGCACGCGTTTACAAGCCGATCCCGCAAATGTTGAAGGCTGGATCATGCTTGGACGCATTGGCATGGTTCTCGGTAACGCCAGTACGGCCACTGAAGCCTATGCCAATGCCTATCGACTGGATCCTAAAAACAGCGATGCGGCGCTGGGCTATGCGGAAGCGCTGACCCGTTCTTCCGATCCTGATGATAACCGTCGGGGAGGGGAGCTGCTACGCCAACTGGTGCGTGGCGAACATGCCAACGTTCGGGTTCTCAGCATGTACGCTTTCAACGCCTTTGAACAGCAGCGCTTCGGCGAGGCGGTTGCGGCGTGGGAGATGATGCTGAAACTATTACCTGCCAACGATACCCGTCGGGCGGTAATAGAACGGAGCATTAAGCAGGCGATGGAGCAGCTAACGCCGCAGGAGAAATAAGTATCCAGAATAGCCCCGATAGCGCTTCGCATATCGGGGCTATCCGGCCTCTTCATGGATTACTGCATCCCGCGCGTTTGTAAAAACAGGATGGTGGCAGCAACGCGAGAGCGCACATTGAGTTTGCGCAGCAGGTTGCGAATATGCACTTTCACGGTCTGTTCGGAAATATTCAGCACTGACGCAATCTGCTTGTTCGACAGCCCCTGAGCCAGTTCATGCAATACATCCAGTTCACGTTCGGTGAGAATGCTGAAGGGATCTTCTTGTGCACCGAACAGATCGCGTTCGCGCAGATATTCGCTGACGCGTGTGCTAAAAGCTTTACCGCCTTTGGCGCCGCTGCGAATGGCCTCCAGCAAGACTTCAGGATCGCTGTCTTTGAGTAAATAACCATCCGCGCCGGCATCAATTAAGGCGTACACATCGCTGGCTGCATCCGAGACGGTAAGAATAATAATTTGCGCGGTGACGCCATCCCGGCGCAGCGCGTTCAGGGTGTCCAGTCCGCTCATGCCTTTCATATTGAGATCCAGCAGGATCACATCCAGGTCCAGACGGTTAGCCAGATCGATAGCGCTGGCACCGTCACCTGCTTCCGCGACTACGTTAAATGCGGGATCCAGTTGCAATAATTGACTAATTCCTCGCCGCATTAGTGGGTGGTCGTCGACAATCAGCACCCGAAAAGGCGTTGCTTCAGGCATACTATTCTCCTGAGTTTTTATTAGTATCATTATTGTTTTCAGCGCATCACTCGTCTAGTTTCATCGCGCTGATGAGAGGGTAAATTTTACCCCAATTTGTGCATGGGTAAGTAGTAAAACCTGTGCTAAAGGCCGGGGTAATAATAAGGAACGTGGAATCGCGGGCATAAAAAAACCAACCATGAAGGTTGGTTTTTCTGGGATTTTTGGTCGGCACGAGAGGATTTGAACCTCCGACCCCCGACACCCCATGACGGTGCGCTACCAGGCTGCGCTACGTGCCGACGCTATAGCTGCTAATACTACTGCTTTCCGCTGCGAATGCAAGGGGAAGCATCGCTAAGTGATTTATAATTAATCAGTTAGCAATAAATCGTTTCTCATCCGTCAGAACCTGTAGCAGCAGGCTTAGCTGCGGTTTCTGATCTTTTATTTTTTCGCCGCGTAAATCATAGGTCTGATAATTACCGTTGTTGTTCAGCACCAGCGTCATCTCTGGTGTGGTAACGGCCATCGTGCTGCCGTCGGCGGCGGTAACCCAGTAATGGCGGCGGTTTGCATTGAACAGATCCTGCCCCTGCGAGTATTCGTTAGCAGGCGTGCTGACGTGCAGCAGGCGCTGCATGAGCGTTGTCATCAGGTCTGTATGATCGGTCAGGCTATTGATGCGTTGGGCAGGCGTTCCCGGCCAGTGAATAACCAGCGGAACCTGCAGATGACCACGCGACCAGGCAAAATTGTTCTCTTCCGGAGTCAGAGGCACGCCCCGACCTGCGGTAATAATCACCACCGTGTTGTTCAGTTTACCGGAGTCGCGCAGGGCACTAAGAATACGGTTAATATTGGCATCCACATCCTGAGCGGCGCTGGCATAGCGTTTGGCAAAGTTCTTCTGGTTGCTGTTATCAAGGTTCGTCCCGTTAAAGGAGACCCACGAGAACCAGCGGTTATCTTCCTGCGCGTAGCGTCCCAGCCAGTTAATCCACTGGCTTGCGGTTTGTTCGTCAGATTGCGTTTGTACGCTTGGCATGGAGAAGTCTGACAGCAGCGCCTGGCGATACAGCGGGCTGGTAAAGCCATCCGAGGAGAATAGCCCTAACTGGTAACCCTGCTGGTTCAGTGCAGTAATCAGCGCCGCAGGCGTACGGGTCGACAAAATGCCGTCCATGTAGCTTGGCGAGACACCATAGAACAGGCCAAAGATGCCGTTATCCGTGGTGTTGCCTGAGCTCATGTGACGCGTAAACGAGATATTCTGCCCGGCGAATTCAGCCAGCGCAGGCATCTGTTTTTCAAAGCGTGAGTAGTTCAGACCGTCGACGGTAATCAGCAGCACGTTCTGACCGGTGCCCATATCGCGATAGCGCAGTTCGCTGAGCGGGTACTGCACGGAAACCGCTTCCGGATTGCCCTGTTCGATCAGGCGACGCTGATACTCTTGCGCATCCAGCAGGCCATGTTTTTCCAGGAATTTACGTGCCGTCATCGGGTAGGAGAGCGGCAGATTCGCACGCTGCATGGTAATCGGGCGATAGAAATTGGCATCCGCCCAGATATACACCACGTGCGAGGCGATAAAGGAAACGAAGAAGAATGCTGCTAACGGTTTGGCAAAATGGCGACGACGCGTCAGGCTGCGCAGCTTTTGCCAGCTCCAGGTCGCAAACAGCATTTCAATTAACAGAATAACCGGTACGCTGATAAACATCAGCTGCCAGTCACGCGCCGCTTCATTCTGGTCTGGGTTGATGACCAGTTCCCAGACGATCGGATTGAGATGCAGGTGGAAGCGGGTGAAAACTTCGCTGTCGATTAGCAACAGCGTCATGCCAGCCGTCGCCAGAATAGCTGATAAGAATCGCATCAGCCTCTGGGACATGACGATAAACGTCAGGGGAAACAGGATCAGCAGATAGGTGGCGAACACCAGAAAGCTAAAATGCCCGACAACGCTCAGGTAGGAATAAACACGACCTGCAAGGGTTGTCGGCCAGTCGGCGACAAACAGGTAACGGCTACCGAGCACCATGGCCAACAGAATGTTGAACAAGGCAAACCAGTGCCCCCAGCTAACCATCTGGGAGACTTTCTCACGGTAGCGTTGACGATGAGTTACCATAAACTGTTGTTCGTTTCCCCGGAGCAGGCTCTTAATGCGCTTGGTCGTCGTTTACCGAAGACTGCAATGCGCGGGCAAAAGAGTTGGCAATCGCCTGGCGCTGGGCCGGTGCGATGCTTGTATTGATAAGGTTAGTCACCATATTTCCCAGTACCATCAGGGAAAGGTCGGTCGGCGCCTTATGTTTTTCCAGTACGTTGAGCATCTCATTCAGCAGTTGTTCAACGTGTTCGTCACTATAGCGGGAAATTTGTGGCATAAATCGAAATCAGTCTGTTCATGAAAGGGCAACATATTACCGTACAGACAGTTTTTTTTCTGCTTTTTTATCTTCTATTGCGTCACTGCCCGGCAGGTGGTTGAATACCGCCCAGTCTAAAAGGAGAGTTTATCATGAGTCTGGATATCAACCAGATTGCCCTGCACCAGCTTATCAAACGTGACGAGCAGAACCTTGAGCTGGTCTTGCGCGATTCATTACTGGAACCGACAGCGACCGTTGTCGATATGATGGCTGAGTTGCATCGGGTGTACAGCGCCAAGAATAAAGCTTATGGCCTGTTTAGCGCAGAGAGTGAACTGGCGCAAACGCTGCGTTTACAGCGTCAGGGCGAAGAGGATTTTCTGGCCTTTAGTCGTGCAGCGACAGGGCGCTTGCGGGACGAACTGGCGAAATATCCTTTTGCCGATGGCGGCATTGTCCTGTTCTGCCATTACCGCTATCTGGCGGTAGAGTATCTGCTGGTCGCCGTGCTGAACAATTTAAGCAGTATGCGCGTCAATGAAAATCTGGATATCAACCCGACGCACTATCTGGATATCAATCATGCGGATATCGTGGCGCGTATTGATTTAACCGAGTGGGAAACCAACCCGGAGTCCACGCGCTATCTGACGTTCCTGAAAGGGCGGGTAGGGCGCAAAGTCGCCGATTTCTTTATGGACTTCCTGGGTGCCAGCGAGGGGCTTAACGCCAAAGCGCAAAACCGCGGCCTGTTGCAGGCGGTCGATGACTTTACCGCCGAGGCGCAACTCGATAAAGCAGAACGCCAGAACGTGCGTCAGCAGGTGTACAGCTACTGCAACGAGCAACTGCAGGCCGGTGAAGAGATCGAGTTGGAGTCGCTGTCCAAAGAGCTTTCCGGCGTCAGTGAAGTCAGCTTCAGCGAATTTACCGCTGATAAAGGCTACGAACTGGAAGAGAGCTTCCCGGCAGATCGCAGCACGCTGCGCCAGTTAACCAAATTTGCCGGAAGCGGCGGCGGGTTAACCATCAACTTCGACGCCATGTTACTGGGTGAGCGTATTTTCTGGGATCCAGCCACAGATACTTTGACCATCAAAGGTACGCCGCCGAACCTGCGCGATCAGCTACAGCGTCGTACCTCGGGCGGGAAATAAAGCCGTTTGCCGGATGGGGGCGTTAACGCCTTATCCGGCCTGCGTGATTCATCTTTACCGCCAACAAAATCCCATAAAAAAACCCCGCCGAGGCGGGGTTTTCTTCAACTTGTAAGCGATTACGCGCGAACGAAGTCGATGTGTGCCAGCTTCGGCTTGAACGGGTGACGCTGTACTGCCTGAGCTTTAACTTTCACTTCTTTACCGTCAACAACGATGGTCAGAACTTCGCTGTAGAATTCAGCTTTAGCTTGCATGTTCATAACTGCATCGTGATCCAGTTCGATAGCAACCGGGGCTTCTGCGCCACCATAGATGATTGCCGGGAACTTGTTAGCGGCACGCAGGCGGCGGCTCGCACCCTTACCCTGCTCTTTACGTACTTCAGCGTTGATAGTAAACATTTAAATCTCTCTTTAATAATTCCTGCTACAGGCGACCCAGCAACAGGTAAGTGATCTGCTTTGCGTATGCAAAAGCGGGCGAGATTCTATACTTAAACGGCTGGTACATCAATCAAAAGTACGATTAACCGCGTAATTCATGTGCCCGACGATAGCGTCCTTCATAATCGAAGACCTTTTCACGGACCTGCCAGTACTGACCTTTCATGCGCGCCACCACGAAATCAGGATGACGTAACAGCGCCTGCTGGGCGAGGATATCGGCGGCGGTTATCCAGCGTAAGGGAATACCGGGCGTTCGGGTGTGCGGGCGAATAAACAGTTGCTCGAAAGCCGTACGTTGCGCGGGAGTATGCAGGCGAAAGCGTTCGCTAACGTCGGCACCATCTTCATCGTAATAGGTGATTTTTAGCCATTCGCCTTTTTCATCCTGGCCGTTTTGTAACACCATGCCGCTACAGCGCAGGACCAGCGCATCTTTGAGCCTGAGCGCGGCTTTCAGCATGTCATCCGGGTCAACCAGCACCGTGTCGCACTCCCGACAACGGCGGGCGGCGATATCATTTTCCGCGTTGCATTGTGGGCAGTTTTTAAAACGAAAACGAAAATCGCACTGTTCGCGATGGCCGTCATCATCTTCAAACCACCCCTGACAGCGGCGGCCAAAGTGTTCAATCAGCGTGCCGTCTGCCGTTGTTTTGCCCCAGAAGGTGTTTGCAAACCCGCAGGCGGGACAGAACACCTGCACCGGAACGTTATCGCTTTTCCCTTTCGGCGCCCCCACTTCCGGCGCGTAAAGATCGTGCGGGTTACCGGCATAATCGAGGATCAGACAGTCGGTTTTACCCGGCGCCAGGCGCAGGCCGCGACCGACAATTTGTTGGTAAAGGCTAACTGACTCCGTCGGGCGCAGAATGGCGATAAGGTCGACGTGCGGGGCATCGAAGCCAGTGGTCAGGACCGACACATTCACCAGATAGCGAAAGCGCTGGGCTTTGAACTCTTCAATCAGCACATCACGCTCTGCGCCTGGCGTGTCTCCGGTGATTAGCGCGGCATCGTCAGCAGGCAGCAGGCCCAGAATTTCTTTGGCGTGCTCCACTGTAGCAGCGAAAATCATCACCCCTTTGCGCGTCTGGGCAAACTCGACAATCTGGCTGATGATATGCGGCGTTATTCGCTGCTGCTTTTTCAGTTCCTGATTCAGATCCGTTTCGCTAAACAGGCCGTTACTCTGCGCCTGCAGGCGGCTGAAGTCATACTGCACTACCGGCATGTCGAGGCGTTCTGGCGGCGTCAGGTAGCCGTGTTTAATCATGTAACGCAACGGTAATTCATAAATGCAGTCACGAAACAGCGCTTTTTCATCGCCGCGCACCATACCGTGATAATGAAAGTGATAAATCCAGCCTTTGCCCAAACGAAAAGGAGTGGCAGTAAGCCCGAGCAGGCGTAAGTGGGGATTTACTTTGGTCAGGTGAGTGAGGATTTGCTGATATTGACTCTCGTCATCATCACCAATACGGTGACATTCATCGACGATAAGCAGCGAGAACTCTCCCTGAAAGGCGTCAAGATTACGCGCCACCGACTGTACGCTGCCAAATACCACTTTCCCGTGGCTCTCTTTACGCTTCAGACCTGCGGCAAAAATATCGGCTTCCAGCCCCAGCGCGCGATATTTGGCATGGTTTTGCGCGACCAGTTCTTTAACGTGCGCCAGTATCAGCACGCGACCACGCGCCACGCGGGCCAGTTCAGCAATCACCAGGCTTTTTCCCGCACCGGTTGGCAGGACGATAACCGCTGGCGTGCGGTGGTGGCGGAAATGGTTGAGCGTGGCATCCACGGCTTCTTTTTGGTACGGGCGAAGAGTAAAAATCATGGGCTCATTAAGGTAAGCAGCAACAATGTATAGTATGCCATGAATCATTTCCCTTGAGGGATGGTGTAACGCCGCTATACTGGGCGGATAATCGTCCCACTTTTCGGGCGCAATCCCGCTTCTTGTTTTTTACAGGCAAAAATCACACTCATGCGACTTGATAAATTTATCGCTCAGCAACTCGGCGTCAGCCGCGCTATTGCCGGGCGTGAGATCCGTGCTAACCGCGTTACCGTCGACGGTGAAATCGTCAAAAACAGTGCCTTTAAGCTGCTGCCAGAACACGACGTAGAATATGACGGCAATTCCCTGATTCAACAAAATGGCCCGCGCTATTTTATGCTGAATAAACCTCAGGGCTATGTTTGCTCAACGGATGACCCGGATCACCCGACAGTGCTCTATTTCCTTGATGAGCCGGTTGCCTACAAACTGCATGCGGCAGGGCGCCTGGATATCGACACCACCGGACTGGTGCTGATGACCGATGACGGACAGTGGTCGCATCGCATCACTTCGCCACGTCACCATTGTGAGAAAACCTATCTGGTGACGCTGGAGTCGCCGGTGGCAGATGACACCGCCGAACAGTTTGCCCATGGCGTACAACTGCATAATGAGAAAGACCTGACCAAACCGGCCGTGCTGGAGGTTATTACGCCAACTCAGGTGCGATTGACCATCAGCGAAGGGCGCTATCATCAGGTTAAACGTATGTTTGCCGCCGTCGGTAACCACGTTGTGGAACTGCACCGTGAACGGATTGGTGACATCAAGCTTGATGAGGATCTGGAGCCGGGTGAATACCGTCCATTGACCGAAGAAGAAATCGCCAGCGTTAACTTAACCCCGCGTTAATTTCAGGAGCTAAATGTGACCACCCGGCAGAACTCGTCAATTGCCATTGTCTTTATCCTTGGCTTGTTAGCCATGCTGATGCCGTTGTCGATTGATATGTATCTTCCGGCGCTACCTGTTATCTCTGAACAGTTTGGTGTGCCTGCAGGTAGCGCGCAGATGACCCTCAGTACCTATATTCTTGGGTTCGCGGTGGGGCAGTTACTCTATGGTCCAATGGCTGACAGCATTGGGCGCAAGCCGGTGATTCTGGGCGGGACGCTGGTGTTTGCGGCGGCGGCAGTTGCCTGTGCGCTGGCACAAACTATCGATCAACTGATCGTGATGCGTTTCTTCCATGGTCTGGCTGCGGCAGCGGCGAGCGTGGTTATCAACGCCCTGATGCGCGATATCTATCCGAAGGAAGAGTTTTCGCGCATGATGTCCTTTGTCATGCTGGTCACGACAATTGCACCCTTACTGGCACCCATCGTGGGCGGCTGGGTATTGGTATGGCTGAGCTGGCACTACATCTTTTGGATCCTCGCCGTGGCGGCTATTCTGGCGTCGGTGATGAGCTTTACGCTGATCAAAGAGACCTTGCCGGTTGAGCGCCGCCAGCCGTTTCGCTTGCGTACTACTCTCGGCAACTTTGCCTCGCTGTTTCGCCACAAGCGTGTACTGAGCTATATGCTGGCCAGTGGGTTTAGTTTTGCCGGGATGTTCTCGTTCCTGAGCGCCGGACCTTTTGTTTACATTGAGATTAACCACGTTTCACCGCAGCATTTCGGCTATTACTTCGCGCTGAACATTGTTTTCCTGTTCGTGATGACCATCATCAACAGCCGCTTTGTTCGTCGGGTTGGGGCGTTGAATATGTTCCGTACTGGCCTGTGGATCCAGTTCGTGATGGCGGGCTGGATGGTCTTTAGCGCGCTGTTCGGGGTTGGTTTCTGGGCGCTGGTGGTGGGCGTTGCGGCGTTTGTTGGCTGCGTGTCGATGGTGTCATCCAACGCCATGGCGGTCATTCTGGATGAATTTCCGCATATGGCGGGAACGGCGTCATCGCTGGCAGGGACGTTCCGTTTTGGCATTGGCGCCATCGTTGGGGCGCTGCTGTCACTGGCGACCTTTAACTCGGCCTGGCCGATGATCTGGTCGATAGCATTTTGCGCTACCTGCTCAATTCTCTTCTATCTCTACGCCAGCCGCGCCAAAAAACGGTGATCTATTACACAACCTGGGGGCGATAGGGCCTCCAGAGTTGATGTACATCAACCGAAAATCTATCAATTTCCCCGTTTATGTTTATTTTATGTAAAATCAATTTATGTAAAAAGTCACATCATTGTAGTTAAAAAGGTTGAGTTAGATCGCAGAAACGAGTACATATAGCGCGGAAATATGCCAGAACCGTTGAATAAATTTAAATATTTGGTTCGGAAAGTGGCATAAAGTCAGGGTGTAAACGTTTACGAACTGTTTAAAGACGTATTGTCAATGATGTGTTAATATTGATGTAAAATAATTGTGAAGTGATTGTACTTCCAGGGAAAGAAAGTGATGACATTACAACTCTCAATCGTTCATCGTCTGCCACAGTGCTATCGTTGGTCGGTGGGTTTCGCAGGTTCAAAGGTTGAACCGATTCCGCAAAACGGTCAGAGCAATGAGAACAGCCTGGTGGCGCTCAAATTGCTTAGCCCTGATGGTGACAGCGCGTGGTCAGTCATGCATAAACTCAGCCAGGCCCTCAGCGACATTGAGGTACCTTGTTCCGTGTTGGAATGCGAAGGGGAGCCGTGCCTGTTTGTGAATCGTCAGGATGAATTTGCCGCGACCTGCAGACTGAAAAACTTCGGCGTGGCCATCGCAGAGCCGTTTTCAAATAACAATCCGTTTTGAGCGTCAGCTTAGCGCGAGCAGCTGACGCGTATATGCCTGCTGTGGCGCGTTAAATACGTGCTCGCATTGTCCTTGCTCCACGACCTCTCCCTGCCTTAGCACAATAACCTGATGGCATAACGCGCGTACTACGTGCAAATCATGGCTGATAAAGATATAAGCCAGGCGATGCTTTTCCTGTAAAGACTTTAACAACGTCAGGATTTGCGCCTGTACGGTTCTGTCGAGCGACGATGTTGGTTCATCCAGAATGATCAGGGAAGGCTTGAGAATCAAGGCTCTGGCAATGGCTATGCGTTGACGTTGACCGCCGGAAAACTCCGCCGGGTAACGATGCCGCGTTTCGCTATCCAGTCCCACTTCCGCCATTACCGCTTTCACCTGCGCTTCGCGCTGCTCGGCTGACAGGGTTGGCTGATGAACGCGCAGTCCCTCCTCAATAATCTGTAGCACGCTCAGGCGCGGGTTCAGCGAGGAGTTGGGATCCTGAAACACGACCTGAATGCGGTGACGTACTGGTAACAGCTGGCGGCGATTTAAGGTATGCAGCGCCAGGCCATCGAACACAATGCTTCCCTGTGAGGTGATTAACCTCAGTAGCGCCAGCCCGGTAGTGCTTTTCCCCGATCCTGACTCCCCGACCAGCCCCAGCGTTTCACCGGGCCGCAGGGAAAAACTGACGTTGTTAACCACAACGTTATGGTCCACCACGCGCTTCAGGATACCTTTACGGATGGGGAAGGCAACGCAGAGTTTTTCCACTTCCAGCAATGGCGCTTGCCCGGCAGGTACAGGCACCGGATCGCCGGAAGGTTCGCTGTTTAACAATTTCTGCGTGTAGGGATGTGTTGGCGCAGTGAGCAGCTGTGCTGCTCGATTTTGCTCAACGCACTGGCCGTTTTGCATCACCGCAACGGTATCGGCGAGTTTTTTCACAATGCTGAGGTTGTGGGTGATAAACAGTAATCCCATGTTCAGCTCGCGCTGTAGCTCCCGCAGCAGCTGTAGGATTTGCGCCTGTACGGAGACATCCAGCGCGGTGGTCGGTTCATCGGCAATAAGCAGCTCCGGTCGCGTAAGCAGCGCCATGGCGATCATCACGCGCTGGCGTTCGCCGCCGGACAGCTGGTGCGGATAGTCTGCGAGACGTTTGGCCGCCTGACGGATGCCGACCCGATCCAGACAGGTCAGTATTTCTGCCCGCGCGGCCTCCCGACGCATTCCCCGATGCAGCGACAGCACTTCATACAGCTGTTTTTCCAGGTTGTGAAGCGGGTTTAGCGACACCATTGGTTCCTGGAAAATCATGGCGATTTTATTCCCGCGAACGCCGCGAAGCGTCTGCTCATCGGCATGAAGCAATGATTCACCATGAAAACGGATGTCGCCGGAAAGGTAGACTGCGGGAGGGGTCGGTAATAACCGTAGAATAGAAAGTGCGGTCACGCTTTTACCCGAACCGGACTCGCCCACCAGCGCCAGAGTTTGCCCGGCTTCAACCCTCAGTGAGAGGGTATTGACCACGGTGCGCACGGTCTCCTGTTGGCGAAAACCTACCGATAAATTTTCAATAGCTAACAGTGGTTGTGTCATCTTAAATCGCCTTGTTGGGATCGAACGCGTCGCGTACCGCTTCACCAATAAATATCAGTAGCGATAATAGCAGGGCAACGGAGATGAACGCGGTGATGCCAAGCCACGGTGCCTGCAGGTTGTTTTTACCCTGTAACAGGAGTTCTCCCAGCGATGGCGAGCCAAGCGGTAAGCCGAAGCCAAGAAAATCCAGCGAGGTCAGAGTGGTGATCGAGGCGCATAATATAAACGGTAAAAAGGTCAGGGCGGCGACCATCGCATTGGGCAGCATATGGCGCAGAATAATACTGCGATCGCTCACGCCAAGCGCCTGAGCGGCACGAATGTAATCAAAGTTTCGGGTACGTAAAAATTCCGCGCGTACCACGCCAACCAGGCTCATCCAGCCAAACAGCACGGTAATGCCCAGTAGCCACCAGAAGTTTGGCTGGACCACGCTCGACAGCAGTATGATCAAAAACAGCGTTGGCATACCTGACCAAACCTCAATGAATCGTTGCCCCCACAGATCCACCTTGCCGCCATAATAGCC
This sequence comes from Citrobacter sp. Cb004, assembly GCF_030337065.1. Classification (NCBI taxonomy): domain Bacteria; kingdom Pseudomonadati; phylum Pseudomonadota; class Gammaproteobacteria; order Enterobacterales; family Enterobacteriaceae; genus Citrobacter; species Citrobacter sp. Cb004. Next base: position 93,566 of record NZ_JAOWCH010000070.1, on the reverse strand, counting down.
CTGGATTGCGCCAGCCATGATCCCCATCACGCTGGAGCACAGGGTTAGCATTAATCCGAACAGGACAGAAATACGTGTGCCGTAGAGGATCCGTGCCAGCACATCACCACCGTTGGCGTCCGTTCCCAGCCAGTTTTGTGCAGAAGGCGGGGAAGGGAAGGGCTTATCAGTGGCAAAGTTAATGCTGGTGGCTCCAAAGCGTATCGGCGCCCACAGGATCCAGCCCCGGTTTTCCAGGCGCTGCTGTAACCACGGATCCTGATAATCAGCCTGGGTCGCCAATGGTCCGCCGAAGTCGCTTTCACTGTAGTTTTTGAACAGGGGGAAATACCAGCTACTGTCGTAGCGCACCAGTAGCGGCTTATCATTGGCAATCAGTTCTGAACACAGGCTAAGGCCGAAGAGCAGTAGAAAAATCCACAGCGACCAATAGCCGCGACGGTTATGGCGAAAACGCGCCCAGCGGGCCTGATTGACGGGGCTTAATCGCGACATTAGCGTCCCTCAAAATCAATACGGGGATCGACCAGCGTATAGCTGATGTCGCTGAGGATATTCAGCAGCAGACCGATCAGGGTGAAGATATAGAGCGTGCCAAACATTACCGGGTAGTCACGTGATACGGTGGATTCATAACCCAGTAGTCCCAGACCGTTAAGTGAAAACATCACTTCAATCAGCAGCGAACCGGTAAAAAACATGCTGATAAACGTTGCCGGGAAGCCAGCGATTACCAGCAACATGGCATTGCGAAACACATGTTTCCACAGAATGTTTTTCTCGCTGACCCCTTTGGCGCGCGCGGTGACGACATACTGTTTGCGTACCTCATCCAGAAATGAGTTTTTGGTCAGCATGGTTAGCGCGGCAAAACCCCCAACCACCGTCGCCAGCACTGGCAGGGTAATATGCCAAAGGTAGTCGGTCACTTTCTGATACCAGGGCAGGGAATCAAAATTGGCGGAAACCAGTCCGCGAAGCGGGAACAGGTCGTAATAGCTGCCCCCGGCAAAAAAGACGATCAGTAAAATCGCAAACAAAAAGGCCGGTATGGCATAGCCAATAATAATGAATGCGCTGCTCCAGACATCAAATCGGCTGCCGTTGTGAACGGCTTTGCGGATCCCAAGCGGTATCGACACCAGATAGATAATGAGCGTACTCCATAGCCCCAGCGTGACGGAAACAGGCAGGCTGTCTTTGATAAGCGTCAGCACTGAGGCGCTACGAAACAGGCTGTCGCCGAAATCGAAACGAATATAGTCCCAGAGCATTTTGAAATAACGCTCATGAATAGGCTTATCGAACCCGTAACGGCGAGTGATTTCGGCGATCACTTCCGGGTCAAGACCACGGCCGCCTCGGTAATTACTGTCGCTGATATTGCCGACGCCGGTTTGCGCGTGGCTGGCGCGAATGCCTTCACTACCCGCGCCGGGTAATGCCCCGCTTTGCCCGAACTCAATGGCGGCGACGGCCTGCTCAACCGGACCACCGGGGGCAATCTGCACGATAAAAAAGTTGATGGTGATGATGGCCCAAAGCGTTGGGATCACCAGTAGCAGACGTCGAATCAGATAAGCGCCCATTTATTCTCCCTGCCGTCTGGCTGCTGGCAGTTTCGCCGCTTTGTTAACGTCGTACCACCAGTTGTCGAGACCAATGGTATAAATGGGGCGAATAGCTGGATGCGAAAACTTATCCCACCAGGCGATGCGATCCTCTGCCATAAACCACATCGGCAACATGTAGTAGTTCCAGGTTAATACCCTGTCCAGTGCCCGACCGAGTGGGATTAGTTTGGCTTTATCACCCTGCGCCGCGATGATTTGGTTGATCAGTTTATCAATCACCGGGCTTTGCACGCCCGGGGCGTTATAGCTGGAGTCAATATATTCAGAGGCCCAGAGAATTTGCAGGTCCGAACTTGGCCACGGCATTGCGCGATACAATCTCGGCATCATGTCATAGTCACGACTGCGCAGCCGGTTTGTAATTTGTGAGTTATCAACCTGGCGGATGTTCATTGTAATGCCTAAGCGCTGCAGGTTGTGCTGGAACGGCAGCACCCACTGACTGTTACTGCCCGCCGGGAGCAACAGTTCAAAGCTCAGAGGTTTACCGTTGGCGCTGTTTACGCGCTGTTGTCCCTTAAGTACCCATCCGGCCTGCTCCAGTAAGGCATCGGCTTTCAACAGGTTGTCACGATCGTAGCCATCGCCTTTTGATTTCGGCGGCTGATAAATTTGGCTGAAGACCTCAGGGGGGAGATCTTTTTTCAAGGGCGCAAGTATTACCAGTTCATCCGCATCGGGGTAATTTTGAGCGGCATACTCTGTGTTCTGAAAATAGCTGTTGGTCCGACTCCAGGCGTTATAGAACAGAGCTTTATTCATCCATTCAAAATCAAAGGCCAGGGTGATGGCTTCTCGCACCCGTCGGTCGCTGAACACCGGGCGCTGAATATTAAACGCCAGCCAACGGGTATCCTGGGCGGATTCGTTTTTTTGCTCATCTTTGATGATGTAATGATTCGCGAAATTTTTACCGGTATAACGTGTCGCCCAGTTTTTGGCATCGTTTTCAAGACGCAGGTCAAACGCTCCGGCCTTAAACGCTTCAAAGGCGACGTTGTCATCCAGATAGTAGTCGTAGCGGATGGTATCAAAGTTCCAGCGGCCACGGTTGACGGGCAGATTAGCGGCCCAATAATCGTTGACGCGCGAATAGACAATGTACTGACCCATCTTCCATTTCGTGATGCGATAAGGACCGCTGGCGAGCGGAGGCGATGATAAGGGATCGCTGAGCTTATGATCTTTCCAGTACTTCTCTGGCATCACGGGTAATGAAAACAGGCTGAGCATGTCCTCTTTACCCGGTTTGGCTAATTCAATACGTACGGTTAATGGCGCGATCGCTTTTACCGTTGTTCCCTTGTAGACCAGGCGAAATTGCGGCACGCCTTCAGTCATAAATTTGTGGAAGGTGAATGCGACATCGCTGGCGGTAATGGGGGAGCCATCGTGAAAACGCGCCCGCGGATTGATGGCGATTTCTACCCAGGAATAGTCATCAGCATAGCGTGCGCTGTCGGCGATGAGCGGATAATAGCTGCCAGGTTCATCGTCAGAGGTAGTAAACAGCGTATCGTAAAGCGTTTCGGTACGTGCTCCGGGGTTACCGCGCATCGCATAGCGGTTGAAGTTATCGAACGTGCCGATGGCGGAGAGGGTGATTTGCCCGCCTTTGGGGGCCGCAGGGTTGACGTAATCAAAGTGATTAAAGTTAAACGCGTACTTCGGTTCGCCCAGTACGGCAAAAGCATAGCTTTCTTTGATGGACTGCGCCTCGGCGCTAAACCCGATGAGGGCGATAAACAGCAGCAATACGCGAGGGATCATTAAATGCGATTTCCTTTTCCTGCCACAACCCGACGGGCATCATGCCTGAAAGATAAGGGATGTGGCGGCGAGTGAGAGTATATGATTCGCATACTGCGATCACCACGTCGGCTTATTGGGCTGCGCCATCCAACGCACGAAATCAGCAAGTTTTAATGGTCGGCTAATCCAGTATCCCTGGAAAAAATGCACTCCACGATCGCGCAGCCAACGGGCTTGCTCAGGCGTTTCAACCCCTTCAGCAACCGTCAGCATATTAAGACGCTTAGAGAGTGTCAACACGGCGTCCAGAACCGGAGAGGTCAGGGTCTCTGTTCCAATGGCGTTAATAAAGCCGCGATCGATTTTCAGGTAGTCAACGGTAAAGCGTTCCAGGTAAATCAGCGCGCTATGACCGGTGCCAAAATCATCAATGGCAATTTCAAAACCTGCGGAATGAAGCCATTCAAAAAGCTTTGTGGCTTCGTGTTGATTAAGCATATCCCGTTCGGTGATTTCCAGCACCATCTGGAAATGGTTTGCGGGAAGCGAGGTCTGCAGGTGATGAATGTCGTCTTTAAATGTCTCGCCGTGCAGATGCGTTGGCGCGATATTGATCCCCAATTTTGCACCAGCGGGTAACACTTTTTGCAGCATCGGTGCGTCCTGGGCTATCAACTTAAAGAGATGCTGGGTCAGCGGGACAATCATTTTCTGGGATTCGGCGTAGTGAATAAAAGCATCCGGTGGGATCTCACCCGTTGTCGGATGATTCCAGCGTAATAACACCTCTACACCTTTCACCTCCAGTGTCTGCACCTCTACCACGGGCTGGTACACCACATAAAACTGGTTATGTTTGATAGCGTTGAGGATATCTTTGCCCGGACGTAAACGGATGGTGTAGATGTAGTACCAGAGAAGAAGCGCAGCAATAATCCCCGCCATGCATCCCAACATAATCGAATACCAGACATCGGTATAGGTCCACTCATCGGCATATAAACGAATCTGTAGCGGAATACCTTCCACGGTCGCCTGCCGCCAGTGAGAGTGGGGCAGAGCGGAGGCATCAATAATCCGTGATGAAAATGTTGAAATCGCGTTATCACCGACGACTATGGCAATGCCGTTAAAATCATCCTGTCGGGCGGTATAAAGCAGATAAGGGGCCAGATTAATATTCAGTGAGGTAAACACGCCGCTATCAGTGAACGATGGGTTCCGGTGCCAAATCATTATCGCCGGCTTGTTCGGCATCATGGGCGTACCGGGGAGTAATTCCACATCAATATTTCTGCTGATATCGAGGCTTGGGACCAGATCTAAAATCGGGGTGAACATTGCGCCCGTTGCGGAGGAGCAGAAAGCAATGCCGTTTTTGACCAGTAAAAATGCGCGAACGTTGAGGCTAAAGGCCGCGCTGGAGGTCAGTTGAGCAGCGACTTGTTGGCAACTGTTGGCGACCAGTGGCTGAAGGTCATCTGTGGTGGATTTGAGATCGGCGAAGTAGCTGCTGACATAATTCTGGATATCGGAAAGGAGCGTGTCGTACTTAATGTCTCGTTTATGCCAGGTCACGAAAAATTGCAGGGTACTCACCAGGAGCGCGACGATAAGCCCCGTTAACATACAGGAAAGCAGGATTTTCTGATTGGATGAAGAGGAGCGTTTAAACATAGTTCCTTATGTTTACCTGAGTTAACCGCTTATTCTGTATGAATATAACCTGAAATGACTCACCTTGTGAGATTTTTCTTAGTCACAAGACAAAGCAAAAAAAAAGCACCGCCGAAGCAGTGCTTTTCAAAATGTCTCATCAGGATAGCCAAGGGATAGCTGCCAAACGAAATTAACTTCGGCTCAGGACCCGGCGAGCTTCGTTGTAACGTTTTTTCCAGTAAGGTTCGTTCATGCTGGAAATGATAACGCCGCTGCTGGTCGAGGCGTGTACGAACTGGTTGTTGCCGATATAAATACCGACGTGACGGCCAGTGGAGCCAGCACGGAACAGAACCAGATCGCCTGTGCGCAGGTTAGTGCGCGAAACGGATTTACCCGTTTCCTGTTGTTCGTAGGTTGAGCGAGGAAGCTCTAAACCAAATTGCTCGCGGAACGTACGTTGTACGAAGCTTGAACAATCAATACCTTTTTTGGTGCTGCCGCCAAGGCGGTAACGCACGCCTTTCCAGTCAGCATACTGGTCCATAATACGTGATTTAACATCGATATTACGGACCATATTTTCAAATTCATCCTGAGAGGCTTGCAGTGAAGAGTTATCTCCATTGCCCACAGCATGCGTCTCAGAATGCATATTCCTGGCGGTGTTCGTTGTGCTACATGCAGAAAGCAGAACCGCAACTGCTATCGCGGGTATGCCCCGCAAGATATATCTCAAAATCGGTTGAGATTTGACCATTTTGTTTGTTTTCCCTTGAAGTCCTTAACGATAAATATCGTTATAAAAAATGCCAAACGTGACGAGACTAATTACCATCGCACGATGAGACAATTCTTTAAGGTCAAATCTGTGGCAGAACGCACAAATTTATTCCTGAAGAGAATAATTATCCCGCGAGGCAAAACGAGTTCGAGATTACCCGATCGGTCCGGTCATTGCGAGTGAATTTACGTGATTTCTTATAAGAAAAATTGATACAGAAAGTGAATAACCGGCATTGCCTAAATTAAGAACAATCGGGATAAAAAAGACGCAACCCAATCATTTTAAAGATGAATAAGATGACGGGAGAATGACAGCCAGAATGATGAAATATTGACAAGCATCATCAGGGAATCAGAGTTTTCCCTGATGATGTTAATTACTGTGCGTTATTTGTTTAAAAAATGTTTGTTTTTACCGGGCAGATAATTCGCAAACAGAGTGACTAATCGGTCGCTTAACGGTGTCATTAGCCACCAAGGAAGACCAATCAAGACGACAGTCATGGAACCGATCACGATATCGGTGAGCCAGTGAGCGCCAATCATTATGCGTGGAAAGGCAAAAACCACAGCGATAATAAGGCCGATTATTCCGGCGACTTTTCCGAAATAACGCAGCATAAATGCGGAAAAAATAAGCAGCATCATACCGTGATCGCCGGGGAAACTGTCTCTGGACGCATCTTTAGTCGGAATATGCAACAGTTCGCTGACGCGATAAATATTATCCAGCATCAGAGTAGGGCTGGCGCGTTTAACGGGAATAAGCGCCTGGCCTAACTGATTTAATACCACTGCGGTGAGCAGCATAACCAGGCCAATAGCGACAATGCGTCGGCGACCTTCCGACGTCTCTTTCAGCCAAAAATGCAGCATCAAGGCGCCCATTGCCAGCAAGGAGCAACCATCAAATGCCCGGTTATTGGTAATAGCAACAATCCACAAGAACTGCGGGCTTTCCACCAGTTTCTGGTTAAAGAAGCGGAAAACGCCCGTATCCAATGAAGACCAGATCCCATGCCCGGCAGGAAGATACCAGGACAGAAACAGCGCCAGCCCCGCAATATTGAGTAGGAGAATAAGAGGGTATCGGGTTTTCATCATCGTTTACCATTGCTATAAAAACGAAGGCAACCTTACGCGTTAGCGTCTAAACGAAGTCTCAACAATGCACTCTGTAGCGTATTCCAGTCGGTCTCAGTATCGGCGATGAGTTCAATACGGCTATCCGGTGGCGCGACGTTTTGCGTCTCAATATGCCAGTCGTCTCCCTGGCGGTTAATGCGCACCAGCCCTTCCTTTATACGCATGACACCTTTCACGCGCCCCACGGGGGCAAGACGGGACCATTCCAGCAGACCGATGGTATCGAACACCGTATCGGCGTCAAAAATCCAACCGCAGGCCTGATGGCCCTGGCCGCTGTTCAGGCTGCGCCGCCAGCGCTGCTGTGACGGCAGACTCAATGCCGCCAGTCCCTTTTTGTCTGCATGGCTATGGGCGTGCTCTGCGCTTGCAGGAAGCTCTGCCAGGTTTAGTCGGGGTAAATCCAGTAACTGCCCGTCAATTTGCCCATGGTCGGCATGAACCAACTGGCGATTACCGCCGTAGTGTTGCCACCAGGTTTGCAAGGCGTTTTCGCTTTCCGCTGTGGCGCGGTCGGCTTTATTGGCAACAATGATATCTGCGGCGGCCAGCTGATCGCGGAAATTGTCATTGGCGACGCTTTTTTCATCCAGTAACAGCCGGGGGTCAAGAATACAGAGGGTCGCGCGCAGATCGATCCACGGTTCGTAAACCGGTGCGGTGAGTAAATCCAGAATTTGTTTAGGGTGTCCGAGGCCAGTGGGTTCAATCAGCAATCGATCGGGTTTTCCCTGACGCAGCAGCGTATTGAGGCCAACCTGCATCGGTAGACCGTTAACGCAGCACATACAGCCGCCGGGGATCTCTTTTAGCAATGCGCCGCTGTCGGCTAACAGGGCGCCATCAATACCTACTTCACCAAACTCATTGACCAGCACGGCCCACTTCTCTGCGGGATCCTTGTTCGCCAATAGATGAAGAATAGAGGTGGTTTTGCCACTGCCGAGAAAACCAGTGATGAGATTGGTTTTAGTCACAATTACTCCAGAATCATAAATTACCGTAATGGCATTTAACAATCCTGGCGAAAAATGGGGAAAAAGAGAAGGGGTGAGGGGACGAAGACGTGCTTCGTCCTGTTTAATGGCAGAAATCGTTAATTTTTTAACGTTTCAATGACAGCCTGATGCGCACCGTATTGGGCAATACGTTGCCAGGCCTGCTGAATGACCGCGACAAACTGCGGATTCTGTACGAGATCGGCGGCGAAAATCTCATGCAGCGAAAGCAGGGCGCTGACGCGTTCTGATTCAGTGCTCTGTGCCACCAGAGAGGCAATTTTCTCACTGAGCGGGTCACGAATATCAATCGTAGCGCCTGAATCATCCACACCGCTCACGTAGCGGATCCAGCCTGCGATGCCGAGCGCCAACAGCGGCCACTCGCTTTGACGTGCTAAATGCACGCGGATCCCTTCCAGCATTCGCTGGGGTAATTTCTGGCTACCATCCATCGCGATTTGCCAGGTTTTGTGTTTCAGCGCCGGATTGGCAAAGCGGTCCAGCAGGCTTAAGGCATACTGATTTAAATCAACATCGGTAATTTGCAGCGTGGGGGCCTGTTCGGTGAGCATCAGCCGGTAAGCGGCTTCACGAAATGCGCTATCCTGCATACAGTCGCTGATGTGCTGGAATCCGGCCAGATAGCCGAGATAAGCGAGAAACGAATGGCTGCCGTTCAGCATCCGCAGTTTCATTTGTTCCCACGGCAAGACGTTTTCGACCATCTGGACACCCGCGGTTTCCCATTGCGGACGACCACAGACAAAGTTGTCTTCAATCACCCACTGAATAAACGGCTCGCAGCTGATTGCGCAAGGATCGGCAACGCCCAGCTCGTGGGCGATTTCAGCCAGCGACTCTTCGGTGGCGGCGGGAACAATCCGATCCACCATAGTACCCGGGAAACTGACGTGTTCCTGGATCCAGTGCGCCAGCTCAGGAGAGCGTTTTTCCGCCATCCCCAGTACGGCATTTTTTACCACATGACCATTGTCCGGGATGTTATCGCAGGAAAGGACGGTAAACGGCTGCAGTCCACGTTCACGTCGGCGGTGCAGCGCTTCTACGATTATACCGGGGGCGGAGTGCGGTTCAGCCGGTGTCTGCAGATCGTGAATAATACGCGCATTAGAGAGATCTAACGAACCCGTTGCCGGATCGATGCAGTAGCCTTTTTCCGTGATGGTTAACGAGACAATCGCGACCTGAGGCTCGCAGAATTTTTCAATAATGGCCGCCAGCGAATCCAGCGTGGCGTTCAGGCATTCGTTAACGGCACCGATAACAATAGGCTGGTTGCCGTTAGCCCCTTTTTCTAACACGGTAAATAAATGATCCTGTTCGCGAAGCTGACGCATCAGCCGATCGCCACTGAACAGACTGATCTCGCAAATTCCCCAGTCTCCGCCCTGCGCATTCAGCACCCTGTCGGTTAATAACGCCTGATGGGCGCGATGAAAAGCACCGAAACCAAAATGTACAATCCGCGTTTTTAATTGTTGGCGGTCGTACTGCGGCATCATGACATTTTCCGCCAGTGGCGCTGAGGCAATAGTTTTCATTAAATACACCTGATTAACCATTAATTAACAATGGCAGTATAAAGTTATATGACAGCAAATTGAATTGGTGTGCCTCATTTATCCGGGGAATGTGAGCTGGATCAATCAATGATAGGCCATCTGTTGAACATCTACGGGATGGCTGTATGGTAGTCGTCATTCAGGTAGTTTAATTTGGTATAACAACTTGTGAGGTGAAACAATGGAACAAACCTGGCGTTGGTACGGACCTAACGATCCGGTATCGCTTGATGATGTGCGTCAGGCTGGCGCAACGGGTGTTGTGACCGCCTTGCACCACATTCCCAACGGTGAAGTGTGGCCGGTAGAAGAGATTCAACAGCGTCAGGCTATTCTGGCTGAAAAAGGGCTGACCTGGTCGGTGGTGGAAAGTATTCCTGTCCACGAAGATATCAAAACGCGTTCAGGCCAGTACCAAACGTGGATTGCCAATTATCAGCAGAGTATCCGTAATCTGGCGACCTGCGGCATCGATACCGTGTGCTATAACTTCATGCCGATCCTCGACTGGACGCGTACCGATCTCGAATATCAGCTGCCGGACGGCTCCAAAGCGCTACGTTTTGACCAGATTGCTTTTGCAGCCTTCGAACTGCATATTCTTCAGCGCCCTGGCGCCGCAGCGGATTACACCGCAGAAGAACAACGCCAGGCGCTGAATTACTTCAATGCTATGAGCGATGCCGATATCGAAAAGCTGACCCGCAATATCATTGCCGGCCTGCCCGGTGCGGAAGAGGGCTATACGCTGGATCAGTTCCGTGCGCGCCTCGCTGAATATGACGGCATCAGCAAAGACGATCTGCGCGATAATATGGCGGTATTCCTGCGGGCGATTGTGCCTGTGGCGGAAGAGGTCGGCGTGCGTCTGGCTGTCCACCCTGACGATCCGCCGCGTCCGATCCTCGGCCTGCCGCGCATTGTTTCGACTATCGAAGATATGCAGTGGCTGAAAGAAACCGTCGACAGCATCAATAACGGTTTCACCATGTGCACCGGTTCCTACGGCGTGCGCGCCGATAACGATCTGGTGAAAATGATCGAAACCTTTGGCGATCGAATCCACTTCACGCATCTGCGCTCCACCTGCCGTGAAGATAACCCGAAAACCTTCCACGAAGGTGCGCACCTGCAAGGCGATGTGGATATGGTATCGGTGGTTGCTGCCATCCTGAGCGAAGAACAGCGCCGTAAAAAGGCGGGCGATTTGCGTCCTATCCCGATGCGTCCGGATCACGGACACCAGATGCTTGACGACCTGCACAAGAAAACCAACCCAGGCTACTCCGCGATTGGTCGCCTGAAAGGGCTGGCGGAAGTTCGCGGCGTTGAACTGGCGTTAAAACAAACGCAGTTCCGCGATCTGCTGTAAGGTTAACAACAGGGATTGTGCCGCAGGCGCGATCCCTGAAATTCATCAAGGCTGCGCTAGCGCCTGCTCCAGTACCGACAGCACCTTTTTGATCTGCTGTATCTGCAATCCGCCAAACCCGAAAAACATAACAGCATCGCTGTTCTCCCGACGCCATGCGGCTCCTGAGCCATTTTCTATATCTGGCAGAGTGTCAAAGCGGATCCCTGCCAGCAGGCAGCACTGTTGCAGCCTGGCTATCATATCTGGGTGTCTGTCAACGCGTAACGAGAGGTGCAGACCCGCCGTTGCGCCAGCGATTTTCCCTGACGGAAACAGAACAGAAAGGCCATCACGTAACAGATTGAGGCGCGCCGCATAGTTGCAGGCCAGCTTGCTGATGTGCGAATAAAACACCTGATTTTGCATTAATTCGGCTAAAAATTGCTGCAATAGCCACTGACTGCCGTTGTTGTTGAGCGCTTTCATATTCTTTACTGCCGGGAGCAGTTCATCAGGACAAATGAGATAGCCAAGACGCGTTCCCGGCCCCAGCGTTTTGGAAAATGTCCCCATGTAGATAACCCGGTTGTGATAATCCATAGCTTTCAGGGCAGGAAGGGGGTTCTCGCCATAAGTAAAAACAGCATCGTAGTCGTCTTCAAGGATATAAGCGCCGACGCGCTGCGCCCACGTCAATAATGACTGACGGCGCTCCAGCGAAAGGACGCTTCCCATTGGATACTGGTGAGCCGGAGTCACATAGCAAAGCTGGGTTTCATATTCGGGTAATTTATCTGTTTGCAGCCCGTGGTTATCTACAGCAATTGACGTAATGTCTGCACCGTAATAATTAAACAGATGCCATGCGCCAGAATAGCAAGGGGATTCGGCCACAACGTGGCACTTTTTTTTCTGACTGACGGCATGATGAACAATAAATATTTGACTGAGCAGCGACAATCCTTCCTGAATCCCATTGGTAATGATGATGTTCTCCGCCCGGGTATTAATGCCGCGAGATAAATTAAGGTACCTGGCTAGTTGCTCACGCAGTGAAAATAATCCATTTGATGAATGATATCGGGTAAACAATTGCTCTTTAAGCACGCTTGGCGCGTTATTCCATTTTCGCCAGCTTGCCCAGGGAAAAGCATTGGGATCGGGGACGCCCATCCGGCAGTAGCACTCCCGCCCAGGCTCTGCGTAAACATCGGTAGAGACCCCGGCCGCTTTTGGTGTTACTGGCGGAGAGCCCTGGGGTACGGACACATGCGCTGGGGTTACACGTACAGGCGTGGTGAATATCACCTCATAGCCAATGCCGTGTCGGCTCTTAATTAATCCTGCCGCCATCAGCTTATCATAGGCCATCACTACCGTTATTTTGGCAATGTTCAATGCCTGAGCCTGCTCGCGAATAGAGGGGAGTTTATCTCCACACAGCAAATCACCCCGCTGAATGGCCTGTAAATAAAATTGAAATATCTGCAACTGCAGCGGAGTCCGGCTTTCTCTATCGAGAGTCAGTTTGAGCATGATAAATTCCTTATTTATAGATGGTAATTATATTACGGACTTCTGCTCTTTACTATTTGACGAACCTCATAGAGTGGATGCTGTTCCTATAATCTGCCTTCGCTGTCTCTATTTTTGATTTTTATTATCCCTTAGCGTGTCGCTATTAAAAAAATGGAGGCAAGCATGTCGTGGATAAGAAAAAACGCACTATGGTGCGCATTCGCCGGGGCGGTAGCAATGGCCCTGGCTATTTGGGGAACGTGGCAAGGCGTTCATTACACCAGTTCTACCGAGTTTTGTTTATCGTGTCACTCGATGCGCACATCTGGCGAGGAGTATAAAACCAGCGTGCATTTTCGTAATGCTTCTGGTGTGCGTGCGGAGTGTAAGGATTGTCATATTCCGCCAGGCATCGTCCCAACGCTGGTTCGTAAAACGCAAGCCTTAAACGACCTCTACCACACCTTTATCTCTCCTTCGATCGATACCCCGGAAAAATTTGCCGCAAAGCGGGCGGAGTTGGCCCAGCGAGAATGGGCGCGCATGAGCGCGAATAATTCAGCGGCGTGTAAATCCTGCCATAGCTACGAGGCGATGGATCACGGCAAGCAATCGGCAAATGCAGCGGAGCAAATGACCGCGGCGGCGGCAAAAGACAGTAACTGTATCGATTGTCACAAAGGCATTGCCCATCACAAACCCGATATGAGCAGCGGTTTTCGCGATCGTTACAAGCAGTTGCAGCGTCAGGGAGAGCAGTTACCCACGGCGACGACGCTGTATTCGTTAGGCGAAAAATCACTGACTGCGACAGCAGAGAGCCCGGCAGGTAAAGCCATGCTGTACCCGGCAACGCAAGTGCGTGTGCTGAAAAAAGAAGGAAAAAACGTTCAGATAGAGCTGACCGGCTGGCGGGAAAGCAAAGGACGTGGACGGGTGATTACCCAGTATATGGGTAAACGCGTTTTTGCTGCCGTATTAGATGCCTCGCTGATGAGCAATGTGAAGGTTGAGCAAACACAGGTTGATCCTGAGTCACATCAGGAGTGGCAGCAGGTAAGCGTGATGGCCTGGAGTTCAGCGGAGGGGTTTACCGACAATATTGACCCCCTCTGGCAATACGCCGATCAGATGTTGCAATCCACCTGTAGCGCTTGCCACAGCACGCCGCCGCCGACTCGTTATTCCGCGAATGGCTGGATCGCCGGACTGAAATCCATGTCCACCTACTACCGGCTTAATCCGGTGGAAGACCGTACGTTGTTGAAATATCTCCAGACTCACGCCAGCGATATACCTCAACCTAACAATTCAAAAGGATAATTTATGGATATTCATGATTTTAATCCGTCACGTCGACGGTTTTTAAGCGGAATGCTGGCAGTCGGTGCCGTCAGCGCTTTAGGGCCAAATCCACTGATCTCAAAGGTCTGGGCAGCGGGTGAAAACCCGGAGCAATGGATCCAGTCTGGCTCGCACTTTGGCGCTTTTGAAGCCAAAGTCGTGAACGGTGAATGGGTCGATACCCGCCCCTTCAAACATGACAAATACCCCTGCGATATGCTGAATGCGGTGCGTGAAGTGGTCTACAACCCATCGCGCGTACGCTACCCGATGGTGCGGCTGGACTGGCTGCGCAAGCGTGAAAAGTCAGATCGCAACCAGCGCGGCGATAATCGCTTTGTCCGTGTGAGCTGGGATCAGGCGTTGGATCTGGTTTATGAAGAGCTGGAGCGGGTACAAAAGACCTACGGATCTTCTGGTGTCTTTACCGGGCTGGCGGACTGGCAAATTGTTGGCAAATATCATAAGGCCGGCGGCGCGATGGATCGGGGACTCGGCTTGCACGGTAGCTATGTAACGACCGTCGGCGACTACTCGGCAGCCGCAGCGCAGGTGATTTTACCGCATGTGATTGGTTCGCTGGAAGTTTATGAGCAGCAAACGTCACTCCCGCTGGTTATCGAAAATACCCAAACCATCGTGCTGTGGGGCTGCGATCCTATCAAGAATCTGCAGATCGAGTTCCTGGTTCCCGATCACGATGCGTTTGGTTATTGGCAGCAGATTAAAGAAGCGGTTGCGCAGGGTAAGATGCGCGTTATCAGCGTTGATCCGGTGCGTAGCAAGTCGCAAAACTATCTTGGCTGTGAGCAGCTGGCGCTGCGACCGCAAACGGATGTCGCGTTATTGCTGGCGCTGGCGCATACCCTGTACGAAGAAAAACTGTATGACGTGGCGTTCACTAACGATTATACCGTGGGCTTTGAACAGTTCTTGCCGTATCTGCTTGGGGAAAGCGACAAGCAGCCGAAAAACGCCGAATGGGCGGCGGAAATCTGCGGCCTGACGGCGGAGCAGATCCGCGACTTCGCCCGCCTGCTGGTCAAAGGCCGGACACAGTTTATGGGCGGCTGGTGCGTGCAGCGTATGCACCATGGCGAGCAGTATCCGTGGATGCTGGTGGTGCTGGCCAGCATGGTTGGCCAAATTGGCTTGCCGGGCGGCGGAGTAGGGTTTGGCTGGCACTATAACGGCGGCGGGACGGTCACCTCTGGCGGTCCCGTCCTGTCCGGCCTCGGGAGCATCAACAATCCCCCGGCCGCGAAATACAAAGCGGATTTCCGCGGCGCTTCAGAGCATATTCCTACCTCGCGGATGATCGATTGCCTGCTGGCGCCAGGCAAAAAGATCGCTTTCAACGGTGAAACATTAACTTTCCCTGATATCAAAATGGCGATTTTCAGCGCCGCCAATCCGTTCCATGCGCAGCAGGATCGTAACCGCATGATCGAAGCGTGGAAGAAGCTGGAAACCGTGGTCGTTCTGGATCATCTGTGGACAGCATCCTGTCGTTTTGCCGATATCGTCCTGCCTGTGACCACGCGCTTTGAGCGTAATGACATTGAGCAGTTCGGTACACACTCGAATAAAGGGCTGATGGCGATACATCAGGTGGTTAAACCGCAGTTTGAAGCGCGACATGACTTTGATGTTTTTGCCGGTCTGTGCAAACGCTTTGGTCAGGAAGAGACATACCGCGAAAAGCGGGATGAAATGCAGTGGATAAAAGCCATTTATGATGAGGGCGCGAAAACGGGAGCGTCCCTTGGCGTGAGTATGCCGAACTTCGAGAGCTTCTGGCAGGGCGAAGGATACATTGAATATCCTGCCGGGAAGCCGTGGGTGCGTCATGGAGAATTTCGCGAACAGCCGGATATCAACCCGTTAGGAACACCCTCTGGTCTGATTGAAATTTACAGCAAAACCATCGCGGGCTTTGCCTACGAGGACTGCCCGGGGCATCCGGTGTGGATGGAACCCTTTGAGCGTACCCATGGCAGCAAAACAGATAAATATCCGCTGCATCTGCAGTCCTGCCATCCTGATAAACGTCTGCACTCCCAGCTGTGCTCAAGCGAGGCGTTTCGCAACACCTATGCGGTGGCAGGAAGAGAGCCGCTGTACATGAGCCAGTCGGATGCCCGCGCACGTGGCCTGAAAGCCGGGGATATTGCGCGCGTGTTTAACGCCAGAGGCCAGGTGCTGGCCGGGGTGGTGATCAGTCCGGATTACGCGCCTGGCGTCGTCCGGATTCATGAAGGCGCGTGGTATTCGCCGCAGGAAGGTGGGAAAGCGGGCACACTATGCACTTATGGCGATCCGAATGTGCTGAGTGCGGATATCGGTACATCGCAACTGGCGCAGGGGCCTTCGGCGCATACGGTGCTGGTCGAGGTGGAGCGGTACCAGGAGAATGCCCCACAGGTCACGGGCTTTGGCGGGCCGGAGGTTGTGAAAGAGGAGGGGGCAAGTGCAGCATAATCATATTCATCGACAGCGGGCGGCGGTGTACCAGTGGTTTTCGCAACTGCTGTTCCGTGAGCTGGACGAGGAGCAACTCATCCGCCTTGAAAGTGGGGAAAGCCGAAAGTGGCTGGCGTCGTTGACGGCTATCCCTGGGTTATCCGTTGATGTCAAAAACCTGGAACGTAGTCTCGTTCGGGCGCTGCGCCGTGAAAGCCGACAGCTGGAGCTGGCGGCGGACTATGCCTCGTTGTTTTTGCTGGCACCTCCCGGCGGCGTTTCTCCCTATGCGGGGCATTATCCGCATACGACCGCGCCTGATGAACGCAAGGAAATGAATGTGCTGTTAGTCGAGTATGGGCTGACCCCGCAGGACAACGAGCCTGCCGACCATATTGCTGTACAGCTGGCACTGATGGCGAGAATGGTTACCAAAAAGGAGACGTTATCGGCGCAATATTACTTTTTGCATCATCACATTATGTGCTGGGCACCCCTGCTACGGGAAAGTTGTTTACAGCGGGACGAAGAGGGGGTTTATCCTCAGGCGGTTAACGTCATAACGCATTTTATGCGTGAGGATGAGCTGTATCTGGAATCTCTGTTGGTGGATGATTTTTACCTCAGCAGCCAGGGCTGAAAAGAACAAAGGGACAGCAAATGCTGTCCCTTTTCACCGCTGTCGCAGCAGAAAAATTAGTCTGCGCGGCCCATGTAGCGACGTTCTTCGATATGGATACGGATTTTTTCGCCTGCACTCAGATATTCAGGAACCAGGATAACCAGACCGGTGCTCATGGTCGCTGGTTTGTTACGCGCACTTGCTGACGCGCCTTTAATGCCTGGTGCCGTTTCAACGATTTCCAGGTCTACCGTTTGCGGCAGTTCAAGCGCCAGCAGCTGGCCGTCCCAGGTCAGTACCTGCATATCCGGCATTCCGCCTTCCGGGATGAACAGCAATTCTTCTTCGATCTGGTCTTTGGTGAAGGTATACGGGGTATAGTCTTCTTTATCCATGAAGACGTATTCGTTGCCATCGACATAGGAGAAATCAACGCCACGACGGCTCAGGGTGACGGTATCAACGATGTCATCACCTTTGAAGCGCTCTTCAACTTTCAGACCGGTACGAACATCAGAAAAACGCATTTTGTACAGCGTGGCGGCGCCACGTGCGGTTGGTGATTGAATATCAATATCTTTTACAATCAGCAGTTTGCCGTTGTAATTCAGTACCATACCTTTTTTAATTTCGTTCGCTCTTGGCATCGAAAAAATCCTGTAATGAGGAGTGTCTAAAATATCGCGTAAAACTACTCGCGCCGGGGCATTCAGGCAAGCGGAATTGATGCTTTTGCTGGTGCCCAAAAGGTGTTACTGTGCGCTTCCTGCACAATCCGATGGTTTACGATAAAGAGAGTACTGTATGGAATGCCGTCCGGATTGTGGTGCATGTTGCACCGCGCCTTCAATTTCCAGTCCCATCCCCGGCATGCCTGATGGCAAGCCCGCTAATACACCATGCGTTCAGCTGGATGAATCCCTGCGCTGTAAAATTTTTGCTTCGCCTCTGCGGCCAAAAGTGTGCGCCGGTTTACAGCCCAGTGCGGAAATGTGCGGACAGACGACGCACCAGGCCATGGTCTATCTCATCGAGCTCGAGGCGCTGACCGCACCTTAAACGTCTTTGATGCGCGTCAGACACGCGACGGTGGCGACGATCATCACCAACGCAAACCAGAATACCGCGTGATAGTTCCAGATTTCAGCGGCAATACCCGCCAACGATCCGGCAATAATCCAGCCCACGCGAATGGTATTTGTATAAAGAGTTGTGGCTGAACCCGCTTGTCCCGGCATCAGATCCTGGAAATAGAGCATGCCAATCCCGCCGAGGATGCCGATGTAAATCGCGTTCAGCAGCTGTAACCCAAGCAATATCGCCGGAGAGTGGGCCAACAGCATGCCGGCATAAAAGAAAAATCCGGCGACAACGGCGATTCTCATCAACAGGCGTTTGCCCAGACGCTTCGCGAAGTATCCGGCAATCAACATGGTTGGGATTTCCAACCCCGCGGCAGTTCCCATCATGATGCCCGCCAGCTTTTCCGGCAGATGCAGTTCGTTGATAATAAACAACGGCATATTAATGATATAGAGACTGTTAGTCCCCCACATTAATGTGCAGATAACAAACAGTAGCAGCGTGTCGCGTCGATTGCGGCGCGGGGCTTCTACCGCGCCTGTCGCGAGAGGCACGTTTTTACTCATCGAGGGTAAGAACAGCCAGACCATTACGCCGCAGACAACAAACGCCACCGCCGCGCTGAGGTACATCACCGTAAAGCTAAACCCCATGGCGAGCGCGTAGGCCAGCGGCGGGCCAATCACCCAGGCCAGCGAAACCTGCGCACGTAATATTGAACTGAACATGACGGCTTCCCGACCCGTACGGTCGGCGTGCTCGCGGGCGAGAGCAAACATTTGCGGGTTGGCGGTCGAACCGAAGCTGCTGAGGAATACCCCGACAAACAGCAGAATAAAATAGTTACGGTTCCAGGCGAACAGCACGCAGGCCAACATCCCCAGCACGCAGCAAAACACAATCAGGTTTTTGCGATCGCCTTTTTTATCTGAACGTCCGGCCAGAAACTGACTCACCAAAATGCCGATCACGGCGCTACCGGTAAAAAAGAACCCGACCATGCCGGGACGGGCATGGACTTCATCCGTCAGAAAAAGGCTGAGCGTTGGCGTCTGCAACGCACCGGCGATACCCGTCAGAAATGCGACAAGCAGGAACGCCGAAGACGTTAAATCAAACGCCTTGGGTGTGGCGGCTACGGGGGGGTTGTGCATGTTTTGATATCAATAATGTGAAGAGACGCGGAGTTTACGCTGCTTGTCAGAAAATAAACAGGGAGCCAAATCAAAATCGGCATCAAAAATCAAAATAGCATTTCAGTCAGAGAAAGCAGTTTGCTGACGCTGCTGAATCTGACAGGCTGACGCCGTTTTTGCGTCAGCAATTTTTTCTCCTCCGCGGAAAAAATGTGCGTTATCTCTAAATTCAGCAAGTAATTTGTCAACTTTACTTGTGTGCTGAAGAAAAAAGAGCAAGACTTCTTGAAACGTTTCAGCGTCATCTCGCCATAACTGATTGAGTCAGGTGACGCCTTTTTTCTCATGTTAGCTGAATCGTTTCAAATCAGCGGGAGAGGAGAACCATGTTCCAGTTATCTGTTCAGGATATTCACCCGGGCGAACAGGCCGGGAATAAAGAAGAGGCTATTCGCCAGGTTGCCGCTGCCTTAGTGCTGGCAGGTAACGTAGCGGAAGGCTACGTCGATGGCATGCTGGCGCGTGAACAACAGACGTCCACGTTCCTCGGCAACGGTATTGCTATTCCTCACGGTACGACGGACACGCGCGATCGGGTGCTGAAAACCGGCGTGCAGGTGTTTCAGTTTCCGCAGGGTGTGATCTGGGGTGAAGGGCAGGTTGCTTATGTGGCAATCGGCATCGCCGCCAGCTCTGATGAGCACCTCGGTTTACTGCGTCAGCTGACGCATGTGCTGAGCGATGACTCCGTCGCTGAACAGCTGAAATCTGCGACCACGGCGGAAGAGTTGCGCGCGTTGCTGATGGGGGAAAAGCAAAGCGAACAGCTGAAGCTTGATAACGAAACGCTGTCGCTGGACGTCGTTGCCAACTCGCTGGTCACGCTGCAGGCGCTCAACGCCGCACGGCTGAAAGAGGTCGGCGCGGTTGACGCCACCTTTGTGGCCAGAGCCATTAATGAGCAACCGATGAATCTCGGTCAGGGGATCTGGCTGAATGACTGTGCTGAAGGCAATGTGCGCAGCGCCGTTGCGGTCAGCCGCGCAGCAACAGCGTTCGATGTACAAGGTGAAGCGGCAGCCCTGCTGGTGACCGTCGCCATGAATGACGAACAACCGGTTGCGGTGCTGAAGCGCCTTGGCGATCTGCTGCTGAATAATAAAGCTGACCGTTTGTTGAAAGCCGATGCGGCAACGGTGCTGGCGCTGCTGACCAGCGATGATGCCTTAACTGATGATGTACTGAGCGCCGAATTTATTGTGCGCAATGAGCATGGTTTACACGCCCGCCCGGGCACCATGCTGGTGAATACGATTAAACAATTTAACAGTGAAATTACCGTGACAAATCTTGATGGAACCGGCAAGCCGGCGAATGGACGCAGTCTGATGAAAGTTGTGGCATTAGGCGTGAAGAAAGGACATCACCTGCGCTTTACCGCCCAGGGTGAAGATGCTGAACAGGCGCTGAAAGCGATTGGCGAAGCCATCGCGGCGGGTCTTGGGGAGGGCGCGTAATGAGCAGACGTGTTGCTACTATCACCCTTAACCCAGCCTACGATCTGGTGGGTTTCTGCCCTGAAATTGAACGCGGTGAAGTGAACCTGGTTAAAACGACCGGTCTGCACGCGGCAGGGAAAGGGATTAACGTCGCTAAGGTTCTGAAAGATTTAGGTATCGATGTAACGGTGGGCGGTTTCCTCGGTAAAGACAACCAGGATGGTTTTCAGCAGTTGTTCAGCGAGCTGGGTATCGCCAACCGTTTTCAGGTTGTACAGGGGCGTACGCGTATCAACGTCAAGCTGACCGAAAAAGACGGCGAAGTGTCCGATTTCAATTTCTCCGGCTTTGAAGTCACCCCGGCTGACTGGGAACGCTTTGTGAATGACTCGCTGAGCTGGCTGGGCCAGTTCGACATGGTGTGCGTCAGCGGCAGTTTGCCGACCGGCGTTAGCCCGGAAGCATTCACCGACTGGATGACGCGCCTGCGCAGTCAGTGTCCTTGCATTATCTTTGATAGTAGTCGTGAAGCATTAGTGGCCGGTCTGAAAGCGGCACCGTGGCTGGTGAAACCAAACCGTCGTGAACTGGAAATCTGGGCAGGCCGTAAGCTGCCAGAAATGAAAGATGTGATTGAAGCTGCACATGCGTTGCGCGAGCAGGGTATTGCTCACGTGGTGATTTCACTTGGCGCGGAAGGTGCGCTGTGGGTTAACGCTTCGGGTGAGTGGATTGCTAAACCGCCGTCAGTCGAGGTGGTAAGCACCGTAGGCGCGGGTGATTCAATGGTTGGTGGCCTGATTTACGGCCTGCTGATGCGTGAATCCAGTGAACACACCCTGCGTCTGGCAACCGCTGTTGCCGCCCTGGCGGTAAGCCAAAGCAATGTGGGCATTACCGATCGTCCTCAGTTGGCCGCAATGATGGCGCGTGTCGACTTAAAACCGTTTAACTGACAGCAGGAGAGGCATAATGAAAACGCTGCTGATTATTGACGCTAATCTCGGCCAGGCTCGCGCTTATATGGCGAAAACCCTGCTTGGAGCGGCGGCGCAGAAAGCACATCTGGAAATTATTGATAATCCTAATGATGCCGAACTGGCAATTGTTCTGGGCGACACGCTGCCTGCCGACAGTTCGCTGAACGGCAAAAAAGTCTGGCTGGGCGATATTGGTCGTGCGGTTGCGCATCCTGAACTTTTCCTCAGCGAAGCGAAAGGCCACGCAAAACCTTATAGCGCTCCGGTTGCGACAGCGTCCGTGGCCAGTAGTGGTCCAAAACGCGTGGTGGCGGTGACGGCTTGTCCAACTGGCGTTGCCCATACGTTTATGGCCGCTGAAGCTATTGAAACGGAAGCGAAAAAACGTGGCTGGTGGGTGAAGGTTGAAACCCGTGGTTCTGTTGGCGCAGGCAATGCCATTACGCCGGAAGAGGTGGCTCAGGCGGATCTGGTGATTGTGGCGGCTGACATTGAAGTTGATCTGGCGAAGTTTGCCGGAAAACCAATGTACCGTACTTCTACTGGCCTTGCGCTGAAGAAAACGAAGCAGGAGCTGGATAAAGCGCTGGAAGAAGCAACGCCGTACCAGCCTGCCGGCAAAGCGCAGTCTGCAACCACTGAAGGTAAGAAAGAGAGCGCTGGCGCGTATCGTCACCTGCTGACGGGCGTATCCTACATGCTGCCGATGGTGGTTGCTGGCGGTCTGTGTATTGCACTCTCATTCGCTTTTGGTATCGAAGCGTTCAAGGAGCAGGGTACGCTGGCGGCCGCGCTGATGCAGATTGGCGGTGGTTCAGCTTTCGCGCTGATGGTGCCGGTTCTGGCGGGCTACATCGCGTTTTCCATCGCTGATCGTCCGGGTCTGACGCCTGGTCTTATCGGCGGTATGCTGGCGGTGAGCACCGGTTCCGGCTTTATTGGCGGGATTATTGCCGGTTTCCTTGCCGGTTATGTGGCGAAGCTCATCAGCACGAAGCTGAAACTCCCGCAGAGTATGGAAGCGCTGAAACCGATCCTGATCATTCCGCTGCTCTCAAGCCTGGTGGTTGGTCTGGCCATGATCTACCTGATCGGTAAACCAGTGGCGGGCATTCTGGAAGGTCTGACCCACTGGCTGCAAACAATGGGAACCGCGAACGCGGTGCTGCTTGGGGCGATTCTGGGCGGCATGATGTGTACCGATATGGGCGGTCCGGTTAACAAAGCGGCGTATGCTTTCGGTGTGGGGCTGCTTAGTACGCAAACCTATGCGCCGATGGCGGCGATTATGGCGGCGGGTATGGTGCCTCCGCTGGCCCTGGGGCTGGCAACGCTGGTGGCGCGTCGTAAGTTCGACAAAGCGCAGCAGGAAGGCGGTAAAGCTGCGCTGGTACTGGGCCTGTGCTTTATTACCGAAGGGGCTATCCCATTCGCTGCCCGTGACCCGATGCGCGTTTTGCCTTGCTGTATCGTTGGCGGCGCGATTACCGGGGCTATCTCTATGGCGGTGGGTGCTAAGCTGATGGCGCCGCACGGCGGTCTGTTCGTGCTGTTAATCCCTGGCGCAATCACTCCGGTGGTTGGATACCTGCTGGCCATTATTGCCGGTACGTTGGTAGCCGGTCTCTCCTACGCGGTGCTGAAACGCCCGGAAGCAGAGGTTGTGGCAAAGGCGGCCTGATTTAACGCTGACATCCGGGGCAGAGATTTCTCTGCCCCTTTTTTTATCCATAAGATCTGCCTGGTAGTGTTAAACCGGTTCAGGCAATCATTGGCGCGATGATAAAACCAAAGGCAACGCCAGCAATGATCCCGCCAAGCCCTGGCAACATAAACGGATGGTTTAAGACATACTTACCCACGCGCGTTGTCCCGGTGGTGTCGAACTCCATTGCCGCCAGCGAAGTCGGATAAGTTGGCAGAACAAACACGCCGGTCACTGCGACATAGGAAGCCAGAATGGCCCATGTGGGTACGCCGAGCGCGACGGCAAGAGGGATAATCAGCGGCGTGGTGGCTCCCTGCGAATAGAGAAGCGCGCAGGTACCAAACAGCACCAGCGCCAACAGCATCGGATAAGCCCGTAGAATATCGCCCGCGATATCCTTTATCCCCGTTAAGTGGGCATCAATGAAAGTTGTGCCCAGCGTAACAATACCCAGAATCACTGCCAACGAACTCATACCCGCCCGAAACGTGGATGTCAGGACAATCGCGTCTGTTGATGTTTTACATAGCACCACCATCAGACACGCGGCAGCTAGCATGCAGATAATGATAATATCCCGGGTATTCATGGGGTTACCTGCATCGAATCCAGGGCGCAATTGAGGGCATGCGGCAAGAATAACGATGACCACCGTTGCCAGCATAAACAGGGCGACTGACAGTCTGGCACCTGGCGTTGTGCTGTTTTGCCCTGCATATTTACGCACCAGTCCTTTTTGCAGGCGTTCCAGATAGACTTCATCATCCTGTAGCTCACATCCCTGACGTGAGGCGATAAAAGCGGCGACCATCGCGGCGACAAATGAGGCAGGCAGACAAACCGCCATGACCTGAATAAAGCTGATACCGTTGCCTTCCATAATAGTCAGCATAGCGGCCATTGCGGCACTGATCGGCGAACCGGATATCGCCACCTGAGAAGCGACTACGGAGCCTGCGAGCGTACGGGAAGGGCGAATACCTGACTCTTTGGCAACTTCGGCAATCACTGGCAGAGTAGAAAAGACGATGAACCCTGTTCCCGCCATAATCGTCATCGACCAGGTAATAATCGGCGCAATAATATTGATATATTTAGGGTTACGGCGCATAAAATTACCGGCAATGCGAACCAGATAATCCATGCCTCCGGCGGCCTGTAGCGCCGATGCCGCCACCACCACCGTCATAATAATAAGAATAACGTCAACGGGTGGTGAACCAATTTGCAGCCCAAATCCCAGCGTTAAAATAGCCAGCCCCAGCCCGCCACATAAACCAATACCAATTCCGCCAAGGCGGATACCGAAAAATATTGCGCCCAACACTACGATAATTTCTAGCCAAATCATAATGGCCTCCGCCAGAGAGTAATTTGTAATTAAAATGGATTTTTATTTAATGCAACAATTAAACTGGTATGGACATTCATTGTGCTAAAAGGTGATTTTTACCCACGCGTTTCTCGTACCATTTAATACCGGCACGAACCAACGAACCGGTTGAATCAATATATTTTTCAGGTGACTTTTTGACGGCTTCAGCAAGAATGACAGGAACTTCAGTACATCCGAGCACGATGACTTGTGCCCCGCGTGAGAAGAGTGCTTCAGCCTGTTCATTCATCAGCGTTTGCGCCCGGTTAGCATCACCAGCTTTTAAGCAATAGATGCTTTCCATCACTTTTTCCTGACTGGATGAGTCAGGGCTGATGCAGGTTAACCCAAGAGATTCTATGCCTTTTTGATAGAGGCCCATGTATAAAGTGGCGTTGGTGGCGAGTAATCCGATTTGCGATTTCCCGCAGTTTTTAACTTCATTGATGGTCGTTTCAACGATACTGAGCAGCTCTGTATGGCAGCACGCTTTTAATTCATTAAACCAAAAGTGGGCGGTGTTACAGGGGATCACAATACACTCGGCGCCAGCATCTTCGAGTTTATGCATATAATCGCGCATTGCCGGAAGTGGGGAATGACCATGATGCATTAACGCGTCGGTTCTGTCAGGAATGTCAGGAATAGATGAAATAATTAAGGGGATATGTTCCTGGTCACGTTGCGCAGCGGTAAAAGTGACGAATTTATTAAACAGATCGACCGTTGCAGCAGGTCCCATACCACCAAGCACGCCAATTAAACCTTTCACGATATATACCTCAATTCACCGATGATTAATATTCAGAGCCGGGTTGTGTCTGCTGATAATGTTTAACAGCAGTGAGAGGTGAGGAGAAATGCAATAATGTATGGTTCAATGCAAAAACCGCATGACTGTGGTTTATTGTGTAACCTCAGCAGGCCGGTATTCGGCCAGAGGCTCCGCGTTACGCGGCGGACAAGCGGTCGTAACCGATAGGGAGAGAAGTATGTTAATGTTAAAAATGAAGCCTTGATGCAAAAAACGAATCACCAGGCGCTAATGATGAATGTCATCTTCGGAACTATTCAGGCATGATGCTTTAAGGCTAATAGGCATATTTAAATATCCGCGTGATAAGCATGAAAAATATTGAGACAAAATGGTTATATGACTTTCTGACGTTGGAGGCATGCCGTCATTTTTCCCAGGCGGCTGAGGAGCGCAACATATCCCAACCGGCATTTAGTCGGCGGATCAAGGCGCTCGAATCAGCCGTGGGTGTGCTGCTTTTTGATCGCACAACGAGCCCACTGCAACTCACGGAGGAGGGCAAGCTATTTCATTCGCAAACCCGTAGTTTGTTGCAACAGCTGGAATGTAATCTGGATGAGCTAAGCGGCCACAATTTACTGGGTGTACCCAATATCAAAATAGCGGCGGCACATTCTCTGTCGCTGACGATGTTGCCCAGATTGGTGCACTCAATGGCGGCCTGGGGTGAGGAGTTTGTCTATCACGTTGAAGCTATTGATGTTGTTCAGGCGGTGAATACTCTGCGCGAGGGTAAAAGCGATTTTATTATCTCCTTTCGGGATGAAGACTTAATGCAGTCACCTTTCTGCGGCTTGAAGGTTTTTGAGTCTGAACTGTACCCCGTGTGTGCTGCTGATGCGCAGGGTAAGGCGTTGTTTGATATCTATCAGTCGCAGGCGCCGATTCTGAACTATACCAGCACATCCTACATGGGAAGATTGGTAAACCGTCATCTGGCGGAAGTAGGTGGCATTTCAGCCCGTACGCTGTTTATGTCTTCAATGAGTGAGTTATTAAAAAATATGGCATTGGATGGGCATGGTATCGCCTGGCTGCCGGCGTGGACAATCGTAAACGAACTGCGCGAAAAGCGGCTGGTTTGTCTGCAGACGCCGGAACTGATGGTGCCTATTCAGGCTTACATTTACCGAATGGATACCCGGTTGAATAAAACGGCTGAGCACTTCTGGCGGATTTTGTACAACCATATGCCAGAGGACCTTGTTTCGCTCAGTTGATACGAACCGGATCGCCTGTCGCATCTGAAAAATCTCCGGTTATGCCGGAGTTAAACTCTTTAGACTGCTTGAATTGTGTACTACCTCTCATTTTCTCTTTCCTTTACAGACTGTATCTATAAAAAATTGTGATTCTGTTCATATCTATTGAGTTTAGATCTTGAATATGGATTTACTTTGTCAAAAACACGCTTACTATGAACACATGTTTGATAGTGAACATGTGCTCTAATAACCTGATGTGTGGCGTTGGTTATTTTTAACGAACTCATTTGTGGCAAGTTAATTGCCAGGGGACGTGCTATGCGTGAAAAGGAATACATAGTAACTATTGGCTCGGCCAATATGGATGTTGCTGGGTATTCGCATGCTTCTCTAAATTATGCGGATTCGAATCCAGGAAAGATAAAATTCACCCCCGGCGGAGTTGGACGTAACATTGCACATAATCTCGCGCTGCTGGGGAAAAATTCATGGTTACTGACGGCGGTTGGTAATGATTTTTATGGACAATCGTTATTGGCGCAAACCAATCAATCCGGAGTTCATGTTGATAAGTGTCTTATCGTTCCCGGAGAGAATACGTCCAGTTATTTATCATTGCTTGATAACACCGGTGAAATGTTGGTTGCCATTAATGATATGAGCATTACCGAACATATTTCAGCAGATTTTTTATCACAGCATCATGATTTTATTCGGCAGGCGAAAGTCATCGTCGCCGATTGCAATATCAGCGAAGATGCCCTGGCATGGGTGCTGGAAAATGCCGGAGAGGTTCCGGTGTTTGTTGACCCGGTATCGGCATGGAAATGCGTCAAAATTCGCGAGCGGCTTGGACAAATTCACACTCTTAAACCCAACCGGCTTGAAGCCGAAACGCTAAGCGGTATTGCGCTTTCCGGGCGTGATGACGTGGGTAAAGTCGCCGCCTGGTTTCATGATCGCGGCTTAAATAGGCTGGTGCTCAGCATGGGCGGTGACGGTGTTTATTACAGTGATATTGCGGGAAGTCGTGGTTGGTCGCTGCCGATTAAAACTCACGTCATTAATGTTACCGGGGCTGGCGATGCGATGATGGCTGGACTGGCTTCCTGCTGGGTAGACGGCATGCCCTTTATTGATTCGGTTCGATTTGCGCAGGGTTGTTCATCAATGGCGTTAGCCTGTGAATATACCAATAACCCTGATTTGTCTGTTGCGAATGTAAGCTCATTAGTGGAGAACACAGAATGTCTGAATTAACTCTTTCCTCTGAATTATTACAAATATCTCCAGAAGTACAGGAAGCATTAAACAGTAAGAAGCCGATTGTTGCACTTGAATCAACCATTATTTCTCATGGTATGCCATTTCCGCAGAATGCCCAGACAGCGATTGAAGTAGAAGAAACTATTCGTAAACACGGTGCTGTTCCTGCGACCATTGCTATTATTGGCGGAATAATGAAAGTTGGTTTAAGCAAAGATGAAATTGAGCTGCTTGGGCGAGAAGGTCATAGCGTTACGAAAGTAAGTCGTCGTGATTTGCCGTTTGTGGTCGCGGCAGGAAAAAATGGTGCAACGACTGTTGCCTCAACCATGATTATTGCCGCCCTGGCGGGAATTAAAGTATTTGCGACAGGGGGAATAGGTGGGGTTCATCGTGGTGCTGAACATACCTTTGATATTTCCGCGGATCTGCAAGAACTGGCGCATACCAATGTCACGGTAATTTGTGCCGGGGCGAAATCTATTCTTGATCTCGGCTTAACTACTGAATATTTAGAAACCTTTGGTGTGCCGTTAATTGGTTATCAAACCAACGCGTTGCCAGCATTTTTCTGCCGTACCAGTCCGTTTGAGGTCAGTATCCGTCTGGACAGTGCGCAAGAGATTGCCCGTGCCATGGCGGTGAAATGGCAAACGGGTCTCGACGGCGGTCTGGTTGTTGCGAACCCCATCCCAGAGCAGTTTGCGATGGCCGAAGAGAAAATTAATGCGGCAATCGATCGGGCGGTAAAAGAAGCGGAAGATCAGGGCGTCGTGGGCAAAGAGAGTACGCCGTTCCTGTTAGCGCGGGTTGCAGAGCTGACCGGTGGTGACAGCCTGAAATCAAATATTCAGCTGGTGTTCAACAATGCGGTACTGGCCTGTGAAATTGCGAAGGAGTATCAGCGCCTCGTCTGACAGAGTTTCCCGGGCAGAATGCGGTCGCCCGCGAATATCAAACCTACCAAAACCTGGCGATAACGCCGGGTTTCCTGGCATGAAGGGAATTTCATTATGGATATAATGAGAAGTGTTGTGGGTATGGTGGTATTACTGGCCATCGCGTTTCTGCTGTCAGTAAATAAAAAACGTATCAGTCTGCGCACGGTCGGGGCTGCACTGGTACTGCAAATCGCAATCGGCGGCATTATGCTGTACTTCCCGCCGGGAAAATGGCTGGTTGAACAGGCTGCGCTCGGTGTCCACAAGGTAATGTCATACAGTGACGCGGGAAGCGCATTTATCTTTGGCTCCCTGGTAGGGCCAAAAATGGATGTGCTGTTTGACGGAGCCGGGTTTATCTTTGCTTTTCGGGTGCTTCCGGCCATCATTTTTGTGACCGCACTGATCAGTCTTCTCTACTACATTGGCGTGATGGGGCTGTTGATCCGCATCCTCGGCGGTATTTTCCAGAAAGCGCTGAACATCAGTAAGATCGAGTCATTTGTCGCCGTAACGACGATTTTCCTCGGGCAAAACGAGATCCCGGCGATCGTGAAGCCGTTTATTGACCGCCTGAATCGCAATGAGCTGTTTACCGCTATTTGTAGCGGGATGGCCTCGATTGCTGGCTCAATGATGATTGGTTACGCCGGAATGGGCGTTCCGATTGACTATTTGCTGGCGGCATCGTTGATGGCAATCCCTGGCGGTATTTTGTTCGCGCGTATGCTGAGTCCGGCTACTGAAGAATCTCGCGTCACCTTTGAGAACCTGTCATTTACTGAAACGCCACCGAAAAGCATCATCGAAGCAGCGGCGAGCGGAGCGATGACCGGGCTGAAAATTGCTGCTGGCGTGGCGACGGTCGTAATGGCATTTGTTGCCATTATCGCGCTGATTAACGGCATTATTGGCGGAATTGGTGGGTGGTTTGGCTATGGTCATGCCACTCTGGAAGGGATCTTTGGCTATGCGCTAGCCCCGCTGGCGTGGATTATGGGTGTGGACTGGGGCGATGCGACGCTGGCAGGCAGCCTGATCGGACAGAAGCTGGCGATTAATGAGTTTGTCGCTTATCTCAACTTCTCGCCGTATCTGCAAACGGGTGGAACGCTGGATGTGAAGACCATTGCGATTATCTCGTTTGCGCTGTGCGGTTTCGCTAACTTTGGTTCGATTGGCGTTGTCGTCGGGGCATTTTCGGCGATAGCGCCACAGCGTGCCCCGGAAATCGCGCAGCTTGGCATGCGCGCGCTGGCAGCAGCAACGTTGTCAAACCTGATGAGCGCCACTATAGCCGGTTTCTTTATCGGGCTGGCATAGCGAAAATAATGCCGGATACGCGTAGCGCCATCCGGCATTACATTTAAGCAGTTTGCAGCAAATACAAGGCGTTATCTGCTGAGAGGGTTGGGTTGTTGATGCTGACGCTGGCTCGCGATAATGCCGCGCAGGCCATGGCAAAGTGAGCGCTTTCACGAAATTCACTACCTTCCAGAAAGCTGTACAGCAATCCCGCCATAAAAGCATCGTCGGCGCCAAAACTGTCTACAACCGTATGCTCAGGAGGCGTCAGTAAAAACTGTTCTCCGTCCTTTTCGCTGCAAAAAACGGATTCATCTTCCAGGCAAACAAAGATTCGTTTTACCCCTTGCTGATGGAGACTATTAACGGCCAGTACGCGATCGGCATCTGAATGAATAGGTTGACCCCACAAAATCGCCAGCTCTTTCTGCGTTGGTTTTAGCGTATGAATACGCGTAAACCAGGTCTTCATTTTTGCCGCTTTGAACTCTGAAACGGTGTCAATGAATACCGGAATATCATCAGCAATAGTAAAGACCCACTCAATGGCTTCGGCAGTCAGATTGCAATCTGCCAGTACGACACCGGAATGGCGGATCAAATCTCGCGAACTGTTCAGTAACTGCGGCGTCAATTGTTGCAGGATATGGGTATCGTTAATTGCCAGTACGGTCTCTTCCTGCTGATTAGCGATCGACAGGTAAGTTGAGGTGTTATGTCCATGCAGGCGTATGCAACTGGAAACGTTAACACCGGCCTGACGCGTTTGTTCCAGCAATGTTTCGCCATAGAAATCACTGCCAACAGCGGAAATTAAGTGGACGTCACGGCCCAGCAGCGCCAGGTTGTGGGCGATGTTGCGTCCCACGCCGCCTGCCGAGCAGTGAATGTTACCAGGGTTAGAGGCAGCCTGAGGATAGTGGATGTCAGCAACACCACGAATATCCATATTGATCGCCCCGACAACCACGCAATAATCCTGTTCGGTAAGGATATAACCTTTACCTTTGATCATGCCTTTACGCATCAAATCCATAATATGCGCAGCAACGCGTGAACGGCTGATCTGCAAAATATCGGCGATTTCATTCTGCTGAATCAATGGATTGCGACGCAGGATCTTAAGGATCTGCTTTTCCCTGTCGTTCATGATTATGCCACCGCTTTTTCTGTTTGCTGGGCTTTCAGCCAGGCAATCTCTTCTGCCCAGATATCCGGATTAATCGTTTCCAGCACCAGCGGAATGCCGTCAAAACGATTGTCCTGCATGATCCAACGGAAGGCATCGTGGCCAATATTGCCTTCACCTAAGCTGTGGTGACGGTCAACGCGACTGCCAAATGCGCTCTTGGCGTCGTTCAGGTGCATACCGCGTAGGTACCTGAAGCCGACAATACGTTCAAATTCCGCAAACGTCTTTTCGCATTCCTCGACGGAGCGCAAATCGTAACCGGCCGCGAAGGCATGGCAGGTATCAATACAGACGCCGACGCGGGACTTGTCTTCGACGCCGTCGATAATGGCGGCAAGGTGCTCAAACTTAAATCCAAGGTTGCTGCCTTGTCCGGCGGTATTTTCGATAACTGCCGTAACGCCCTGGGTCTCAGCAAGGGCGATGTTGATGGATTCGGCAATGCGCGCCAGACATTCATCTTCCGGGATCTGCATCAAATGGCTGCCCGGGTGAAAGTTCAGCAAGGATAAGCCCAGCAGTTCACAGCGCTGCATTTCATCTATAAACGCATCACGTGATTTTTCCAGCGCATCGCTAACCGGATGACCGAGGTTAATCAGGTAACTGTCGTGAGGCAGGATCTGGGCGGCAGTATAATGATACTTCTCGCAGGCAGATTTAAAATCATCAATGATTTCGGTGGTCAGCGGCGCGGCACGCCACTGGCGCTGATTTTTGGTGAACAGGGCGAATGCGGTCGCTTCGATTTCTGCGGCTCGAATAGCGGCGTTAGCCAGACCGCCAGCGGCGCTTACGTGCGCTCCGATATATTTCATAAATTTAACCCGCCATACTCAAATACAAAAAGGGAGAGTATAGCGGGTTAATAGAGGTGAGTCGTGATCGTTTATGCCATCAGCGCGTGGATAGCGACGTTAATCGCACCGCCACCCACAATCAGCCAGACAAACAGCAGCAGGGCCATCAGTAACGGTTTGGCACCGGCTTTTTTCAGCGCGCTAACGTGCGTGGTCAGCCCCAGGGCCGCCATCGCCATTGCCAGCAAAATGGTGTCCAGCGTTACCAGCATGTTCACTACTGACTGTGGCAGCAGGTGGAACGAGTTAAAAATTGCGACCACAATGAACAGGATGGCAAACCATGGAATGGTTATTTTGCTCTTCTCACAGCCCGTGGCCGGAGACAGTTGTTTAACGCGTGCGGCCAGGAGGATAAGGAACGGTGCCAGCATCATGACGCGCAGCATTTTGGCAATAACCGCGGCGTTTTCCGCATCCGGGCTAATGGCGTGCCCGGCAGCCACAACCTGTGCAACTTCATGCATGGTGGAGCCAATGTAAATGCCGTAGGTTTCTGGGCTAAACCAGTGTGAAAGCAACGGATACATCGCCGGATACAGGAAGATAGCGATAGTACCGAAGATAACCACGGTGGCGACAGCGACGGTCACTTTACTGGCTTCTGCTTTTACCACTGGTTCGGTTGCCAGCACGGCGGCGGCACCACAAATGCTGCTCCCCGCGCCAATCAGCCAGCTGGTGTGACGGTCCAGACCAAATACTTTCTGCCCCAGGAAACAGGCAATCATAAAGGTACTGCTTAGCGTTAACACATCAATCACGATACCGCTGACGCCGACGTCAGCAATTTGCGCGAAGGTGAGGCGGAAACCGTAGAGGATAATCCCCAGACGTAATAAATGTTGTTTCGCGAACAGCACGCCGCCGTCACAGCTTTTCCAGATGTGCGGATAGACGGTGTTGCCGAGAATCATCCCCAATAAGATGGCTAAGGTGAGGGCGCTGAACCCGGCACCTGCGACGGCGGGAATGGATCCTCCCCATAAGGCGACCCCAGTGATAACTGCACTCAGGGCAAGCCCCGGAATAAAATGCCACGCTGTACGACGATGAGTCTGTAAGGTGAGTTCTGTCATATCCTTCTCCTTTATCTGGGTAAAAGAGTAAGGCGAAGTGGTTTAAAAATAAAATTGATTATATATTTATAATTAATCTATATAAGTGGTATACCCGTGATACTTCAAGTTGCATGTGCGTTGGCTGCGCTCGTTCACCCCAGTCACGTACTTAAGTACGCTCCGGGGGATGCTCTCTCTTGCCGCCTTCCTGCAACTCGAATTATTTAGGGTATAAGTAACGGCTATCCGGTGGAAAACGACTATGCATATCACCCTGCGACAACTTGAAGTGTTTGCTGAGGTACTAAAAAGCGGCTCAACGACCCAGGCATCTGTCATGCTGGCATTGTCGCAGTCGGCGGTGAGTGCGGCGCTTACCGATCTGGAAGGGCAACTTGGCGTGCAGCTGTTTGACCGTGTCGGCAAACGGCTGGTGGTTAACGAACACGGACGCTTGCTTTATCCGCGCGCGCTGGCGTTACTTGAGCAAACGACCGAAATCGAACAGCTTTTTCGCAAAGATAATGGCGCCATTCGGGTCTATGCCAGTAGCACCATCGGTAATTATATTCTGCCCGCCATGATCGCCCGTTATCGCCAGGACTTCCCCGATTTGCCGCTGGAACTTAGCGTGGGCAACAGCCAGGACGTGATCAATGCGGTGCTGGATTTTCGGGTAGACATCGGGCTGATAGAAGGGCCGTGTCACAGTACGGAAATCATCTCTGAACCGTGGCTGGAGGACGAACTGGTGGTGTTTGCCGCACCGTCGTCACCACTCACAAAGGGGCCCGTTACGCTGGAACAGCTGGCTGCTTCGCCGTGGATCCTGCGTGAGCGAGGATCGGGTACGCGTGAACTGGTGGATTACCTGCTGTTGTCTCATCTGCCAAGATTTCAGATGGCGATGGAGTTGGGGAACTCCGAGGCCATTAAGCATGCGGTGCGCCATGGTCTCGGGATCAGCTGTTTGTCGCGTCGGGTCATTGCGGAGCAGTTACAGGCAGGGACGCTGAGCGAAGTTACCGTGCCACTGCCGCGTTTAGTGCGCACTCTCTGGCGCGTTCATCACCGGCAAAAACATATCTCCAATGCCATTACGCGTTTTTTATATTACAGCGACCAGGTTGAGTAGGGCGAATAGCGCGCTAACTCTCGTCAGGCCACCCTATCCATAATGGCTGTTACGTCTTAACCGCCTTGTGCCGCCCGTTTTCTGCTTTACTTATAATCCGCGGCCAGTCATGAAGGTCTCTTATAACAGCGCATTTGTGCCGGAAGAATGCCATTTCGTCTGCTACAATCGCGCCTCATTTTTTGGATGGATAGCATTTTCACATGGTTTCCGAAACTAAAACCACAGAAGCGCCCACGCTACGTCGTGAACTGAAGGCGCGTCACCTGACGATGATTGCCATTGGAGGCTCCATCGGTACAGGTCTTTTCGTTGCATCTGGTGCAACTATTTCTGCGGCGGGTCCTGGCGGCGCGTTGTTCTCTTATATCCTGATCGGTCTGATGGTGTACTTCCTGATGACCAGCCTCGGTGAACTGGCTGCCTATATGCCGGTTTCCGGCTCGTTCTCCACTTACGGTCAAAACTACGTAGAAGAAGGCTTTGGCTTCGCGCTGGGCTGGAACTACTGGTACAACTGGGCGGTAACGATTGCCGTTGACCTGGTGGCCGCACAGCTGGTGATGAGCTGGTGGTTCCCGGACACGCCGGGCTGGATCTGGAGCGCACTGTTCCTCGGCGTTATCTTCCTGCTGAACTACATTTCCGTTCGCGGATTTGGTGAAGCGGAATACTGGTTCTCGCTGATCAAAGTTACCACTGTAATTATCTTCATCGTGGTTGGCGTGATGATGATTTTCGGTATCTTCAAAGGCACTCAGCCAGTGGGCTGGAGCAACTGGACGACCGGTGATGCACCGTTTGCCGGGGGTTTTGCCGCTATGATTGGTGTGGCGATGATCGTCGGCTTCTCCTTCCAGGGAACTGAGCTGATCGGTATCGCGGCAGGCGAATCTGAAGATCCTGAAAAGAACATTCCACGTGCGGTGCGTCAGGTGTTTTGGCGAATCCTGCTGTTCTATGTGTTCGCGATTTTGATTATCAGCCTGATTATCCCATACACCGATCCGAGCCTGCTGCGCAACGATGTGAAAGACATCAGCGTTAGCCCGTTCACGTTGGTATTCCAGCATGCGGGTCTGCTGTCAGCCGCAGCAGTAATGAACGCGGTTATCCTGACGGCGGTACTGTCAGCGGGTAACTCCGGGATGTATGCCTCCACGCGTATGCTTTACACCCTGGCATGCGACGGTAAAGCGCCGCGTATTTTCGGCAAACTGTCTCGTGGCGGCGTACCGCGTAACGCGCTGTATGCGACGACTGTGGTGGCGGGGCTGTGTTTCCTGACCTCTATGTTTGGTAACCAGACCGTGTACCTCTGGCTGCTGAACACCTCCGGGATGACGGGCTTTATCGCCTGGCTGGGGATCGCGATTAGCCACTATCGCTTCCGTCGCGGTTATGTGCTGCAGGGGCGCGATGTGAAGGATCTGCCGTACCGTTCTGGCTTCTTCCCACTGGGTCCGATCTTCGCCTTTGTGCTGTGCCTGATTATCACTCTGGGCCAGAACTACGAAGCGTTCCTGAAAGATAGCATTGACTGGGGCGGCGTGATGGCAACCTATATCGGTATCCCGCTGTTCCTGATTATCTGGTTTGGCTATAAGCTGGCGAAAGGAACTCATTTTGTGCGCTACAGCGAAATGAAATTCCCGGATCGCGTGAAGAAATAACAGTATAAAAAGCATAACAAAAACCCCGGCATGATGAGTGCCGGGGTTTTTTTATTGCGCCAGACTTAGAAGCTGTAAGTCAGGCCAACCGTGTAACGACGACCATCGAGAACAGTGTCGTAGGTATCGTAATCGATTTGCTTATCCAGCACGTTATACACGCCAGCGGTCATCAGCAGATCTTTGTTTGCATAATAGCGCAAACCAACATCGACCTGAGTATAGGACGGGGTGCCCTGCGCCATGGAGGTACGGCTCAGGTATTCAGACGTTTTCCCGCGCAGATTCAGACGGCTCCAGAAACCGAGATCCTGCGTGGCCTGCCAGTCCAGCGTGGTGTTGAACATATGCTTTGGCATTTTGTTCAATGGCTGACCGGAGAACTGACCGCTTTTCTGTTCAGATTCCGTGTAAGTGTAGTTCGCCGTCCAGTTGATGTCGGAAGTCATCTTCCAGCCGAAAGTGGATTCTACGCCGCGCATATTGGCTTTATCGACGTTAACGCGATCGCTGACGAAGTCATAGTGGGTATTGCCGATGGTACAGGCCGGATCGGAGCTGCTGTTACAGCGGCGCACTTCGGTGATTTTGTCTTTGAAGTCAGTATTGAACAGCGTGACGCCCGCGTTGAGATCGTTGCCGTTATCCCACAGTAAACCGATCTCTTCGCTGAGGCTTTTCTCCGGCTTCAGGTCCGGGTTGCCGACAATGATGCCGTTCAGTCTACCGCCGCCGGTGACCTGTCCCCAACTGGCAGACGACTGGCGCAGATCCGGTGCGCGATAGCCCGCTGAAACGCCGCCTTTTAAGGTCCATTGATCGCTCAGATGCCATACGCCATAACCGCGCGGCGTCCAGTTGTCGCCGTAGTTTTCATCTTTATCCATACGCAGACCGCCAGTCAGCGTGAAGGTATCGGTAACGGCCCACTCATCTTCAGCAAACAGCGCCCAGCTCCAGCGGGTCAGTTTGTTCAGTCCATCAGCAGCTTGCAGCTGGTTGCCGTTATCACTCAGTTTTTCATAACGGTATTGCCCGCCCAACGTCAGGGTGTGCGCCCCAAGGAAGACCTGGTTCTGGTTATTGAAAATCGTGTTGTAGGACTTCATCTGGCGACCTGGGTTTTCGGTCTCTTCCTGCTGGACATAGCTGGTGGAGTTGAAGTCGTCGTAATAACCGCTGTGGGTTAGTGAATACGTTGTGTGCACATACTTGTTTTCGCTTTTACTGTTGGGCTTGCAGCTTCCGTTGCGGCAGCTTTCCTCGGCCATGGATTTGCCTGGCGTACTGTCGCGATCCTGCAGTTCACGTGCGTAATCGAAGTCGATGTCATTTTTATCATCTGGCGTAAAGTTCAGGGTTAAGCCCCCGTTACGCATACGCTGTTCATTGTAGCCATTGAGGATTTTGTCCTCCGCCCGATGAGAGAATAATCCGGTCACTTTTGCGCCGAGTAATCCGTCAATCAGTGGCCCAGACGCATAGGCGTTGGTCTGATAAATATCGCCGGAGTCTCTGTCTTCCTGGAAAGTGGCATCGCCGTGCAGAGAGCCGGTCCAGGCTTTGGTATTCGACACTTTCTTGGTGATGACGTTGATGACGCCGCCCATCGCATCGGAGCCGTACAGAGATGACATTGGGCCACGGATTACCTCGATACGCTCGATGGATTCCAGCGGCGGCAGCCAACCTTGCTCAATACCTGAGTTGTCGCTGTTAGGACGTGTGCCGCGTGTGCTGATGCGTTTACCGTTGACCAGGAAGAGCGTGTATTGCGAAGCCATACCACGAATACTGATATCGCTGCTGCTACCCCCGCCGGTGACGACGACGCCAGGGACATCTTTTAGCGCATCGGTAACATCGCGATAGGCTTTGTCCTCAATCTGCTGCTTGGTAATAACAGATATCGAAGCGGGAGCGTCCTGAATTTTCTGTTCGAAGCCGGTGGCGGTAACCACCACGGTGTCTTGTTCAGCGGCATGCCCGAGTGATGGGAGACTGGCGACGCATACTGCGGCAGCTACAGCCTTAACGTGAGGTATAGTCATTTGTATCATTCCATTTAAATGAATTTACCCGGCATACTTCAAGTTGCAGATGCGTGGCTACGCGCGTTCATACAACTCGAATTATTTAGGGTAACGATCAGCGCGTCATGTGAAAGGCCATGACAATTGTATGTATTTGTCTTTTAAGGACTCTTTTCAGTAAAGAAGCGAATGGATTGTACAAAAGTATGAATGTTTGTAAACACAAATGATAATCGAAATCATTTGTGTTTGATATCGTTTTGAGGGTAATGCTTTTTAAATCAATAGGATAGTGGAGAAAGAAAAAAGGAGAAAAAGTGAAGGAATGATGGAGAAATGAAGAGGGCTGGCGCCCTCACTCAGGCGTTACTTCAACAAATACTGGGCGTGGAAGCGCAGGTGATCCTCAATAAACGACGCAATAAAGTAATAGCTATGGTCGTAACCGGGCTGGATGCGTAGCGTCATTGGCCATGCGGTTTGACGGGCCGTTTCGGCCAGCACCGCGGGTTGCAGCTGATCGGCGAGAAACTGATCGCTGTCTCCCTGATCAATAAGCGTCGGAATCGCGTCTGCGGGCTTGCTGGCCAACATTAACTCGCAGCTGTCCCACTCGGCCCACTGTGATTTATCTTCACCCAGATACGCGCTAAAAGCCTTCTCCCCCCACGGAACGCGGCAAGGATTTACGATCGGCGCAAAGGCGGAAATGCTGGTGTATTTCCCGGGATTTTTCAGCGCCATAATCAATGCGCCGTGACCGCCCATGGAGTGTCCACTGATGGCGCAGCGATCGCTGACGTTAAACTGCGATTGAATCAGTGCCGGCAGCTCATCACGCAGATAGTCATACATGCGAAAATGCGTTGCCCATGGCTGTTGGGTAGCATTGAGGTAAAATCCCGCCCCCTGGCCTAAATCGTATCCATCATCATTGGCAACCTGTTCGCCGCGCGGACTGGTGTCCGGCATCACCAGTACAATGCCCAGCTCAGCCGCGATGCGTTGTGCGCCGGCTTTAGTCGTGAAGTTTTCATCATTGCATGTCAGACCCGACAGCCAGTACAGCACCGGAGGCGGGGTGTTATCGCGCGGGGGAGGAAGAAAAATACTGAAGGTCATGGTGCAATTTAACGTGGCGGAGTCGTGACGCCAGCGTTGCTGCCAGCCTTCAAAACAGCGGTGCTCTTCAAGCATTTCCATGCGGGGCTCCTTGTTGTGTTGAACCTGAATATGTTTGCGAACTCACCATAATACAGATTATTCATGGCACTGTGAGCAACTTTCACTTCCGCATTGAGCAAACATACTTCATCATCTATATAACTTTACATTAACACTCGACGTCGCCGGGTAGAACGACAAGTGAAATCAGCTACGCTGAAAGGCTGTGCCAATTTCAATAATTATCGCGGTGAATACTGGATTATGTGCGCCGCCTCACGCACAATGTTCTGGCTGTGACACAGCCTAAAAACTTTGCCCCATGCAGGGCAGAGGCGCCCCACCTGCAGGAGAAGAAGAAATGTCATCACTCAGTAAAGAAGCGGCCCTGGTTCATGAAGCGCTGGTCGCGCGTGGTCTTGAAACGCCACTACGCCCGCCCGTGCAAGAGATGGATAACGAAACGCGCAAACGTCTTATCTCGGGCCATATGACCGAGATTATGCAGTTGCTCAATCTCGATTTGAGCGATGACAGTTTGATGGAAACTCCGCATCGCATTGCGAAAATGTATGTCGATGAGATTTTCTCCGGCCTCGACTACGCCAACTTCCCGAAAATTACCGTCATTGAAAACAAAATGAAGGTGGACGAGATGGTCACGGTCCGCGATATCACGCTGACCAGCACCTGCGAACACCACTTTGTTACTATCGATGGCAAAGCGACGGTGGCGTATATCCCGAAAGATTCGGTTATTGGTCTGTCGAAGATTAACCGCATTGTGCAGTTTTTCGCACAGCGTCCGCAGGTTCAGGAACGTCTCACCCAGCAAATTCTCACCGCGCTGCAAACGCTGCTCGGGACGAATAATGTGGCGGTGTCGATTGATGCGGTACATTACTGTGTGAAAGCGCGTGGCATTCGCGATGCGACCAGTGCGACCACGACCACTTCTCTTGGCGGATTGTTTAAGTCCAGCCAGAACACGCGTCAGGAATTCCTGCGCGCAGTACGTCATCACAACTGATTAGGGCAGGGACCATGGAGCGTAATGTCACGCTGGATTTTATTCGTGGCGTCGCCATTCTTGGTATCCTGCTTCTCAATATTAGCGCCTT
The DNA here is from genome assembly GCF_030337065.1 of Citrobacter sp. Cb004. NCBI lineage: Bacteria > Pseudomonadati > Pseudomonadota > Gammaproteobacteria > Enterobacterales > Enterobacteriaceae > Citrobacter > Citrobacter sp. Cb004. The sequence goes on along the minus strand of NZ_JAOWCH010000070.1, from coordinate 53,150 downwards.
TGGCTTGCCAAAGGCGGCATACCTCAATCCCGCGTGGTATGGCAACATCACCTTATCCGACGCCTGGACCTGGGCGCTGCTCGATCTCTTCGCGCAGGTAAAATTCCTCACGCTGTTTGCGCTGCTGTTCGGTGCCGGTCTGCAAATGCTGCTCCCGCGCGGTAAACGCTGGATCCAGTCGCGGCTTACGCTGCTGGTTCTATTGGGTTTTATTCACGGTTTACTCTTCTGGGATGGCGATATCCTGCTGGCATATGGCTTAATCGGCCTGATTTGTTGGCGGTTGATCCGTGATGCGCCGTCGGTAAAAAGCTTATTTAACACCGGCGTACTGCTTTATCTGGTGGGCGTTGGCGTATTGCTGCTGCTGGGGGGAATCTCCGGGAGTGAGACCAGTCGTGCCTGGACGCCGGATGCCTCAGCGTTGCTGTATGAAAAATACTGGAAAATAAACGGTGGAATGGAAGCCGTCAGCAATCGCGTGGATATGATGTCCAATAGTTTGCTGGCGCTGGGCGCACAGTACGGCTGGCAACTGGCGGGGATGATGCTGCTCGGCGCGGCATTGATGCGCAGCGGTTGGTTAAAAGGGCAGTACAGCTTACAGCATTACCGACGCACCGGTGTACTGCTGGTCATTCTCGGGATGGCGATTAACCTGCCTGCTATCGTCGCTCAGTGGCATCTGGACTGGGCATATCGCTGGTGTGCCTTCTTGCTACAAGCCCCGCGAGAGCTGGGCGCGCCGTTGCAGACCATCGGTTACGCCGCGCTGATGTTCGGCTTCTGGCCGCAGCTTAGCCGCTTAAAATGGGTCATTGCCATCGCCTGTGTGGGGCGCATGGCATTAACTAACTATCTGTTACAAACCTTAATCTGCACCACGCTGTTTTACCAGGTCGGCTTATTTATGAAATTTGACCGACTGGAGCTGCTGTATTTCGTCATTCCGGTTTGGGCCGTTAACCTACTTTTCTCCGTCATATGGCTACGTTTTTACCGCCAGGGCCCGGTGGAATGGCTGTGGCGTCAATTAACCCTGCGTGCTGCGGGGACATCATTGCCGCGTACATCCAGATAACGATCTGGATCACATTCATTAACAAAACGGATGTAAGCGCTTTCATTCCTGTGACATCTCTCACGCAGTGCGTTTCATTGTGCTGACAAAATACCCAGCCTGGGGTGTCTGCGGGCAACCGCAATCTAAAACAGGGCAGTGAATATGATCACCATACGTGATGTGGCACGACAGTCTGGCGTTTCTGTAGCGACCGTTTCCCGCGTACTGAACAACAGTGCGCTGGTGAGTCCCGATACGCGTGAAGCGGTAATGAAGGCAGTTACTCTGCTGGGCTATCGACCTAATGCCAACGCGCAAGCGCTGGCGACGCAGGTGAGCGACACGATTGGTGTTGTGGTCATGGATGTATCAGACGCCTTTTTTGGCGCGCTGGTAAAAGCCGTGGATATGGTTGCCCAGCAGCATCAGAAGTATGTCCTGATTGGCAACAGCTATCATGAGGCTGAAAAAGAACGTCATGCCATTGAGGTGTTGATTCGTCAGCGCTGTAACGCACTGATTGTACACTCTAAAGCACTGAGCGATCGGGAACTCGCCGAGTTTATGGATCAGATCCCCGGCATGGTGCTGATCAACCGTCTGGTGCCGGGTTACGCCCACCGCTGCGTCTGCCTGGATAACATCAGCGGTGCCAAAATGGCGACCCGAATGCTGCTGAATAATGGTCATCAACGCATCGGTTATCTGGCGTCAAGCCATCGCATTGAAGATGACACCATGCGCAAAGAAGGGTGGTTAACAGCCCTGAAAGAGCAGGGGATTGTTGCGGCAGAAAGTTGGGTCGGCACCGGTTCGCCCGATATGCAAGGCGGAGAGTCTGCGATGGTAGAACTGCTGGGACGTAACTTACAACTGACGGCGGTTTTCGCCTATAACGACAATATGGCTGCCGGCGCGCTGACCGCGCTAAAAGACAACGGCATCGCTATTCCATTACACCTTTCTATCATTGGCTTTGATGATATTCCTATCGCGCGTTACACCGATCCGCAACTGACCACCGTACGCTATCCCATTGCCTCCATGGCAAAAATGGCGACGGAGCTTGCGCTACAGGGGGCTGCAGGCACGTTAGACCTGGAGGCGACGCATTGCTTTATGCCGACGCTGGTGCGTCGCCATTCAGTGGCGCTACGGCAGAATGCGGCACCGATCACTAACTCATAACGTTGCGCGATGTAACCGCTTTCAATATGTGAGTAAATTCACAGTATATTAACAATGCGATAGCTATGATGACACTGTTTGTTGCGCTGTAACTACTATGTAACGGTGAATAATCACTTTCACCGAGGTAAAGGTGCCTTAAACAAAAATTAAAGCCTGTTTTTGGAGCGTTGCCAGACACGGAAGAAATATTTTTTAAAAGTGAGCTTCGGCGTTCAGTAACACTTCAGTAACGTTCTGCCTGCCGAGCATTTATCTCAAGTACTACCCTGCATAATAAAACCGGAGATACCATGAATAAGAAGGTGTTGACCCTGTCTGCTGTAATGGCAAGCATGTTATTCGGCGCGGCTGCGCACGCTGCTGATACCCGCATTGGTGTGACTATCTATAAGTATGACGATAACTTTATGTCTGTAGTACGTAAGGCTATTGAAAAAGATGCCAAAGCGGCGCCAGATGTACAGCTGCTGATGAATGACTCGCAGAACGACCAGTCCAAACAAAACGACCAGATCGACGTGCTGCTGGCAAAAGGCGTTAAAGCACTGGCGATTAACCTGGTTGACCCGGCAGCGGCAGGCACGGTCATTGAAAAGGCACGCGGGCAGAACGTACCGATCGTGTTCTTTAACAAAGAACCTTCTCGTAAGGCGCTGGACAGCTATGACAAAGCGTTTTACGTCGGTACTGACTCTAAAGAGTCCGGTATTATTCAGGGTGATTTGATCGCCAAACACTGGGCAGCGAACCCGAACTGGGACCTGAACAAAGACGGCAAAATTCAGTTTGTTCTGCTGAAAGGCGAACCGGGACACCCGGACGCTGAAGCACGTACCACTTACGTGATTAAAGAGCTGAACGATAAAGGCATTAAAACTGAGCAACTGCAGTTAGATACTGCAATGTGGGATACCGCTCAGGCAAAAGATAAAATGGATGCGTGGATGTCCGGTCCGAACGCCAACAAAATCGAAGTGGTTATCGCAAACAACGATGCGATGGCAATGGGCGCAGTTGAAGCGCTGAAAGCGCACAACAAAACCAGCGTACCGGTATTTGGTGTGGATGCGCTGCCTGAAGCGCTGGCTCTGGTGAAATCTGGCGCAATGGCTGGTACCGTGCTGAACGACGCCAACAACCAGGCGAAAGCCACCTTCGATCTGGCGAAAAACCTGGCTGATGGCAAAGGTGCGGCAGATGGCACTAACTGGAAAATTGAGAACAAAATTGTTCGCGTTCCGTACGTAGGTGTCGATAAAGATAATCTGGCAGAGTTTACCAATAAGTAAATACTCCGTCTTTGGGCGCAATGTCATTGCGCCCTTAATAACGCACTCTGCAAGGCCAACAAGGTATAATTATGGTCAGCACACATACTCAGTCGTCAGGCGAATACTTGTTGGAAATGACCGGCATCAACAAGTCCTTCCCCGGCGTTAAGGCTCTTGATAATGTCAATTTAAAAGTCCGCCCACATTCCATTCATGCCTTAATGGGGGAGAATGGCGCGGGGAAATCAACATTATTGAAATGTCTTTTCGGCATCTATCAAAAAGATTCCGGTAGTATTTTATTTCAGGGTAAAGAAATCGATTTTCATTCTGCTAAAGAAGCGCTTGAAAATGGTATTTCGATGGTACACCAGGAATTAAACCTGGTATTACAACGTTCTGTGATGGATAACATGTGGCTGGGACGCTATCCCACCAAAGGCATGTTTGTCGATCAGGACAAAATGTACCGCGATACCAAAGCGATATTTGATGAGCTGGATATTGATATCGATCCGCGTGCGCGCGTTGGTACATTATCCGTTTCGCAAATGCAGATGATTGAAATTGCGAAAGCGTTCTCCTATGACGCAAAAATCGTCATCATGGATGAGCCAACGTCATCGTTAACCGAGAAAGAAGTTAATCATCTGTTTACCATTATCCGTAAGCTGAAAGAGCGTGGATGCGGTATTGTTTATATTTCTCACAAGATGGAAGAAATCTTCCAGCTATGCGATGAAATTACCGTGCTGCGCGATGGCCAGTGGATTGCGACCCAGCCGCTGGAAGGGCTGGATATGGATAAGATCATCTCCATGATGGTCGGCCGTTCACTGAACCAACGTTTTCCGGATAAAGAAAACAAACCCGGTGAAGTCATTCTGCAAGTACGTAACCTGACCTCGCTGCGTCAGCCGTCGATTCGGGATATCTCGTTTGATTTGCACAAAGGGGAAATTCTCGGGATTGCCGGGCTGGTCGGCGCAAAACGTACTGATATCGTTGAAACGCTTTTTGGTATTCGTGAGAAATCATCGGGTACGATTACGCTACACGGCAAAAAGATTAATAACCACAGCGCAAATGAGGCCATTAATCATGGTTTTGCGCTGGTCACGGAAGAGCGCCGCTCAACCGGTATTTACGCGTATCTGGATATTGGTTTTAACTCGTTAATCTCCAATATCCAAAACTATAAAAATAAAGTTGGTCTGCTGGATAATTCCCGCATGAAGAGTGATACCCAGTGGGTAATTGACTCAATGAGGGTGAAAACGCCGGGCCATCGTACACAAATCGGTTCACTGTCCGGTGGTAATCAGCAAAAGGTGGTTATTGGTCGCTGGTTATTAACGCAGCCAGAAATCCTGATGTTAGATGAACCCACGCGTGGTATCGATGTTGGCGCGAAATTTGAAATTTATCAGCTGATTGCCGAACTCGCGAAAAAGGATAAGGGGATTATTATTATTTCCTCTGAAATGCCGGAGCTGCTGGGTATTACCGATCGTATTCTGGTGATGAGCAATGGTCTCGTTGCCGGAATTGTTGACACTAAAACAACAACGCAAAACGAAATCCTCCGTCTTGCGTCTTTGCACCTTTAAGATTAGGGGCTCCTCATGAGTGCGTTAAATAAGAAAAGTTTTCTTACTTATCTGAAAGAAGGCGGAATTTACGTTGTTCTTTTGGTTTTACTGGCGATTATTATTTTCCAGGATCCCACTTTCTTAAGCTTACTGAACCTGAGTAATATTCTGACGCAATCCTCGGTGCGTATTATTATCGCATTGGGTGTGGCCGGGCTGATTGTTACCCAAGGGACAGATCTGTCGGCGGGACGTCAGGTTGGCCTGGCGGCAGTCGTGGCGGCAACCTTGCTACAGTCGATGGAGAACGCCAACAAGGTGTTCCCGGAAATGGCTACAATGCCAATCATCGTGGTGGTGCTGATTGTTTGCGTGATTGGCGCCATTATCGGTCTGGTGAACGGTATTATCATTGCTTATCTGAATGTGACGCCGTTTATTACCACCCTGGGTACGATGATCATCGTTTACGGGATCAACTCCCTGTACTACGACTTTGTCGGCGCATCGCCAATTTCTGGCTTTGACAGCGGATTCTCCACCTTCGCGCAGGGCTTTATTGCGCTGGGTAGTTTCCGCCTCTCCTACATCACCTTCTATGCGCTGATTGCGGTGGCGTTTGTCTGGGTGCTGTGGAACAAGACCCGCTTCGGTAAAAACATTTTCGCCATCGGCGGAAACCCTGAAGCCGCGAAAGTGTCCGGGGTCAACGTTGCGCTGAACCTGCTGATCATCTATGCGTTGTCTGGCGTGTTTTATGCCTTCGGTGGTTTGCTCGAAGCCGGGCGTATCGGCTCGGCGACTAATAACCTCGGCTTTATGTATGAGCTGGATGCGATTGCGGCGTGCGTGGTTGGCGGCGTGTCGTTCAGCGGCGGGGTAGGGACCGTGTTTGGCGTGGTGACCGGTGTGATTATCTTCACCGTCATCAACTACGGTCTGACCTACATCGGCGTGAACCCATACTGGCAGTACATCATCAAGGGCGGCATTATCATCTTCGCGGTCGCGCTGGACTCACTGAAGTACGCGCGTAAGAAGTAATCGTATACCGCAAAAAGCCCGGTACAGCGTAATCTGTACCGGGCTTTTTTGTCAGCGTTACAACGTTAACGCATGCTCTTTCTCACCGGATTTAAATTTCACCTCACCCAGCTCAATACAGGCTACCGGGCAAACGTGACCACACAGCAGGCATCCCACACATTTTTCTGTGTTGCAGTGCGGTGTGCGGGTTTCCTCATTCCATTCCATCGCCTGATGTCCACCGTCATAACAGGAGATGTAGCAGCGGCCACAGCCAACGCATTTATCAAGATGGATGTACGGGTAGACGATGTAGCTACGGTCAAGATCCTCCGCGGGGATGAAATTGGCATTGGCAAGACCAACCATCTCCTCCAGTGAGTCAAACCCTTGATCGGCGAGGTAATGTGACAGCCCGCTGGCCATGTCCTCCACAATCCGGTAGCCATACTGCATGATCCCGGTGGTCACCTGCAGCGTGGCCGCGCCTAACAGTAAAAACTCGGCGGCATCTTCCCAGGTCTCAATTCCCCCGATGCCGCTAATCGGGAAATTGCGCAGTTCAGGGTGCATGCGCAGTTGTTGGATAAATCGCAAAGCAATAGGTTTAACGGCCTTGCCGGAGTAGCCGGAAATACTGGATTTACCGTTGACGACCGGCATCCCGATTTTTCGGTTCAGATCGATATTCGTGATGGATTTAACCGTATTGATGGTCGCGATACCGTCGGCACCTCCGTGTTTTGCCGCCAGAGCCACCTCACACATATCACCAATGTTCGGTGTCATTTTCGCCAGCATCGGCAGGGACGAGCCGCGTTTAACGGCCCGACAATACTTTTCAACCAGCTCAGGGCTTTGCCCGACATCGCTACCCATGGCATGTGAGGTCATTTGCGGGCACGAGAAGTTACACTCGATCATGTCGGCACCCGCGTCTTCAACCAGGCGGGCCAGTTCCTGCCATTGCTGCTCATTTTCCCCCATAATCGACGCAATCAGGACTTTGTCCGGGTAGTCCTGTTTCAGCCGACGAATTGCGGCCAGATTCTCCTCCAGCGGATGCTCGGCAATTTGTTCCATGTTTTTGAAGCCAATAAAGCCGGTATCTTCTTTGGTGAGATGGTCAAAACGAGGGGAGACTTCATTAGCAATAAAGAACCCGATCGTTTTAAAAACAATGCCACCCCAGCCGCTATCATAGGCTTTGGCGCACATTTCATAGCAGTTGCCCACCGGAGAGGAAGAGAGGCAGAACGGGTTGGGGAATTTGACGCCGCAAAAAGTAATAGAAAGATCTTTCGTTAACATGAGCAAGCTCCCTCTAAATAGTGATGAATGGCCTGAGCGGCTTCTTTTCCTGTTTTCACGGCGTAAACAACGGTTTTATCGCCTTTAACAATATCGCCCGCAGCAAACAGAGCCGGATCGGCGGTTTGATAATTGTGCGTATCGATAAGATTGCGCTGTGGCTTTAACGCGGCGAAATTATCAAGCTGAGCATGTTGGCCGACGGCGAGAATAATCTGTTCGGCTTCAAGCGTGAGTTCTCCTGGCAGGCGTACGTGCTTAAAGGTGACTCGATTTCCGCTAACCGCCACGGGCGTGAAGCCGTCAATTATCGACACCCCTAAAGCCTGTGTGCTGCTGAATTCTTTGTCGCTGGCCGGGAAGTCAGCGAGTTCTTCACGCGCGACACAGGTGACTGACGGGCAGCCCAGCAGCTTCAACGTACTGGCGACATCCATCGCCACGTCGCCACCGCCGATGATTAATGCACTTTGTGCGACGGTAATATCGCCGTTGGATTGGCGGGCTCGTTGCAGAAAATCGACGGCGATTTCTACGTGATTCGCCCTCTCAAACAGAGGTAACGTTGAACCGTAAGACATCCCAACGGTAACCAGTACGGCGCGGTATTCTGCTTTGAGTTGCTCAACGGAAAGGGCATTGCCGACTTCACAATTGCACTTGATGGTCACGCCCATTTCAACGATACGGGCAATTTCAAGATCCAAAACTGCTTGCGGCAGACGAAACTCAGGAATGCCATAACGCAACCAGCCACCTGGCTGGGCCTGTTTTTCGAAGATTGTGACATCATAACCAAGATTACTTAGCGTTACGCTGGCCTGTAACCCTGCCGGACCCGCCCCGATGATAGCTACCTTGCCGAGCGTTTTTGTTGCCGGCTGGTAGATTTTCATTGCGGTCTGCTGTTCAAAATCGGTAATAAAGCGTTGCAGACGTGCAATATCGATAGGTTTATCAATTCCTGAGCGCGTACATCCGCGCTGGCATAATTTTTCGGTTGGGCAAACCCGGGCGCACACCGCACCGAGCGCATTATTTTCGCGGATAGTTTCAGCCGCACCTTTAAAATTACGAAAATAAATAGAGCGAATAAATTTCCCTGGGTCTGTTTGCGCCGGGCAATCATGACTACAGGGGGCGTCGTGACATAATAAACAGCGAGAAGCCTCTTTTATTGCTAATAATGGGGTAAAAGCAGGCGTGAGCTCATCCAGATAATTTTGTTGTGGCATATTTTCTTCCTTAATGCTTGAGTAAATTAAGGCAAACCGTTAATAACAAAATATAAAAAGTGAAGGCTATTCTTAAGGCTAAGCACTGCAGGAAGAGTATTCTGTGAAAGGATTCACAAATAGAAGATAGTCTGAGGGAAATGCTGGCGGGCAGCATTAATCCCTTACATTGAAATGGTAACTATTATCAAAATATTAGCTATTCTCAAATGCTAATATAAAGGAAAATTCTTTAGCGATAAAAGACTAAGTAAATAACCATCCCGAAGGATAAACATCCGCACCCGGCATAAACCAGCACATAAGACCAAAATTGCAGGGGCTCTTGATTGCGATAAGCGTAAACCGGTTCGCGCGCATTCTTTTTAATTTTATCTACGGCCCCAGAGCGCCAGCCTTTCCATGCTTCGCGAAAACAAAATACGGGAATGAGCAGAAAGGCCAACACGACGAAAAGGGTTTGTACATCCATGCTTATTTTCCTTGTTTCTTTTGTAATTCGAGTAGTTGTTCAGGCGTGACCGCCGGATATCCCTGTGCATCGTCCGGTACCTGATGCATGGTAGGGATGGGCACCAGCGGGCCTAAAAAGCGGGGTTCACGTTTGAAAATATAGAGATCGGCCAGTGCGCCAAAGCGGGCGCCAAATTCACGTACCCGCACGGTGAGCATATCTTTTGGTGAGGGCACCGCATAGCACTGGGCCTGGATGCCCATATGCAGCGCAATAAACAAGGCGCGCTCACAGTGGAATCGCTGAGTAATAATGATGAAATCGTTGGTATCGAACACCTTGCGGGTTCGTACAATTGAATCGAGCGTCCGGAACCCGGCGTAATCAAGCACGATGTCAGCGGGATCGACACCTGCGGCAATCAGATCTTTACGCATCGTCATGGGTTCGTTGTAGCTTTGCTGCGCGTTGTCGCCGCTCAGCAGCAGATAGTTTACCTTTCCGCTGTTATAGGCGTTCAATGCGCCCTGAATGCGGTAGCGGTAATACTGGTTGATGACGCCGGTGCGATAGTATTTCGCCGTGCCCAGGACCACACCGACCTGGCGGTAGGGTAAATCCTGCAATTCGTCGTAGATGTAGGGAGCGGTCTTCCAGCTCATCCACCTGTCGAGCCCAAGCACAGTCAAAAGCAGCAAGCCTACCAGGACTAACAGGCTGTAAAACACGCGCTTTAACATGCAGAAAACTCGTTATTTGGATGGAATTTCAATCAGGCTACTGTACCGGAAGACGTAGCGCAAGAAACAGCAATCTGATTGAGGGGATTTTCAGCAAAACGGCCCTATTGGATGGTAGCAACAGCAAATCTGGCCGACAACCTCGAGCGATTGCAGGCCAGATAAGCGTAGCGCCAGGCAATTAACCGAGCAGCACGCGCTCAATATTATTGCAGCCCAGCGCTTTCAGGGTAGCGGAGGTCGCATCCCACTGAATCAACGGCGCATCGGCTTTTTCAGCCAGCACAGCACGCTGGATATCCGGGTAGTCATAACCGTTAAGGTTCAACAGGTTTAACGCGCCTTGCAGCGGCGGCAGGGTCGGGTTGAAGGCGGCATTTTCCGCATAGCTACCGCTAAAAATTCGACCATCTTTACATTCCAGCGCCACGCCGCTTGGGGAGTTGCTGTACGGCATATGACATCTGTTAGCGGCGGTGATAGCCGCTTGGGTCAACGCATCGCCCTGCAGCGCGAAGCCGTGATCCTGATCGTCCATCAGCAGCGTTTTAATCTCCAGATCTTTCGGTCCGAAGGCGTCTGGCAGGTAATCGCGCAGCACGTGTGGCGCACGTCCCGGCAGATGAATACGTAAATCCAGTCCGCTGTTCAGTTCGTTCATAAACTGGCGACAGTGGCCGCACGGCGTGTAGTTGACGGTGATGGCGGCGAGCCCTTTTTCACCGCGCAGCCAGGCATGGCTAATGGCGCTTTGCTCGGCATGAACGGTTTGCTGCATGGTCGCCCCCAGGAACTCCATGTTGCCACCGAAGTACCAGGTGCCGCTGATGCCGCGAGAAATTGCCCCAACGTTGAAGTTGGACAGCGGAGTACGCGCGCAGGCCGCAGCCAGCGGCAAAAGAGCGAATGCCAGCGCGTCTTCGTCCAGTCCCGATTCGCGTTTCAGCAAAGAGACCTGCTCAGCAGTCAGCATGGCGGGGAAATGCGCATCCGCCAGAACAGGCGCCAGGGCTGATTGCAAGTTATCCGCGAGTTGGGCAAAAGCAGTTTGAAAACGTGGATGCATGGCGATGCCTCATAACAATGTAATGGAATCGTAGTTTACGGGCCTGTTACGGCTTTATATGTGATCCAAATCTCATTGTGTATGCAACTTATGAAACTTAAAATAAAAATGTGCAACGCATCGCAAATAATTAGCCAAAAATTGAAGGTTAACCGACCAGGGCCAGAATAATCGGGAACAGGAATGGGGCGACCAACGAGGTGATAATGCCGCAAATAACCAGCGCCAGAGAGCTAAACGCGCCTTCCTGATAGTCCAGCTCTGCACAGCGTGCGGTACCCAGGGCGTGCGAAGCGGTACCCATAGCCAGTCCACGTGCGGCTTTGGTGCGAATACGCATCGCATTGAGCAAAGTATGACCAAACACAGCCCCGAGGATACCAACAAAAATGACGCACACGGCGCTGATGGCCGGAATACCACCAATACTGCCTCCCACTGCCATAGCGATAGGCGTGGTTACCGATTTCGGCATGATTGACGCAGCAATTTGCGGCGATGCACCCATCAACAAGGCGATTGTTGTACCTGTAACCATCGCCACAACGCTCCCCGCAAAGCAGATGGCAATAATTGATTTCCAGCGAGCGCGAATCTGGTGCAGCTGTTCGTATAACGGATAGGCCAGCGCGACCACGGCAGGTTGCAGTAAATCGTTCAGCACCTCACTGCCTTTGAAATAGTGATCGTAGGGAATTCCGGTCAGCATCAGAATGGGAATGATCACCACCATGGCGACCAGTAGCGGGTTCAATAGCGGCATTTTAAATCGTGCAGCCAGCTTACGTGCGCCAAAAAATACCGCCAGGGTAAGGGGTAACGACCACCAGATATACGACATCATTCTTTAGACCCTTTTTGCCCAACGATTTTGCGCTCACCGTGCACAATGTGAGAACTCCAGCTCACCACCAGGAAAACGACCAGCGTACTGATGGTACAGGACACCACCACCGGACCAAATTGCGCACGGAGCAGATCAAAGTACTGCATGATCCCCACGCCAATCGGGACAAACAGCAGGGCCATATAGCGAATCAGCACATAGCAGCCGGGGTTAACCCATTTTGCCGGTAACACCTGCAAAGCCAGTAAGACAAACAGAATCAGCATGCCGATAATGCTGCCCGGAATGGTGATGGGGAGTAGCGATGCAAGAAAAATACCTGCATAGAGGCAGGCATAAATCAGGACGAATGCGCGCAAATATTGCCAGATAATGTTCAGTGCTTTGCTCATAGTTGAAACCCTTGACGAGACTGATTCATCATACAATTAAACTTCAAAACGTGCTACCGATCACATCATGAATTCTAAGCATAGAAGAAATAGATATCTGGAACATCGGGCGATGGCCCTAACTGTTCACGTTAAACCTGTGCCAGGTAATACAGAAAACGATTCAGGGCGGTCGTGGGCGTTTCATTGTTGCGCCAGAACACGCCTACGCTGCCTTTTTGTTCAATCTTCGGCAGATTCAGGATAGCCAGCTGTCCCTGGGCGGCATAACGCTGCGCCAGGCGTAGAGAAAGAATAGAGATCATGTCGCTACTTTGCAGCAGGTTGGTGCTGACGTTTATCGACGCCGACTCAATGATGTTTTCCGGTAGCATGACGCCGTTATCTACCAGCGCGTTGTCAATGCTTATCCGGATGGGCGTTCCCGTCGGCCAGACAATCCAGCGCCAGTTAGCCAGATCATGCCAGGTGAGCAGGGGATATTTTGCCAGCGGATGGTCGGGGCGCGCGACGAAACAGACCGGCTCGGTATACAGCACCTGGTAATTGAGCGGCAACTGAAGCGCCCGGCCACCGACGCGTCCGACCACCACATCCACCGAACCCGCGAGCAGATCGTGCAACAGCGGGGTCATCACCTTCTCTTCAATATTAAGATGCAGGGTCGGCAGCTCTGTGAGCAAACCCAATATCGCCTGTGAAACGCAGTCCGTCGCCACCGGCGAGCAGCCAATCTTCAGACTCCCTACCAGGCCTCCCTGCTTAAAACGGGCGATTTCATACTGTGAACGTTCCATATCATTGATCAGGCGTTGGGCATGCTGCAGTAGCAGCTTGCCGCCTTCTGAAGGGCGTAAGCCTTTGCTATGACGTTCAAAGAGTGTGATACCCATCTCATCTTCGAGCTGTGATAACCATTTTGACAACGCTGGCTGGGTGATATTCATCATTCGGGCGACGTGAGTCAAATTCCCCTGTTCGCCCAGCGCAATAAGCGTTTGCAGGTGGTGTAACTTAAGTTTCTGCGCCCAGTTAGCCATTTGCTATAACCTCCAGGTTATGCCTCTGCATGAAAAGCCATTGTACATTTCATCTCCAAACATACAAAGTCGCAACATACCTAAAACAAAACAGACATCTACTCTACCTGCACTGAGGCATTCACTATGACTCAACAACGTGATCTACAAGCACTGATCGATTCCGCCCCCGTCGGTAAGACCCAGTGGCGCGTTATCATTTGCTGTTTTTTGGTCGTCATGCTCGACGGTTTTGATACTGCGGCTATTGGTTTTATCGCGCCCGACATTCGCACCCACTGGCAACTGACGGCCGGAGATCTGGCGCCGTTGTTTGGCGCAGGCCTGCTGGGTCTGACCGCTGGCGCACTGCTCTGCGGTCCGCTATCGGATCGTTTTGGCCGCAAACGGGTGATTGAACTCTGCGTGGCGCTGTTCGGCGCACTGAGCCTGATTTCGGCTTTTTCCCCCGATCTGCAAACGCTGGTTTTTTTGCGCTTCCTTACCGGGTTAGGCCTGGGCGGCGCGATGCCAAATACTATCACTATGACCTCAGAATACCTGCCAGCGCGTCGGCGTGGCGCACTGGTCACCATGATGTTCTGCGGTTTTACCCTGGGCTCGGCGATGGGCGGGATTGTCAGCGCACAGCTGGTGCCGGTTATTGGCTGGCACGGCATCCTGGTGCTGGGAGGCGTGCTACCGCTGATGCTGTTTGTGGCTCTGCTGTTTGCGCTGCCGGAATCCCCGCGCTGGCAGGTTCGTCGTCAGTTGCCGCAAAACGTGATTGCCAGAACCGTCAGCGCCATCACCCGGGAACGTTATGACAATACCCAATTTTATCTCAACGAGGGCGCCGCGATTGCCAAAGGCAGCATTCGCCAGCTGTTCGTCGGGCAACAGTTGCCCATTACCCTGATGTTATGGGTGGTGTTCTTTATGAGCCTGCTGATTATTTATCTGCTCTCCAGCTGGATGCCAACGCTGCTTAACCATCGCGGAATTGACCTGCAGCATGCCTCATGGGTGACCGCCGCCTTTCAGATTGGCGGTACGCTAGGTGCGCTGGTGCTGGGAGTGCTGATGGATAAATACAATCCTTTCCGCGTGCTGGCAGTGAGCTATGCGTTGGGTGCGGTGTGTATTGTCATGATTGGCCTGAGCGAGAACGGCCTGTGGCTGATGGCGCTGGCCATTTTTGGCACCGGCATCGGCATCAGCGGTTCGCAGGTGGGCCTGAATGCCTTAACCGCCACGCTTTATCCGACGCAGAGCCGGGCTACGGGCGTCAGCTGGTCTAATGCGATTGGCCGCTGCGGCGCGATTGTCGGCTCGCTCTCCGGCGGCGTGATGATGGCGATGAATTTCTCATTCGATAACCTGTTTTTCATTATTGCCGTTCCGGCGGCCATCAGCGCGGTGATGCTTATGCTGCTGACGGTTGTTATCCGCCAGTCGGCCTCTGTCCCTGACGCGTTGTCACGCGTAGGCATCGTGAACAAATAAGGAGAATCTCTATGTCAGAACTTAATCAGGATGTTAAGAACAGCCGTCAGCAGTTTTACCAGCATATTTCCGGGCAGAATCTGACCCCGCTGTGGGAGTCGCTGCACCGCCTGGTACCGCCAACGCCGAACGCACATTGTGCTCCTGCGTACTGGAACTATCAGGAGATCCGCCCGTTGCTGCTGGAAAGCGGCGATCTGATTGGCGCGAAAGAGGCGATTCGTCGCGTACTGGTGCTGGAAAACCCCATGCTGCGCGGACAGTCTTCAATCACCCCAACGCTGTACGCCGGATTGCAGTTAATCATGCCGGGCGAGGTTGCCCCGAGTCACCGGCATAATCAGTCTGCGCTGCGCTTTATTGTCGAAGGGAAAGGGGCATTTACCGCGGTGGATGGCGAGCGCACCCAAATGCATGAAGGGGATTTTATTCTGACGCCACAGTGGCGCTGGCACGACCACGGCAACCCAGGCAGTGAACCGGTGGTGTGGCTGGACGGTCTGGATCTGCCACTGGTGAATCTGCTGGGTTGCGGCTTTGCGGAAGATTACCCGGAGGATCAGCAACCAGTCACGCGCAAGGAAGGGGATTACTTACCACGCTACGCGGCCAATATGCTGCCGCTGCGTCATCAGAAGGGTAACTCATCGCCAATTTTCAACTATCGCTACGATCGCAGCCGTGAAGCGCTGCATGACCTGACCCGCATGGGCGACGCCGATGAGTGGGACGGTTACAAGATGCGTTACGTCAACCCGGTAACCGGTGGTTATCCCATGCCTTCAATGGGGACCTTTTTACAACTGTTGCCGAAGGGCTTTTCCTCGCGGATGGCGCGTACCACCGACAGCACTATCTATCACGTGGTGGAAGGAAGCGGGCAGGTCACCATCGGCACCGAGATCTTCAATTTTTCGCCAAAAGATATCTTCGTGGTGCCAACCTGGCACGGCGTGTCGTTCCAGGCCCACGAAGATGCCGTCTTATTTAGTTTTTCGGACAGACCGGTTCAGGAAGCGCTGGGGTTGTTCCGTGAAGCTCGTTATTAATTTGGGAGAGAGAAAATGACGCAATACGTATTCGAACCACAAGCGCCTGTTACCGTTCCGGTCGTTGGCAGTAATGAACAGTTTCCCGTGCATCGCGTTTACTGCGTGGGCCGCAACTATGCCGCTCATGCGCGTGAAATGGGTTTTGATCCGGATCGCGAACCGCCGTTCTTCTTCTGTAAACCTGCCGATGCGGTGGTCCCGGTGGCGGCCGGTCAAACCCTCGAGCTGCCATACCCGTCGCAGACCGATAACTATCACTATGAGATAGAGCTGGTGGTGGCGATCGGTAAAAAGGGCAGCGATATACCCCTGGAAAAAGCGCACGAATATATCTGGGGCTATGCCACTGGTCTGGATATGACCCGCCGCGACAGGCAGATGGAGATGCGCCAGATGGGGCGTCCGTGGGAAATCGGCAAAGCATTTGATCTCTCAGCCCCCATCGCGCCGCTGCATAAAGCCAGCGAAAGTGCAGATGTTAACAACGCGCCTATCTGGTTGCAGGTCAACGGCGACGATCATCAGCGTAGCGATATTCGCCACCTCATCTGGTCCGTTAATGAAACCATTAGCTATCTGTCCGGCTTTTTCGAACTACAGCCGGGTGATTTGATCTACACAGGCACGCCAGAGGGCGTGGGCGCAGTGGTGAAAGGAGATGTGATCACCGGCAATGTAGACGGTTTAACCCCCATCGCTGTGAAGATTGTCTGAGGTGGATGATGAAGCTGTACAGTTTCTTTAACAGCTCCGCGTCATATCGCGTACGCATTGCGCTGGCGCTAAAGGGGCTTGATTACCAGACGGTGGGCGTCAACATCCGCATCGGTCAGCAGAACGAGCTGGCTTACCGGCGGATGAACCCGGTAGGGCTTGTACCGACGCTGGTCACTGATGAGGGAGAATCACTCGGGCAGTCGCTGGCGATAACCGACTGGCTGGATGGTCACTTTCCGCAGTCGCCGCTGCTGCCAGCCGACTTCCCGGCGCGCAGCCGGGTGCTGGAAATTGTCTATGCCATCGCTTGTGATATCCATCCCGTGAATAACATGCGGGTACTGCGCTACCTGAGCGAAGAGCTAAAGGTCAGTGAAGAGGATAAAAAACGCTGGTATGCGCACTGGATCCAGCAAGGGTTAAGCGCGGTTGAACAGATGCTGCGCCAGAGTCACTCGGGGACGTTCTGCGTGGGGGATGCGCCGACGCTGGCGGATTGCTGTCTGATCCCGCAGTGGGCGAACGCGTTACGTATGGGCTGTGATCTGAGCGGGTATCCGCGCTGTAAGGCGGTATATGATGCCTGTACCCAGCTTCCGGCGTTTATCGCCGCCGCGCCCGAGAATCAACAAGACAAAATTCCAGCCTGATAAGGAGAACGACAATGGCTAAAGTGACACGCGCAATTATCGTGGGTGGCGGGATTGGCGGCGCGGCGACCGCGCTATCGCTGGCCCGTCAAGGCATTAAAGTGATGTTGCTGGAGAAAGCGCACGAGATTGGTGAGATTGGTGCGGGCATTCAGCTCGGGCCGAACGCGTTTTCTGCTCTGGACAGCCTTGGCGTGGGTGACGTCGCTCGTCAGCGCGCCGTTTTTACCGATCACATCACCATGATGGATGCGGTAAACGCGAAAGAGGTTGTACATATTGAAACCGGGCAGGCGTTCCGCGATCACTTTGGCGGTCCTTATGCGGTTATCCATCGGGTTGATATTCATGCTTCTGTCTGGGAAGCGGCACTGGTTCATCCCAACGTTGAGTATCGCACTTCAACTAACGTGGTTGATATTCGCCAGACAGAAGATGAGGTGACGGTCTTTGATGAGCACGGTAACAGCTGGACAGCGGATATTTTGGTGGGCTGTGACGGTGTGAAGTCGGTTGTGCGGCAGTCTCTGATTGGCGATGCGCCACGCGTTACCGGGCACGTGGTCTATCGCGCGGTGATTGATTGCGATGATATGCCGGAAGATTTGCGTATTAACGCGCCGGTGCTGTGGGCCGGACCGCACTGCCACCTGGTGCACTATCCATTGCGTGGCGGCAAGCAGTATAACCTGGTGGTGACTTTCCACAGCCGTCAGCAGGAGGAGTGGGGGGTGAAGGATGGCAGTAAAGAGGAAGTGCTCTCCTATTTTGCCGGTATTCATGCGCGTCCGCGTCAGATGCTGGATAAGCCGACGTCATGGCGTCGCTGGTCCACCGCTGACCGTGAACCGGTAGAGAAATGGGGGACCGACCGCATTACGCTGGTGGGTGATGCTGCGCATCCGGTGGCACAATATATGGCGCAGGGCGCCTGTATGGCGCTTGAAGATGCTGTCACTCTCGGTAAGGCGTTACAGCAGTGTGACGGCGATGCGGCTGATGCCTTTGCCTTGTATGAGTCGGTGCGTATTCCGCGTACTGCGCGCATCGTCTGGTCGACGCGCGAAATGGGACGTGTGTACCACGCCGCAGGCGTCGAGCGCCAGGTGCGTAATCTGCTGTGGAAAGGCAAATCTCAGGCGGAATTTTATCGTGGTATGGAATGGCTGTACGGCTGGAAAGAAGATAACTGCCTGTTGCCGCGCTGAGCCTCTTTAATCTCCCGAACGGAGGCGCTACCATAGCGCCTCTTTTTTTGCGGGTGACGATATGCGTGTTTTACTGGCGCCGATGGAAGGCGTGCTCGACTCACTGGTGCGCGAGCTGCTGACTGAAGTGAATGATTACGATCTGTGCATCACCGAGTTTGTGCGCGTGGTGGATCAGCTCCTGCCGGCAAAAGTATTCCATCGGCTCTGCCCGGAACTGCATAACAATAGCCGGACGCCATCCGGCACGCGGGTGCGCATACAGTTGCTGGGGCAGTATCCGCAGTGGCTGGCGGAGAACGCGGCGCGCGCGGTAGAACTGGGCTCGTTTGGTGTCGATCTGAACTGTGGCTGCCCGTCGAAGCTGGTCAACGGCAGCGGCGGTGGCGCAACGTTATTAAAAGATCCTGAACTCATCTACCGGGGCGCAAAAGCCATGCGCGAGGCGGTTCCGGATCATCTCCCCGTGACGGTGAAAGTGCGTCTGGGCTGGGACAACAGCGACAGGCAGTTTGAAATTGCTGATGCCGTTCAGCAGGCGGGCGCCAGCGAGCTGGCGGTGCATGGCCGAACCAAGGAACAGGGCTATAAGGCCGAACATATCAACTGGCAGGCGATCGGTGAGATCCGCCAGCGGCTTACCATTCCGGTTATCGCGAATGGCGAAATCTGGGACTGGCAAAGCGCCCAGGACTGTGTGGCTATCAGCGGATGCGATGCGGTGATGATTGGCCGTGGGGCATTAAATATTCCGAACCTGAGCCGTGTGGTGAAATACAACGAGCCGCGTATGCCGTGGCCTGATGTCGTGATGCTATTGCAAAAATATACCCGTCTTGAAAAGCAGGGTGATACCGGGCTGTATCACGTGGCGCGGATTAAACAATGGTTAGGGTATTTGCGTAAAGAATACTCAGAGGCAACCGCGCTGTTTCAGGAAATTCGCGCATTAAACAATTCACCGGATATCGCGCGCGCGATTCAGGCCATTGATATCGCTAAATTGCATTAACACATTAGTCGGCCACCGGAGTGGAAGTACTTGTCGATGAAGAATTATTGAGGACATGTGATTCTTGCTCAGGGTTCCGTTCACCTCAGCGGAGTCATTTCTCTGAAGCGCAGATAACCGTGAACGCGCAAGGGAGACTCACGGCGGGAAAATCGTCGCTACGCGATTCATTCGTCTTATCGCCTCATCGATTTTCAGCCGGACCGGGGTCATCGCTGCAACGCACTGACTTCCAGTTAACTCTGTTTTGCTGTTCAGATAAAAAACGCAGGTGGTCAGGTGTGGGCTGGTCCGGCTGAAAATTGCCGACGTGTTTCCGTAAGGCCGGGAGAACCCGCAGGGATGCGGGTTCAGGGCGCGTTTTGCAGGGAGGCTACCTCGCGCCCGGCCCGGTAGCCTGGAGGAATAAACGGAGGGGACCACGAAGTGGCAATTTTCCCGCCGGAAGCCGGGATTGTTAAGGGTACGGCGATAGTACCCTTAACACGTTCACAGGGAGGATCGTTTCAGAGAAGTGAAAAACATAAGGTGAACGTAGCAATACACCGGAGGCAACAAATTCATCACCAACGGAATAACCTTTTTCAAAAAATCATCTTAAACACGCCAGTTACCACCAATAACCCAATCAGAAAAATAACTAAAATAATCCACAGTAAGATTTTCATCAGCGTTCCTTTTTTGGTGAGTTCAGGTTAAGTATAGGAAAGCCTGTGAAAATCTTCCTGTAATGACCCTACTCCGGTTTACGCGCGCTGAGCAGAAACACCATTGGCCGCTCTTTTTCTTCATCCAGCGCCGGGTTTTCAGCAATCTGTTCAGCGGACGGCCCCCATTCATCGACACAAACGATTTCGAATCCGGCGGCTATCAGCGCATTAATCCAGGTCGCCAGCTTACGGTGCTGTTTTTTGACACCCTCCGCGAACCAGTTACTGATGCGTGTGCCTTCCTGCTGATAATGATTGACCGGCCAGGACTGTTGCCCGGTTTTATCTTTTATCCAACCCTGGTTAAGCGGTGCAGTATAAATGGGATGCTCGGCAGAGAATACCAACATGCCTCCCGGTGTTAACGACTGGTAAATCGTTACGAATAATCGCGCGATATCGCGCAAATAGTGCAGGGCAAGTGAGCTGTAAACCAGGTCAAAGGAATTTGGCGACAGGGAAAGCGTCTCGAGATCTTCACGTCGATAAACGATGCCATTACCCTGCGTCATGCTGTGCGCCTGGGTTAACATCTTTTGTGAAATATCCAGTCCCACTACGCTGGCCGCCTGGTTATCGCGCGCGTAGCGGCAAAACCAGCCATATCCGCAACCCAAATCGAGGATATTTTTTCCCTGTAGAGCGGGGAGCATCGCTTGTATTGTCGGCCATTCTGGCGCACCGTCGAGCCCTTTTACTGAACGGTCCAGCGTGGCATATCCGGCAAAGAACTCGGGATCGTCATAGATATTCTGTGACATAATGTCTCCATCCATAAATTATTAAAATTAATTAATCTAAATTATTTGTTGGGTGTATATTTTGCCGATTATATATTTTTATTGCCAAAGGTGTATTGCCACGCGTAACTAAAAAAGGAAACGCGACAAGTCGTAATCTCAGCACATCTTTTCTTACCTGTGTCTCTCCATGAATCGTAATTCTGCTTTTGTCACGACGGCATTGTTGCCGCTTTTTATTTTGATGTCAGGTTGCGCGCCGATGCATGATGACCGCCAGTCTCTGTCACAGCAGACCCCCGCTGCGAATGTCGATACCACATTGCCTGCGGCGTTAAAAAATGGTTGGCCGGACAGCCAATGGTGGAAGGCATACCATGACCCCCAGCTTAATGCGCTGATTGACAGCACGTTACGCAACTCCCCTGATATGCAGGTCGCGGAACAGCGCATTCAACTGGCGGAGGCGCAGGCTAAGGCTGTGGAGGCGCAGGATGGCCCGGAGATCGATTTCTCTGCAGATGTGGAGCGTCAGAGAATGTCAGCCGAAGGGCTGATGGGTCCGTTTGCCATTACCGATCCGGCCGCCGGGACGACCGGGCCGTGGTACACCAACGGCACCTTGGGTTTAACTGCTGGCTGGAATTTGGATCTGTGGGGTAAAAATCGGGCCGAAGTGACGGCACGTATTGGGGCCGTTAAGGCGCGTGAAGCCGAGCGCGAGCAAACGCAACAGGTGCTGGCGAGCGGTGTGGCTCGTCTTTACTGGGAATGGCAAACGCAGGCCGGGCTGAAAACCGTGTTGACGCAAATCGAAACCGAGCAGCAGAACGTCATTAACGTTGATCGTCAACTGTATCAAAATGGTCTTACTTCTTCGGTGGAAGGCGTTGAAACCGATATCGATTCCAGCAAAACAGAGCAGCAGCTGAACGATGTCAGCGGTAAAATGAAGGTAATTGAAGCGCGGTTGAGCGCGCTGACCAACTCGCAGTCCACAGCCCTGAAACTCCATTCGACCCCGCTGCCCGCGGTGGAAAGCCAGCTCCCGTCCCAGCTAGGTTATTCGCTGCTGGCCCGCCGACCGGATTTGCAGGCGGCGCACTGGTACATTGAGTCATCGCTGAGCAGCATTGATGCGGCGAAAGCGGCGTTTTATCCCGATGTAAATCTGATGGCATTTTTACAACAGGATGCGTTACATCTGAGCGACTTGTTTCGCCATTCCGCGCAGCAAATGGGCGTAACGGCCGGGCTGACGCTGCCTATCTTTGATAGCGGCAGGCTGAACGCGAATCTCGACATTACTCAAGCGCAAAGCAACCTGACGGTGGCGAATTATAACAAAGCCGTGGTGGATGCGGTGAATGACGTGGCGCGTGCAGCATCGCAGGTAGAAACCCTGGCGCAGAAGAATCAGCATCAGCAGCAGATTGAGCATGATGCACTGCGCGTAGTGGGTCTGGCGCAGGCGCGCTTCAATGCCGGAATTATTGCGGGCTCCCGGGTCAGTGAGGCAAAGATCCCGGCATTACGTGAACAGTGCAACGCTCTGCTTTTACAAGGGCAATGGCTGGATGCCTCAATCCAGTTGAACCGTGCGCTGGGGGGCGGCTACCACGCTTCGTAACGCACCCGCCCGGTAGACATCGCGCTATCGGGCCGTACTTTTGCTGCTGCGTTTTTTTAACCACCACCGAACGCCTGGCACCAGCACAATCACCAGAGCCAGCCATATCCAGTGCTTAATATGCTGGTCGAGATTGTGTAGCCACGGCGCAATGACTTCTCCCCCCACATAGCCCAGCGTGGTAAATATCAGCGCCCACGCCAGTGCCCCCAGAATATTCAACGGCAGGAAAATTTTAGGCGGCAAATGGCTTGCGCCAATCAGCAACGGGCCGATTACGCGAAAACCATACATAAAACGGGTGCCAATCACGAACAGATAAGGACGGCGCTGGATCATTTTCTGCGCCCGGCGGATTTTGTCGCGATGTTTTGAGAAACGACGCAAAATTTTTCCACCGTAACGACGCCCAAGCAGATACAGCAATTGATCGCCAATCATCCCGCCCAGGGCCACAGAGATAACCACCAGAGGAAATTTAAGTAATCCCTGATGTGCCGCCACGCCGCCCAGCAGGGTAATGGTTTCACCTTCGGCCAAACTGCCAATGACCAATGCGGCGTAACCGTAATGTGCAATAAGACTGTTTATATCCATATGTCTGGATGACCTCCCGACGTTAAGCATACACCCTGTGAATCATCGTGGGGTTTAAAAGCGCTGAATTAGCGGTTCGTCATTTTTGTTGTTGTACAAAAATTAATCCAAAGCTGAATTATACTTGAACTGTTGAGGTCCGGAGCTGACAAGAAGGGGGCGGTATGAACCATGTCTGGGGGCTGTTTTCCCATCCCGATCGTGAAATGCATGTGATCAACAGCGAAAACGAAAGCGTTTCGCATCACTATACCCACCATGTACTGCTGATGGCGGCAATCCCGGTTGTTTGTGCGTTCATCGGTACCACACAAATCGGCTGGGATTTTGGCGATGGCAATATCCTGAAATTATCCCTGTTGACCGGATTTGCAATGGCGATTCTGTTTTACGGGGTGATGCTGGCGGGCGTTGCCGTCATGGGCCGGGTTATCTGGTGGATGGCGCGTAACTACCCGCAGCGTCCGTCGCTGGCGCATTGTATGGTGTTTGCCGGATATGTCGCGACGCCGCTGTTTTTAAGCGGGCTGGTCGCACTTTATCCGCTGGTCTGGCTGTGTGCATTAGTCGGGACTCTCGCGCTGTTTTACACCGGCTATTTACTTTATCTCGGTATTCCGACGTTCCTGAATATCACTCGTGAGGAAGGGTTGAGTTTTTCCAGTTCGACGCTGGCGATCGGTGTGCTGGTACTGGAGGTTCTGCTGGCTATTACGGTAATCCTGTGGGGTTACGGCTATCGGTTATTCTGACGGATAAACCTGTCTACGCTGCGTTGTTGACGTAAAAGTCAGCAACGCAGCATTTCGAGACGATTCTCCTGTGGCAGCAAACCTGCCGGATCGCTATGATGCCTGAGCTAGCTTGAGATAATACTTAATCTCTGGCGGTGTGCGTTGTGACGTGCGTGAACCATTATCAGAAATCTCATCATGCTGAAATTCCGAGTTTCATTATTAAGCCTTGCCCTGGTGCTGGCCGTTCCTTTTGCACCCCAAGCCGTGGCGAAAACGGCAACTACCGCAGCGGCTTCTCAACCTGAGATAGCGTCCGGTAGCGCGATGATCGTTGATCTGAATACCAACAAAGTTATCTATTCGAACCACCCGGACCTTGTGCGTCCGATTGCGTCGATTACCAAATTAATGACGGCGATGGTGGTGCTTGATGCACGACTGCCGCTGAATGAAAAGCTGAAAGTCGATATTAGCCAGACGCCAGAGATGAAAGGCATTTACTCTCGCGTACGACTGAACAGCGAAATCAGCCGTAAAGACATGTTATTGCTGGCGCTGATGTCATCAGAAAACCGTGCGGCGGCGAGCCTGGCGCATCATTACCCGGGCGGATACAACGCGTTTATCAAAGCCATGAATGCCAAAGCGAAAGCGCTCGGCATGACTCAGACACGCTTTGTGGAACCCACTGGTTTGTCGATTCATAATGTCTCGACCGCCCGTGACTTAACCAAGCTGCTGATCGCCAGCAAACAGTATCCGCTGATCGGCCAGTTAAGTACCACGCGTGAAGATATGGCGACGTTTGCCAACCCTGCGTATACGCTGCCGTTTCGTAACACCAACCATCTGGTATACCGCGATAACTGGAACATTCAGTTAACGAAAACCGGGTTTACCAATGCGGCAGGTCACTGTCTGGTGATGCGCACAGTGATTAACAACAAGCCGGTGGCGCTGGTGGTGATGGATGCCTTTGGCAAATATACTCACTTTGCCGATGCCAGCCGTTTACGTACCTGGATTGAAACGGGCAAGGTGATGCCGGTTCCGGCGGCGGCGCTGAGCTATAAAAAGCAAAAAGCTGCGCAGATGGCGGCGGCAGGTTCGGCGAAGGGCGAGCAAACCGCACAGAACGATTAAATAAGATGTCTTATCCGGCCTACGCATAGCGAATATAGCAGTAGGCCGGGCAAGCGAAGCGCCCCGGCAACATGCCCGGTAGCGCTTATCTTTTTCAGATTTACGATTCTTTCCAGAACTTCTGCTTACTCGTTTTCCCAATACCCGGATTCATGCTGTTGGTGGGGTCATTCTCACGGTAAAAACGGGTCAAGGTTTCCGGCGCCTGATACAGATGCCCGACGTTATGCTCTGCCGGATACTGCGCCCCACGCTCGCGCAGGAGTTCCAGCATCTGCTCTTTGAGCGCATGCGCATCCACGCCTTTTTTCACGATGTAATCCTGATGGAAAACGTAACACATAAAGTGACCGTAATAGAGTTTGTGCACCAGTTGACTGTCGATCTCTGGAGGCAGATGCTCGTACCATTCGGTGTCGTTACGGCGCAGCGCGATATCCAGTGCCAGAATATCTTCCACCTCATCCGCATGTACGGCCTGATAACGAATAGCCGCGCCAGCCGCCGCGAAGCGGTGCAAGAACGCCTTGCTGCCTTCTTCCGCCGTACAGGCAAAGAAGTCGCCTTCAGCGGTTTTGAAATACTCGCTTAGCCAGTTTTGGGCTTCAGCCACGCCGCCACCGGCCATTTTTAACAGCAGGTGATGCTCGTACTTATCGCGCCAGCTTTTCATGCGCGCCGGTAAGTGGCTGGGGAACAAATGACCAAATTTCTGCATTGCCCGGTCGGTGAAGTGAGGACGGAAAATTTTCACTTTTTCCAGCATCGCATCGGTGCGGCCTTTCAGGGTGAAGAAGAACGGCATTTTGTCGGTGCCGAGCTTGTCGATCATCAGAAACGTATCTTTGCCGTATTGCTCAGCGATGTCGTAAATATCGCGGTGCATATATTCACCGGCGACCGGCAGATGCTCGAATTTTGCCAGAATATGACGGCGGATCTCCGTCAGCACCTCTGGCTGGTTGGTGCCGATGTAAAAGACCTGCTGGTTTTTTTCGGCTTCGAAGGTGTCCAGACGCACGGCAAAGACTGCGAGCTTGCCTGCACAACCGGACGATTCAAACAAGCGATCCGGGTCAGCGTTATAGCGTGCGGGCGTGTCTGCGTCGATATCTCTGACACGGGTAACGTAGTCGTGATCGTGCGCGTGACGCCCGTCGTGGCGAACATCGTCATCTCTAATACGCTCGTCATCCAGTTTGCTCAGGATCTGCTCCGGGGTCTGGCCCAGCTCGATACCCAGATGGTTAACCAGCTGTAATTTTCCCTGTTCGTCAATACGCGCAAACAGCGACATCTCCGTGTATGCCGGGCCGCGCTGTACCAGCGAGCCGCCGGAGTTGTTGCAAATGCCACCGATAACCGAAGCGCCGATACAGGAAGATCCGATTACCGAATGCGGTTCACGGCCAAACGGTTTGAGCGCTTTTTCCAGCGAATAGAGCGTGGTTCCTGGATAGGCCAGCACCTGTTCACCTTTGCCGATGACGTGCAGCTTATCAAGACGCAGGGTGCTGATAATGACAATCTCGCGGTCGTAATCATTACCACTCGGCGTAGACCCTTCGGTCAGGCCGGTGTTAGCGGCCTGCATCAGGATAATTTTATCCGCGGCGACGCAGGCGCTCAAAACGCGCCACAGTTCTAAAAGCGACCCGGGGAACACGACGGCAAGCGCATCGCCCTGGCCGGAGCGGAATCCCTTGCGATAGCGGGCGGTTTTAGCAGGTTCTGTCAGCAGGTGTGAATGACCCACCAGACGGGTCAGTTCATTCAGGAAAGCTTTATTATCTGTTGTAATGGAAGACATTCTCCACTCCTTGTGGTGGGACTCAATATCAGGAACAAGCATAGCGCTTTGTATGACAATACGCTTTCTCATTCATATTGTCTCTGGTTCGTCTTTTACTGATTCGCGCTGGTTTCGAAAATTAGGAGAATAACCTTAGCTTTCTTTATCGCTCCCGTTTAGTCTTACGGCAAACTGCGGTTTTTGTTATATTTTCGCTGCCTCGTCGGGAAAAAATAAAGAGAGAATCAACATGAAATGGCTATGTTCTGTAGGTGTCGCGGTGAGTCTGGCATTGCAACCAGCGTTGGCGGACACTCTGTTTGGTAACCATCCACTGACGCCAGAGGCGCGGGATGCCTTCGTTACCGATTTACTCAAGCAGATGACCGTGGATGAGAAGATTGGGCAACTGCGTTTGATAAGCGTCGGGCCTGATAACCCGAAAGAAGCCATCCGCGAGATGATCAAAGACGGGCAGGTTGGGGCAATTTTTAACACCGTCACGCGCCAGGATATCCGCAAAATGCAGGATCAGGTGATGGATCTCAGCCGCCTGAAAATCCCTCTCTTTTTTGCCTACGACGTATTGCACGGTCAGCGTACCGTATTCCCGATAAGTCTCGGTCTGGCATCCTCCTTTAATCTCGATGCGGTCAGAACCGTTGGTCGAGTGTCTGCGTATGAAGCCGCCGATGATGGTCTGAATATGACCTGGGCGCCGATGGTCGATGTCTCGCGCGATCCGCGCTGGGGCCGCGCCTCGGAAGGGTTTGGCGAAGATACGTATTTGACCGCCACGATGGGCAAAACCATGGTGGAAGCGATGCAGGGTAAAAGCCCGGCCGATCGCTATTCGGTGATGACCAGCGTCAAGCACTATGCCGCCTATGGCGCGGTTGAAGGCGGCAAGGAATACAACACCGTCGATATGAGCCCGCAGCGTTTGTTCAACGACTATATGCCACCGTACAAAGCCGGACTGGACGCCGGTAGCGGTGCGGTGATGGTGGGGCTTAATTCGCTGAACGGCACGCCGGCGACTTCGGATGCATGGCTGTTAAAAGACGTGCTGCGCGATGAGTGGGGCTTTAAGGGCATTACCGTTTCCGATCACGGCGCGATTAAGGAACTGATTAAGCACGGCACTGCCGCCGATCCTGAAGATGCGGTGCGTGTGGCGATCAAGTCCGGCATCAACATGAGCATGAGCGATGAGTATTACAGCAAATACCTGCCGGGGTTGATTAAGTCAGGTAAGGTGACGATGGCGGAGCTGGACGACGCTGCGCGTCATGTGCTGAACGTGAAATATGATATGGGGCTGTTTAACGATCCGTACAGCCATCTGGGGGCCAAAGAATCTGACCCGCAGGACACCAACGCGGAAAGCCGTTTGCACCGCAAAGAGGCGCGTGAAGTGGCGCGTGAAAGCCTGGTGCTGCTGAAAAACCGTCTGGAAACATTGCCGCTGAAAAAATCCGCCACCGTAGCGGTTGTCGGTCCGCTGGCCGACAGCAAGCGTGATGTGATGGGCAGTTGGTCTGCTGCCGGGGTTGCCGAGCAGTCGGTAACGGTGCTGACGGGGATTAAAAATGCCATCGGCGAGCAGGGCAAAGTGGTATACGCCAAAGGGGCGAACATCACCAACGACAAAGGCATTGTCGACTTCCTCAACCAGTATGAAGAGGCGGTGAAGGTTGACCCGCGTTCGCCGCAGGCGATGATTGATGAAGCTGTTAACGCCGCGAAGCAGTCTGACGTGGTGGTCGCGGTAGTTGGTGAAGCGCAGGGAATGGCGCATGAAGCCTCCAGCCGCACCGATATCACCATTCCGCAGAGTCAGCGTGACCTGATTACCGCGCTGAAAGCCACGGGTAAACCGCTGGTTCTGGTACTGATGAACGGTCGTCCGCTGGCGCTGGTTAAGGAAGATCAACAGGCCGATGCGATCCTCGAAACCTGGTTTGCCGGAACGGAAGGCGGTAACGCCATCGCCGATGTGCTGTTTGGCGATTACAACCCGTCAGGCAAGTTGCCGATGTCTTTCCCGCGCTCTGTCGGACAGATCCCGGTCTATTACAGCCATCTCAATACCGGTCGCCCGTATAATGCCGATAAGCCGAATAAGTACACGTCGCGCTACTTTGACGAAGCGAACGGTCCGTTGTATCCCTTTGGCTATGGCCTGAGCTACACCACATTCACGGTTTCTGATGTGAAACTCTCTTCTCCGACGATGAAGCGTGACGGGACCGTGACGGCCAGTGTGCAGGTGACCAACACCGGCAAACGCGAAGGTGCGACGGTGATTCAGATGTATTTGCAGGATGTTACCGCTTCAATGAGTCGTCCGGTAAAACAGCTGAAAGGTTTTGAGAAGGTGAATCTTAAGCCGGGTGAAACCCAAACCGTTAGCTTCCCAATTGATGTTGAAGCGCTGAAATTCTGGAACCAGCGTATGCAATACGATGCCGAACCGGGCAAGTTCAACGTCTTTATCGGCGTGGATTCTGCCAGAGTGAAGCAGGGCGAATTTGAACTGCTGTAATTGATATCATGCCTGATAGCGTGACGCTTATCAGGCCTGCGAAATCGTACCATCCGGTAAACTCACTTTGGGTTTGCCGGATTTTTTTTATTGTATTATCGCCTTACCGCGAGTAACTCGCAGTGTTACTACCCAATTGCCAGGTTAAGGCTTGATTTTTCGACTATGCTTTTTCCTCAAGTCTCTGAAAAGGGCCGTAAAAGAATGAGGAGTGCAGCATGATAATTTCAAAAGTTTGGGTGGGTTCGCTGGCGTTGTTAGCCGCGATCAGCTTGCCCTTACAGGCCGCGTCACCCGTCACGGTCGGTTCAAAAATAGATACCGAAGGGGCGCTGCTCGGCAACATTATTTTGCAGGTGCTCGAAAGTCACGGCGTGAAAACCGTTAATAAAGTACAGCTGGGTACCACTCCGGTGGTGCGTGGGGCAATCACCTCTGGTGAACTGGATATTTATCCGGAATATACCGGCAATGGCGCATTCTTTTTTAAAGATGAGAATGATCCTGCATGGAAAAATGCGCAGGCCGGTTATGACAAAGTGAAAAAGCTGGACGCAGAGCAAAATAAGCTGATCTGGCTAACGCCTGCGCCCGCCAACAACACCTGGACCATTGCGGTTCGCCAGGATGTCGCGCAAAAGAATAAGCTTGAGTCCCTTGCCGATTTAGGCCGTTATCTGAAAGACGGGGGGACGTTCAAACTTGCCGCCTCTGCGGAGTTTATCGAACGGGCTGACGCGCTGCCTGCCTTTGAAAAAGCCTATGATTTCAAACTGAACCAGAATCAGCTGTTGTCGCTGGCGGGGGGGGATACCGCGGTGACGATTAAAGCGGCGGCGCAGCAGACCTCAGGGGTCAATGCAGCGATGGCCTACGGTACCGATGGTCCGGTTGCGGCGCTCGGTCTGCAAACATTAAGCGATCCGCAAGGCGTACAGCCCATTTATGCGCCAGCGCCCGTTGTGCGTGAATCGGTGCTGCAGGACTACCCGCAAATGGCAGAATGGCTACAACCGGTATTTGCCAGCCTGGATGAAAAAACGCTGCAACGGCTGAATGCCAGTATCGCCGTGGAGGGGCTGGATGCGAAAAAAGTCGCAGCAGACTACCTGAAGCAAAAAGGATGGGTGAAGTAACGGAGTTTGCAGCAGGTGGGTGTTTTGTCGAATATTTCAGTAAATCGGGTGCTGTTGCTGCTGGTGTTTCTTACCATCGCGGCGGCAGCGCTTCCTTTCATTAGCTATGCTCCCAATCGCCTGGTTTCCGGTGAAGGGCGTCAACTCTGGGATATCCAACCCGACATGGCGTGGGGATTAGCGGCGGCCTGTGTGCTGCTGTTTCTTCTGTGCTTTGTACCGGGAAAATCCGGCAATATATTGACGCTTATCATTAGCCAACTGTTGGTGATTGCGGCACTGGTCATCGCCGGCACAACGGCAACGTATCTGGCTCAGACGGGTAGCCCGCTGGCCAGAACCAGCCTGGGCAGCGGGTTCTGGTTAGGGCTGGGATTGATGCTGCTGGCAGCTAGTGACGCCATTCGTCGCATCACCGAACGGGCGTCGTGGCGTTGGTTATTGCACGCACAAATATTCATTTTGCCGCTGGTGTTACTGCTCTCCGGTACGTTTAACGATCTTTCTCTGCTTAAAGAATATGCCAATCGCCAGGATGTCTTTAACGACGCGCTGGCGCAGCATCTGACGATTCTGTTCGCTACCGTGGTGCCCGCGCTGCTCATTGGCGTGCCGCTGGGCGTCTGGTGTACTTTTTCTGTCTCCCGTCAGGGGCCAGTATTCGCGGTACTGAACATCATCCAGACTATTCCCTCCGTCGCGCTGTTTGGCCTGTTAATTGCGCCGCTTGCCGGACTGGTGAAGCACTTTCCCTTGCTGGGTTCGCTTGGCGTAGCGGGAACCGGTCTGACGCCTGCGCTTATTGCGTTGGTGCTGTATGCGCTTTTACCGCTGGTTCGCGGCGTAGTGGCTGGATTGAATCAGGTTCCACGCGATGTACTTGAAAGCGCCCGGGCGATGGGGATGAGCGCGCGTCAGCGGTTTATCTCGGTGCAGTTTCCACTGGCGCTGCCGGTCTTCTTGCGCAGTTTGCGAGTGGTGATGGTCCAGACGGTGGGGATGGCGGTGATAGCCGCGCTGATTGGTGCAGGGGGATTTGGCGCGCTGGTCTTTCAGGGATTGCTCAGTAGCGCCGTTGATTTAGTGCTGTTGGGCGTGATCCCGGTCGTTGTGCTGGCTGTGTTGATTGATGCGCTGTTTGATTTAGGGATCGCGCTGCTAAAGGTATCGAATAATGATTGAATTTCGCCATGTCAGTAAAACCTATGGCCAACAAAAAGCTGTCGACGACCTTAACCTGCAGTTAGGAGAGGGCAGCTTTTCGGTATTAATTGGCACGTCAGGTTCGGGCAAGTCTACCACGCTAAAGATGATCAACCGGCTGGTTGAACATGACAGCGGGCAGATCCGTTTCGCCGGGGAGGAGATCCGCAGCCTGCCGGTGCTGGAGTTACGACGGCGCATGGGGTACGCGATTCAGTCT
This sequence comes from Citrobacter sp. Cb004, assembly GCF_030337065.1. Taxonomy (NCBI): domain Bacteria; kingdom Pseudomonadati; phylum Pseudomonadota; class Gammaproteobacteria; order Enterobacterales; family Enterobacteriaceae; genus Citrobacter; species Citrobacter sp. Cb004. The sequence goes on along the minus strand of NZ_JAOWCH010000070.1, from coordinate 21,342 downwards.
ATTGGTTTGTTTCCCCACTGGACCGTCGCGCAGAATATTGCCACCGTACCGCAGCTGCAAAAGTGGTCACGTTCACGTATTGATGACCGAACAGATGAACTAATGGCGCTGCTGGGCCTCGAGGCGAGTTTACGTCACCGTTATCCGCATCAGCTTTCCGGCGGACAACAGCAGCGGGTTGGAGTTGCGCGTGCGTTGGCCGCAGATCCACAGGTGCTACTGATGGATGAGCCTTTTGGCGCGCTGGACCCGGTCACCCGCGGCGCGCTGCAGCAGGAGATGACGCGTATCCATCGTTTATTGGGACGTACCATTGTGCTGGTGACGCATGATATCGACGAGGCGCTGAGACTGGCGGAGCATCTGATTTTGATGGATGCGGGAAAAGTTGTGAAGCAAGGCACGCCGCTGTCGATGCTCACTGCGCCAGCGAATGATTTCGTGCAAACTTTTTTTGGCCGCAGTGAACTGGGCGTAAGGCTGTTGTCGCTGCGTACGGTAGGGGATTTTATCCGTCGCGGCGAACACTCAGACGGCGAGCCGCTGGTGGATGAGATGACGCTACGTGATGCATTGTCGGTGTTCGTGGCGCGTGGCTGCGATGTCTTGCCGGTCGTGACGCCTCAGGGGTTGCCCTGCGGGACGCTTCATTTTCGCGATTTGCTTTCGGAGACGCCGACCCGTGAAACGTCTTGCTGATCCATTGCTATGGCTTGTTGCGCTGTTTCTGATCCTGTTGATGGGGTTGCCTCACAGTCAGGCCCTGTTTAGTTCGCTATTTCCGACGCTGCCGCGTCCCGTATATCAGCAGGAAAGTTTTACGGCGTTGGCGTTGAGCCATTTTGCGTTGGTGGGGATTTCAAGCCTTATTGCCGTCATCATTGGCACCGGAGCGGGAATAGCGGTAACCCGGCCCTGGGGCGCGGAATTCAGGCCGATGGTGGAAACGATTGCCGCCGTGGGGCAGACATTTCCTCCGGTCGCCGTGCTGGCGATCGCCGTACCGGTGATGGGGTTTGGGCTTGAACCCGCGATTATCGCGCTGATTTTGTATGGCGTGTTACCAATCTTGCAGGCAACTCTGGCGGGACTCGGCGGAATTTCTCCCAGCGTGATGGATATCGCCAGCGGAATGGGCATGAGTCAGGGCCAGCGGCTGCGGAAAGTGGAGTTGCCGCTGGCGGCACCGGTTATTCTGGCGGGAATTCGCACGTCGGTGATTATTAATATTGGCACCGCTACGATAGCCTCAACTGTCGGGGCGAACACGCTGGGCACGCCGATTATCATCGGCCTGAGCGGGTTCAATACCGCCTATGTGATTCAGGGGGCGCTGCTGGTCGCGCTGGCTGCGGTGATAGTTGACCGCGGGTTTGAGCGATTAGCGAGCCACCTTACCCGGCACGTAAAATGAATGTGTAGCCTGCCAGCATGACGCCGCCGATACCGCCGATGGCCATCAGCAGGAAGAGGGTAATGACACCGATTTTAGCTGCGCTCATTATGCACTCCTTATGTGAATCTAAGGATTGTACACGTTTGTTAACAGAATATTAAGAGCCGATCCTGGTTGGCTTTAAATACCGAGCGGATAAATATCGTGACCTAACGCGCGCCATTCGTTCAGTTGTTGCTGCTGAGCAGGCGTTTGGCTTTCGCCGCACCAGACCAGTAAGGTTCGGCCTTCAAACAGTTCCGGTCGCAATTGGTTTAGCGAGTGGGCGAGGACGTCAACGCGCCATCCCTGCTGGCTGGCTACCCAACCCTCCAGCCATAAGCGGGTGGTATCATGAATGTTCCAGCCGACAACTAGGGCATCTTTCCCCTGTTTCTTGCGCGCCGAGGCCAGACAAATCGCGATGTAGTTGATGAGGACACCGTCGAGGATCCCCAGTAACGCCTGCAGGATCGGCTGCTGACATTGCAGGCGGCGGCGTAACGGAATGAACAAATGGGTGTTGAGCGTTTGTGCGGGATAATCCTGACCGCGCTCTTTGATCCACATCCTGAGGCTATGCAGATTATTACTTTGCAAATAGCTCAACAGCGTCTCTTGCTGTTCGCGCCAGCCGTTATGCACATCAATGTTCTCATTGCTGAGCAACATTTTTACCTTACTGACCTGAACGCCGTTATTTATCCAGCGTTTTATCTCACGGATCCGGTCAATATCCGCGTCGTTGAACAGGCGATGCCCGCCGTCTGTTCGCTGCGGTTTCAGTAATCCGTAACGCCTCTGCCACGCGCGTAAAGTGACAGGGTTGATATCACAAAGCAAAGCCACTTCACCTATTGTGTAAAGCGCCATCGTCGTCTCACTTATGCTCGCGAGGTCCCAGTTTTACTTTAGACGCTCTTTTGCGAACCAGGTAGTTTTGTCTGTTTTTTGATCAATAAATGGGTGAATTTGTAGTCATGCTCGCGCTTTCGAGTGATCGTTCTCACAAATTCCTTTTTTTTTGCAACACTTCAAAGAAAGTTACGCGCAGCCCATGTATGTTACGCGCTTTTAAGTGATGTGTGGTTGGCAGGTATGTACGAGTTTAATCTGGTGTTGCTGCTGCTTCAGCAGATGTGTGTGTTTCTCGTTATCGCGTGGCTCATGAGCAAAACGCGTTTGTTTATCCCGCTGATGCAGGTCACGATCCGGCTCCCGCACAAGCTGCTTTGCTACGTTACCTTTTCCATTTTCTGCATTTTGGGCACCTATTTCGGGCTGCACATTGATGATTCTATTGCTAATACCCGAGCTATCGGCGCGGTGATGGGTGGGCTGCTTGGCGGCCCGGTGGTCGGCGGTTTGGTCGGTCTAACCGGTGGCTTACATCGTTATTCAATGGGCGGAATGACGGCGCTCAGTTGCATGATTTCGACCATTGTGGAAGGTTTGCTCGGCGGGCTGGTGCACAGCGTGCTCACCCGTCGTGGCCGTACCGATAAAGTCTTTAGCCCACTGACCGCGGGTGCCATTACTTTTGTCGCCGAACTGGTGCAGATGCTGATCATCTTGTTAATCGCCCGGCCGTTTGACGATGCGTTTCGGCTGGTCAGTAATATCGCCGCGCCGATGATGGTGACGAATACCGTGGGCGCAGCCTTATTTATGCGTATTTTGCTCGATAAACGGGCGATGTTTGAAAAATATACCTCTGCTTTTTCCGCCACTGCGCTCAAAGTTGCCGCCTCAACGGAGGGTATTTTGCGCCAGGGGTTTAACGAGGTTAACAGCATGAAGGTCGCTCAGGTGCTGTATGAAGAGCTGGATATCGGTGCTGTGGCAATTACCGACCGCGAGAAGCTGCTGGCATTTACCGGCATTGGTGACGATCACCATCTACCCGGAAAACCTATTTCGTCGTCGTACACCCAACGGGCGATAGAAACCGGAGAGGTGGTGTATGCCGATGGGAATGAAGTCCCTTACCGCTGCTCTTTGCACCCGCAATGCAAATTAGGCTCGACGCTGGTGATCCCTTTGCGGGGGGAAAACCAGCGGGTGATGGGAACCATCAAACTGTATGAAGCCAAAAACCGCCTCTTTAGCTCGATCAACCGCACGCTGGGGGAAGGGATCGCCCAGTTGCTTTCGGCGCAGATTCTGGCCGGGCAGTATGAGCGGCAAAAAGCGATGCTCACGCAGTCGGAAATCAAACTCCTGCATGCACAGGTGAACCCCCATTTTTTGTTTAATGCGCTCAACACCATCAAAGCCGTGATCCGACGTGATAGCGAGCAGGCCAGCCAACTGGTGCAGTATCTGTCGACGTTCTTTCGCAAAAACTTAAAACGTCCGTCGGAGATTGTGACGCTGGCTGATGAAATTGAGCACGTTAACGCCTATCTGCAAATTGAAAAGGCACGATTTCAGTCGCGCCTGCAGGTGACTTTGACGGTGCCAGATGCGCTTTCGTATCAGCAATTACCTGCCTTTACCCTACAACCTATTGTGGAGAATGCCATTAAGCACGGTACCTCTCAGCTACTGGATACCGGCGAAGTGTCGATTACCGCCCGCCGCGAAGGGCAGTATCTGATGCTGGATATTGAAGATAACGCCGGGTTGTATCAGCCAACGTCTGAGGCCAGCGGATTGGGTATGAATCTGGTTGATAAACGACTGCGCGAGCGGTTTGGCGACGATTTTGGCATCAGCGTAGCGTGTGAACCTGACCGCTTTACCCGAATCACTTTACGACTTCCTCTGGAGGAACTGGCATGATCAAAGTGCTGATTGTCGATGACGAACCGTTAGCGCGGGAGAATCTGCGGATCCTGTTGCAGGCGCAAAGCGACATCGAGATCGTCGGCGAATGTTCGAATGCGGTGGAAGCCATCGGCGCGGTACATAAACTGCGTCCGGATGTCCTGTTCCTTGATATTCAGATGCCGCGTATCAGCGGTCTGGAAATGGTTGGCATGCTTGATCCTGAGCATCGTCCGTATATTGTTTTCCTTACTGCGTTTGATGAATATGCGGTGAAAGCTTTTGAAGAACACGCGTTTGATTATCTTCTCAAACCGATTGAAGAGGCGCGACTGGAAAAAACGCTGAGCCGTTTGCGTCAGGAGCGCACAAAACAGGATGTATCGCTACTGCCGGAGAATCAGCAGGCGCTGAAGTTTATTCCGTGCAGCGGCCACAGCCGAATCTATTTGCTGCAAATGGATGACGTGGCGTTTATCAGCAGCCGCATGAGCGGCGTGTATGTGACCAGCAGCGATGGTAAAGAAGGTTTCACCGAACTGACGCTCAGAACGCTGGAAAGCCGTACACCTTTACTGCGCTGCCATCGGCAGTATCTGGTGAATATGGCGCAATTGCGGGAGATCCGTCTGGAAGAAAACGGTCAGGCCGAACTGATTTTACGCAACGGGCTGACAGTTCCGGTAAGTCGCCGTTATCTTAAAAGTCTAAAAGAGGCGATTGGACTGTAAAACTGATACACTGCGCGCCATTGCATCACCGACAGTTGAAGGCTCTATGCTAAGTAACGATATTCTTCGTAGCCTGCGCTACACCCTGAAAGCGAACAATAACGACATGGTGCGTATTCTTGCGCTTGCTGACATGGAATCCACCTCCGCAGGTTTTGATACCTGGATGACAAAAGAAGATGAAGCCGGGTTTATTCGCTGCCCGGATATCATTCTCTCCGGATTTTTAAACGGTCTGATTTATCATCTGCGTGGTAAAGACGATTCTGCGCCGGAACTGGCGCTTGAGCGTCGTGTTAACAACAATACGGTGCTGAAAAAGCTGCGTATCGCCTTTTCGCTGAAAACCGATGATATTCTGGCCATTATGACCGAGCAGAAGTTTCGTGTGTCGATGCCGGAAATTACCGCCATGATGCGCGCGCCGGACCATAAGAACTATCGCGAATGCGGCGATCAGTTTCTGCGTTATTTCCTGCGGGGTTTGACGTCGCGAGTGCACAAAACGAAAGCGTAAAACGACGCTGGCGACCGCGATGAATTTCGGGTCGCCAGGATGTTATTTCACCTCTTTAAAACCTGCCGATTCCATTACCGTTTGCATTTGCTTCATGCTGATATTTTTATCGGCTTTCTCAGAAAGCTTCATCCCGGAAATTGCCTGTAACGCTTTTATATCGACTTTTTCCATATCGATAGTGACATTTTCCTGCGCGTAGGTATCTGTATAGGTGAGCTTTTCTTCTACGCCTGCAATATTTTGATATTTAGCGCTTAACGCGTCGAATACTTTTGCGGCTTCCTCTTTATTGCTGGCGCCGACAGACGCATAGCTGATTTTACTTTCGGAGCTTTGTTTCAGAACTTTGTCACCTTTATAGGTGTAAGAGACGGTGATATCCGAACCGTTAAGATTGGCATTGAATGTTTTCGTCTCTTCTTTTTCACCACAACCCGCCAGGGAAAAAACCACAACCGATGCCACGGCGAGAGAAACTAATTTTTGTAACGCTGTCATGTAAAACTCCATTTTATGAATATCGAATGCTAAATAATAATTCTAATGAATATGATGGGGCCGGGCGGCCTTAATAGCAGAGCAGTATAGAATAAATCTAATAGCGATGGCTAAGCAGTCCGAAAATGGAGTGGGGGAGTGTGTTTAAGATTAAAGGTAAATCCCTCAGCAAAAAAAAAGCGCTGCAGTTGCAGCGCTCGAGATGTCTGATTTATTTCACCTGTTGGCCAGGTTTTGCGCCTTCGTCCGGGCTTAACAGGAAGATATCTTTCCCGCCAGGACCTGCCGCCATGACCATCCCTTCAGAAATGCCGAAGCGCATCTTACGAGGTGCCAGGTTAGCAACCATAATGGTCTGACGTCCAATCAGGGTCTGCGGATCCGGATAGGCAGAACGAATACCAGAGAAGACGTTACGCTTCTCGCCACCGAGATCCAGCGTCAGACGCAGCAGTTTGTCAGAACCTTCCACAAACTCGGCGTTTTCAATCAATGCCACGCGCAGGTCAACTTTGGCGAAATCGTCAAAGGTAATGGTTTCCTGAATCGGGTCATCCGCCAGCGGGCCGGTTACTGGTGCGGCAGCGGCCTTCACTTCTTCTTTCGACGCTTCCACCAGCGCTTCAACCTGTTTCATGTCGATGCGATTGTAGAGCGCCTTAAAGGTGTTGACCTTGTGACCGAGCAGCGGTTGCTTAATGGCATCCCAGCTCAGCTCGCTGTTCAGGAAAGCTTCTACACGTTCAGCAAGCGTTGGCAGAACCGGTTTCAGGTAAGTCATCAGGACGCGGAACAGGTTGATACCCATGGAGCAGATCGCCTGCAGGTCGGCATCGCGGCCTTCCTGTTTAGCAACGACCCACGGAGCCTGTTCGTCAACGTAGCGGTTTGCCACATCGGCCAGCGCCATGATTTCACGGATAGCTTTACCAAATTCACGGCTTTCCCATGCTTCGCCAATCACCGCAGCAGCGTCAGTGAAGGTTTTATACAACGCCGGGTCGGCCAGTTCAGCAGCCAGTACGCCGTCAAAACGCTTGCTGATAAAGCCTGCGTTACGTGATGCCAGGTTGACTACTTTGTTGACGATATCGGCGTTTACACGCTGAACGAAGTCTTCCAGGTTCAGGTCGATATCATCAATGCGTGAAGAAAGCTTCGCTGTGTAGTAGTAACGCAGGCTGTCGGCGTCAAAGTGCTTCAGCCAGGTGCTGGCCTTAATGAAGGTACCGCGAGATTTGGACATCTTCGCACCGTTTACCGTCACATAACCGTGTACAAACAGGTTGGTCGGCTTACGGAAGTTGCTGCCTTCCAGCATCGCCGGCCAGAACAGGCTATGGAAGTAGACGATGTCTTTACCGATGAAGTGATACAGCTCGGCGTCGGAATCTTTCTTCCAATACTCATCAAAACTGGTCGTGTCGCCGCGCTTATCGCACAGGTTTTTGAACGAACCCATATAGCCAATTGGTGCGTCCAGCCAGACGTAGAAGTACTTGCCTGGCGCATCCGGGATTTCAAAACCGAAGTATGGGGCATCGCGGGAAATATCCCACTGCTGCAGGCCGGATTCGAACCATTCCTGCATTTTGTTGGCGACCTGCTCCTGCAACGCGCCGCTGCGTGTCCAGGCCTGCAGCATCTCGCTGAATGACGGCAGGTCAAAGAAGAAGTGTTCGGAGTCGCGCATTACCGGCGTCGCGCCAGAAACGACGGATTTCGGCTCGATAAGTTCGGTCGGGCTGTAGGTTGCGCCGCAGACTTCACAGTTATCGCCGTACTGATCCGGAGATTTACATTTCGGGCAGGTGCCTTTAACGAAACGGTCCGGCAGGAACATGCCTTTTTCCGGATCGTAAAGCTGGGAGATAGTACGGTTCTTAATAAAACCGTTCTCCTTCAGGCGCGTATAAATCAGCTCAGACAGCTCACGGTTCTCTTCGCTGTGCGTAGAGTGGTAGTTGTCATAGCTGATGTCAAAACCCGCAAAATCAGTCTGATGCTCCTGACTCATTTCACCGATCATCTGCTCTGGCGTGATCCCAAGCTGCTGTGCTTTCAGCATGATTGGCGTACCGTGTGCGTCGTCCGCGCAGATGAAGTTAACCTGGTGGCCGCGCATTCGCTGGTAACGGACCCAGACATCAGCCTGGATGTGCTCCAGCATATGGCCGAGGTGGATAGAGCCGTTGGCGTACGGCAGCGCGCACGTTACCAGAATTTTCTTCGCGACTTGAGTCATAGTGGGCAATTACTTCTTTTGTAGTGAAAAGGGCTTTGATAGTACCAAAATGGTAATTACTGCGCCAAGCGATAAGGGCATTTATCCGTAAATGAATAATTGTTGCGGTTGGAGTAAACTACCTGGTGACTATTGTATTTTCAGAACAACAAAAAGGAGTCGGGATGAACGCACAATCCCAGGCCAAATCACCAGAGACCCTGCGCGCGATGGTTGCCGGGACGCTGGCGAATTTTCAGCATTTAACCCTGAAGCATAATCTGACGACGCTTAAAGCGTTGCATCACGTCGCCTGGATGGATGACACGTTGCACGTTGAGCTGGTCATGCCGTTTGTCTGGCAGAGCGCGTTTGAGGACTTAAAAGAGCAATGTAGCGCCGATCTGCTGCGTATTACTGGTGCGAAAGCGATCGACTGGAAACTGTCGCATAACATTGCGACGCTGAAACGCGTGAAAAACCAGCCGGGCATTAATGGTGTAAAAAACATCATCGCCGTCAGTTCGGGTAAAGGTGGCGTGGGTAAATCCTCTACTGCCGTGAACCTGGCGCTGGCGCTGGCTGCCGAAGGGGCGAAGGTAGGGATTCTGGACGCCGATATTTATGGCCCGTCAATCCCGACGATGCTCGGTGCGGAAAACCAGCGTCCTACCTCTCCAGACGGTACCCACATGGCGCCGATCATGTCTCACGGCCTGGCGACAAACTCTATTGGTTATCTGGTTACTGACGATAATGCGATGGTGTGGCGTGGCCCGATGGCCAGCAAAGCCCTGCTGCAGATGCTGCAAGAAACCTTATGGCCGGATCTTGATTACCTGGTACTGGATATGCCGCCGGGTACGGGTGATATCCAGTTGACGCTGGCGCAAAACATTCCGGTCACGGGGGCGGTTGTGGTGACCACTCCGCAGGACATCGCGCTGATCGATGCGAAAAAAGGCATCGTGATGTTCGAAAAAGTCGAAGTGCCAGTGCTGGGTATTGTTGAGAATATGAGTATGCATATTTGCAGCAACTGCGGTCATCACGAGCCAATCTTCGGCACCGGTGGCGCGCAGAAACTGGCTGAGCAGTATCACACCCAACTGCTGGGACAGATGCCGCTGCATATTTCTCTGCGTGAAGACCTGGATCGTGGTACGCCGACGGTCATCAGCCGTCCTGACAGCGAATTTACCGCCATTTACCGCGACCTGGCAGGACGTGTCGCTGCCCAGCTCTACTGGCAAGGGGAAGTGATTCCGGGTGAAATTGCCTTCCGCGCGGTGTAATTAATAGCGTTAAAAATATTCACTGAATCAATAATGAATTGATTCAGTGAATATATTGGATGAAAAATCTCACTCAATTATTTATCCGGACTGTATAATTCATCTCTTTTTCTGAATAAACGCCCTCAATTCATCATTTAAATTGATCAAATTGGTCGAATTAATCTACAATCTCAATTAGTCTTAGCGAGGCAGTTAATCCATAATCTACTGGAAAGACGGCTTGTGTGCTGTTTCCCAACCGATACAGGAATAATGAACGTAATGAAAAAAAATTATTCTTGGGAGTTATTACTTTGGCTTATGGAATGAGCGCTTCTGCTTTCGCCACAGATACTGCCACCTTGAATATCAATGGTCGGGTAACTGAACCCACCTATAGCGCTGATGCCGGGTGTATATTTCAGATAAAAATGATGGGTTAACGACAATTAATCTAGATATGACATCTGGACCAGCAATGATTTTTCAGTAAGTAGAATTTAAGCTTTACAGTAACGCATAAACCCATCACGTGTCAGTTTTCATTACCCCGATACGAAATTAAAATGCCAGATACCACATTAAATGAGATGCTCACGGTTAATAATACCAAATCGGGTTCCACAAATCTGGTATTGAATTGCGAAAGTATATATAACGTCACCACCAATCCCGTAACTTTTAAGGTGGTGCGCGGTGTCTGGGATGAAAGCGGGAAAATACTAAAAAACACGATAGCGAATGGCGCCAAAGGGGTGGGGTTCCAGATATATAATGGCACCGCGACTTCTCCTCTAAAACAGGGGGATAATCTGATGAACAGAATGACCAAACTGGAAGCAATCAGTAATCAGTACACTTTCCCTATCACTGCGAAATATATTCGCGTGACAGGGGAATCATTACTGCCTGGTGAAGTACAAAGTAAAGTGATATTTGCAGTATCTTATGACTAATTGATTTGCGGGTATTTCACGTACTTTCTTGTTGAAAGTACGTGTTTTTTCTATTAACGATGATAAAAAATCTCGCCGTCGTAGGCTTTAATGATCTTACCGTCAGCATCGTTGATCAGCACGTACGCACCACCCATGTAGGTCCAGTGGGTACCGGCGGTAGGGGCAGGCAGGTTGCGTTGGTTCCATTGCTTAATCGCATATTCGTCAGTACGGTACAGCGGTGGGACCGTGTCACCAGGTTTAAAATGGGTAAAGTCGGCGATGAAACCGCTCAACTCATACTTATCAATTCCGGTGGGAGCAGCTGTTGCGGCCGGCGCGGCCCAGACGACGCTGCTTGCAAGCAGGAGTGCACCCAGCAACATTTTATTCTTCATACCCATCCTCTTTACCTGTTCGGGTCATCAACATCAGTCGTGTATCATTCCTGGCTTATAGGGCATCTGACAAGAACTTTTTTGTGTTCACGCCAGTCATTTCGTAAAAAGTGTAAATGAATGTACAGAATTACGACAATCTCGAGCGCAAGATCCATCACGAACTGCAAGATAGCGAACAACAGTGTGCGATTAATCGGGTCTGGCGGCTGATGAAGTGTCCCGGGAAAAGGCTCAGGTCGGGGACCGAAGCCTATGAGCGCGTAAAGGGGAGGCCAGTATCGTGACGCCAACAGGCTCCAGCGGCAGTTCAATCCGGAAGCACCGGATGAACGTTGGGTAACGGACATATATATAAATTTAACTATACGATTTTAATTTTATCGCAGCGGTAAACGGTTGGATAATTAAAGTCATAAAGTTTAGATTCAGAAAAGTTAAAGATATTTAAAATAATTCGGAGCAGAATATTTTCTAGTGATGAAACAGATATTTCACACTAATTAGATAATGTATTTCATATAAAGGATGGGGGAATTATAAATCGTTTTTAGTGAAGTGCAGTTAATGAAGCACGATCGCTACTGCTAATGAATTGGTTTGCTAACTCACCGAATTCATCTAGATCATTTTTTGTAATTAACAAAATGACTCCTTAGCTAAAAATTAATAAGAAAAAAGGGGCGTTATAGCCCCTCCATAATTTAAGCTACTGTATCTAATATTTCTGATAAGAAATCTGTAAAGTTAGGGAATGATCCAAAGACATTTTCGGTGCCTACATTATCTCTAATTTCAAAAAGGTTTGTTTTACTATCGTAAGTAAATATAGAGATACTATCATTGCCAATCACTAATCGCTCACTTAAATCAGGATTGATGTAATCATCATTATCCCTATAAAAATCATTCATAATAAACAAGTTTCTTACTAATGGCTCTGGTATGGATAGGCTAAATAAGATTAAGCCATCAAATTCAAATCCATCCATTGTTTCTAAAAATGTAACATAATCAGGTTGATTTACTAATAATAAGTAAACTTCATCACCTAGCTTATCAAGTGTTGGACTTAAGATAGAAGTTGATTTTCGCTTATTTATACTCAAAATGTATTGGTCTGTGATAGGCTCTTCTATTGGATAATTCCAGTTGGTCATTTTGCTTTTCAAATCATTCAGGATTTCACTAATATTATTACTCATTTAAATTCCTAATAATTAATTTAGCAGATAAATTGAACCAGTTGGCACAGCCCAAAAATAAAAATGATTCCAGTAATAATTCTAATTACGAGATTTATTAATCCCAATGAACCAGCCTTCATCTATGTTGCGTTGTGTATTGTCATATACCTCATCAGCCATAGCTCGATGCTTCCTCTTATATGGATGAGTATAATAAACAATGTTCCGTTTCCTTTCTGGTATATCATAAATAGAGGGTACTTTTGTATAGTGATACTCTTCTGCGTCTAATTCGTAATAGATTCGTGATTCATCGAAAGCTCTGAAAGGGATCAATATATGCTGAAAATCCTCAGGGGCTAGCTCCCTTCCGGCATCCCATGCCCGGATAAGCCTAAATTCTCTCATGTAAAACCTTCATGAAGTAAAAAGTTTATATTATCATCGGCCGATGCGTGGTCAATTATTTAGATTGTGAATGCTTCAAATGATATTCATTGGTTTCATGGGTGAAATGCAAACTTGGAAATGATTCAGGTTAATTATTTTATTCACTGATTAAAACCCTTCTTTTCTTCTGTCCTTTGAACAGAAACTATAGTTGTGAGTAAAATTTACTTGAATGATTTCTAATGTGAAAGAACCTACGGCTCCTTCAACCGACATAACCACGGTGATGATCTGATGCACAGTAAAACGGGCTTTACGCATAGCGATCTCCTTCGTTGGCAGATTGAGTATGCTGGAAGATATCTCTAGATGTGAATGGCACGATTATGCGGGATGTTTACAGGACGCCGGTCAGGGGCTTGCTTTAGCAAGCTACTTCCTCTACGCTGTTAATATTATTGGAATTTATGTAACTAAATGACTCGGGGTGCCCTTCCTGGTGAAGGCTGAGAAATACCCGTACCACCTGATCTGGATAATGCCAGCGTAGGGAAGTCTGACACTGCTCGTGTCCCTTCTTCGCGCGGGCAGGAGCTGAACCATGCAGCCTGACCTGCACAGCCGCACACTTGCGGCTCACACCTTACACCAATTTAGAACGCTTTCCCCTCTCACACACTGCATGACCAACGAGGTCGTGCAAAGCTTTACGGCCAATACGCTGCTGGCGCTGGGCGCATCACCTGCAATGGTAATCGAGCCTGAGGAAGCCAGTCAGTTCGCGTATATTGCCAGTGCATTACTGATTAATGTCGGCACCTTAACCCGGGAACGGGCTACGGCGATGCGCGCCGCAGTTGAGCGGGCACAACTTGCTAAAACTCCGTGGACGCTCGATCCCGTTGCCGTGGGGGCGCTGGAGTTTCGTCGTCGCTTCTGTCTGGATTTGTTGGCGCTACAGCCTGCGGCTATCCGCGGCAACGCTTCGGAAATACTGGCTCTGGCGGGTATGAACGGCGGGGGACGCGGCGTGGATACGACCGATACGGCAGCCGCTGCGCTTCCCGCAGCGCAGGCACTGGCTCGTCAGGTTGGGACCATTGTTGTGGTTACCGGCGAAATTGACTATGTCACCGATGGTCAGCGTACCGTCTGCGTGAACGGGGGTGATCCGTTGATGACGCGCGTGGTGGGCACCGGATGCGCGCTGTCGGCGGTCGTTGCGGCCAGCTGCGCCCTTCACGGTGACCGGCTTGATAACGTCGCCTCTGCCTGTAGCTGGATGAAACAGGCCGGACAAATAGCCACTCAACAATCAACCGGACCGGGCAGTTTTGTCCCGGCATTTATCGACGCCCTCTATAACCTGAACGCGCGGGAGCAACTATGAAACGGATTAACGCATTAACCATTGCCGGAACCGATCCTAGCGGTGGCGCAGGTATTCAGGCCGATTTAAAAACGTTCTCGGCGCTTGGCGCTTACGGCTGCTCGGTTATCACGGCGTTGTTGGCGCAAAATACGCGCGGGGTGCAGTCGGTGTATCGCATTGAACCTGACTTTGTCGCCGCACAACTGGATTCGGTGTTCAGTGATGTGCGTATCGACACCACTAAAATCGGTATGCTGGCGGAAACGGATATTGTTGAAGCGGTCGCCGAACGCTTGCGTCGCCATCGGGTGCAAAATGTCGTGCTGGATACCGTGATGCTGGCGAAAAGCGGCGATCCGTTGCTGTCTCCTTCGGCGGTTGAAACGCTGCGTACCCATTTGCTGCCGCAGGTTTCGATTATCACCCCAAATTTACCCGAAGCTGCGGCGCTGCTCGGGGCTCCCCATGCGCAGACTGAGCAGGAGATGTTAGAGCAGGGAAGGGCGCTGCGGGCGCTGGGTTGCGAGGCGGTGTTGATGAAAGGCGGTCATCTGGAGGATGCGCAAAGCCCCGACTGGCTCTTTACCCGTGATGGCGAGCAGCGTTTTACCGCGCCAAGGGTGATGACCAAAAATACCCACGGTACTGGCTGTACGCTATCGGCGGCACTGGCGGCGCTGCGTCCGCGCCATGACAACTGGGCACAGACAGTGCAGGAAGCTAAGTTGTGGCTTTCAGCGGCATTGGCGCAGGCCGACACCCTGGAAGTCGGTGAGGGAATTGGTCCGGTGCATCATTTCCACGCGTGGTGGTAATGAGTATACTGGCTGCAGAAACGGCTGCAGGAAAAAGATAAATGGAACAAGCGCATACCCAGCTTATCGCGCAACTGAATGAACGTATTTCCGCGGCAGATAACACGCCGCTGTATATGAAATTTGCGCAAACGGTGAAAAACGCTGTGCGTAGCGGGATTCTAGAGCATGGAAACATCCTGCCCGGCGAGCGCGATCTCAGCCAGTTGACTGGCGTTTCGCGAATTACGGTTCGTAAGGCGATGCAGGCCCTGGAAGAAGAAGGTGTCGTGACGCGCGCCCGCGGTTACGGGACGCAAATCAACAACATCTTCGAGTATTCGCTAAAAGAAGCGCGTGGTTTTTCACAGCAGGTGGTGTTGCGCGGTAAAAAACCAGATACGCTGTGGGTTAACAAGCGGATTGTGCCTTGCCCGGAAGAAGTAGCGCAGCAGCTGGCTGTTGCCACGGGGAGTGACGTCTTCCTGCTCAAGCGCATTCGCTACGTAGATGAAGATGCGGTTTCTATTGAAGAGTCATGGGTTCCTGCCCATCTAATTCATGACGTGGATGCTATCGGCGTTTCACTGTATGACTATTTTCGCAGCCAGCATATTTTCCCGCAGCGCACTCGCTCACGTGTCAGTGCCCGAATGCCTGACCCAGAGTTCCAGGCGCACATTCAAATGGACAGCAAAGTGCCGGTGCTGGTGATCAAGCAGGTAGCGCTTGACCAGCAGCAACGGCCCATTGAATACAGCATCAGCTATTGTCGAAGCGATCTATACGTGTTTGTGTGCGAGGAGTAACGCCTCGCGCGTAGGGGCGCAATCGCCCCCGCGATGCCCTACCACCCAGGACGCCACGGCGTTTCCAAGCAGTACCGCGTCAGCCAGCGACCAGCCAGACGCCAGTCCCGCCAGCATGCCGCCAGCGTGGCTGTCACCAGCGCCAATGGTATCAACGACCGCTGTCGCAAATGCCGGTATGCAACCGGAAGTTTGGGTGCTGAAATACCACGCACCGTCTTTATCGTGGCGTACCACCACCGGTGTGGCAAAACGTTGCACCCATTGTGCGCCAAAACCTTCTACATCCTGGCTTAATGCAAACCGCTCGGCGGCAATTTCCGCCTCCTGCCGATTGAGCGATACCAGTGGACGGCAGGCCATAATTCTTGCCAGTAAGGGCTCGGGAATGTCGCCGATGCGTGGGCCAAAATCGATAAACGGCGTCACTTCCTCCAGCCCTTCCAGCCAATGCACCAGCAACTCACCACACGGAGAGGCTAACTGATAGCCCGAGAGATAAACCAGGCTGTGACGTGGGATCTCCAGCTGTGCCAGCCAGTCAGCGTTCCACTGATTTTCGACGCCACTAAATGACATAAAGGTACGTTCGCCATCCGGCTCGACCAGAGCCAGACACCAGCCGTTATCGCCTGCGGCGTTATCGATCAGGCTGTGCAGTCCCTCTTTTGCCATCCGGTTGCGGATAATATCGGCCCACACCCCCTGACCCAGCGGTAAAGCATTACTGGCGTCGATACCTAACCGCTTGAGTGCTACGGCAATATTGAGCGCACAGCCGCCAACGTTCACCCCTTGCTGTTTGAGTTCAATGTCACATCCGCGCCAGGGAAGGGCATACGCATCGGCAATGACATCAATCACCGCCGCACCCACCACCGTAACGGGTCGCTGTGTGCGTAACTGCGGGAGAAGTTGTTGCAGACGCGTGGTGCTCATAGTGCCTCCCGCTGCTCGCGCAGTCGCATCAATCCACTGGCGTAGCGGATAAAGTCCAGCTGATTTACCGCATCGAGCTCATGTTTCAATGCCGGATTAATCGCACTTACGCCGTGGAGCGCGCCACAAATGGCAGTTGCCATCGCCCCGATGGTGTCGGTATCGCCCCCGAGGTTCGCGCACAGAATGGCGCAGCGGTTAGGATCGGTCTGCGCCAGCTCAACCATAGCGATGGCGCATGGCACGGATTCAATGGTACTGGTTCCGGCCCCTACAACCTGATACAACTGCTCGCAGGCAGACTCAATGCCGTCAGCGTTACGGACAATTTTCAGCGCCAGTTCAAGGCGTGCAGAGAGCGATGCGCTAAAGGTAGTGATCCTTTTTTGCTGCGCATGCCGGGCAATGGCTGGCAGCGCGTCGACAATCTCTGACCATTTTCCGCCGTCGATAGCGCGTGATACCGCCCACGCGATCACCACTGCGCCAGCGATAGCCAAATCCGATTTATGTGTCGGGCTGGAGGCTAATGCCACATCATCGATAAAGGCATCGAGATCGCGCGCGGGGAGCAGGCATCCCAGCGGTGAAACGCGCATTGCCGCTCCGTTGGTAACGCCGTTATTTTCCAGTTCGGCGACAGGTTTGCCGTCGCGAATGGCTTTTAGCGCAATTTTTGAGGTCGGGCCGAGCACGTTTTTATTAAAAGCATCAAAACGTTCGGCCCAGGCCAGAATATTGCGGCCAATAACGTCGGGTACAATCTCTCCGTCGCACTCAAGCAGGGCATCAGCCAGACACAGCGCCATGGAGGTGTCATCAGTGAACTCCGCCTGGTTAAAATAGCAGGCGGCATTATTCTCCGCAGGGCCGGGTAAAAAACGGTCGATCCAACCGAAATGGGCTTTAACCCGGGTTCTTGGCCACAGTTCCGACGGCATACCCATCGCATCCCCTAACGCCTGCCCATAAAGAGCACCGAGAATACGTTCTGCTTTCATTTTACTTCCCCTTGTTTCAACGCTACATCGCGATCGTCCACCTTAATGGCGGTGATTTCTTTATCTGACTCGCGAAAGAAAATCATAAACATTACGGCAATGACGGCGATCATGACCGCGCCAAATCCCCACATGCCAGCCCAGTTAAAGGTAAGACCATTCACCGGTTCCTGATAAGCAAACATTTTTTCCATCATCACGCCGCCCAGACGATAACCGAGCAGGCTACCGAATCCCTGACAGCAGAGGGTGATAAGCCCTTGCGCCGCGGTGCGCATATGTACGGGCGCTTTTTTATCGACATAAATGTAGGCTGTGACGTAGTAGAAGTCGTAACTGACGCCGTGCAGCAGAATGCCGAGAAACAGCAGAGCGTAAGTGAAATATTCTTCCGCGCCGCCGTAAACGAAAAATCCGTAGCGGATAGCCGCAGTAATAAGACCAAGCAGCAATACCTTTTTAATGCCAAAGCGTTTGGTGAAAAACGGTAGCGCCAGCATAAAGAAGATTTCAGAGAACTGGCCCAGCGTCATCCAGCCGGTGGCGTTTTTCATCCCGACTTCTGTCAGATAACCGTTGGCGAAGATGTAATAGAACGCCAGCGGCATCGCGAACAGAAAAGAGCAAAAGAAAAAGACGAGGAAGTTCTTATCCCGCAGCAGGATCAGCGCATCCAGACCCAGCATGACCTTGAAATCCATTTTGCCGGTACTTTTCGGCGGCGTATCCGGTAAAAAGAACGCAAAGACGCCTAACAGAGCGGAGCTTCCGGCAGTGATAAGCAGAGGAATATTGGTAGGGGAGATGTCACTATAGCCAAGCATTTGCGGTAAGAAACCGCAGGCCAAACCAGAGGCGATCCAGCCAATGGTCCCCATCACACGGATGCGCGGGAAATCACGCTCAACGTCACTGACGTTGGCAAAAGCGATACTGTTGGTCAGCGCAATCGTCGGCATATAGGTCAACGAATAGGCCAGTAACAGCGGGAAAAATCCGCTGAAGGTGGTTTGCTGGGCGGCGAAGTACATCAATATAGCGCCGACGAACATCAGCACCGCCAGCACTTTTTGCGCGGAGAAAAAACGGTCAGTGACAGAACCGACCAGGATGGGCGACAGGATCGCAGCAATCGCGGTACAGGCATAGGACCAGCCGATCTCCCCGGCGCTAAAGCCACTTTTACTCAGCCACAGCCACAGCGGTACAAACCAGGCGCCCCAGATAAACCACTCTACAAACATCATGAACGACAGCTTAACTGTAGTTTTCATCTTTAAATCCTTCATGACAGGTAAGGTACGCACTGATAGTACCATTCGATAATACCTTTAAAATACCTTTGAGGTCTAAATTTGACCGCCTTAACATTATTTCTTCCTGAATCGAGCCAGCAGAAGTTGCTGAAAAGTGCGCTAAAGATGGAAAAAAAACGCAGTCGGTACCAGGCTTATTGCTGCCCGCAACAAAGCGGGTCAGGACAATCCACATTCCGGTTTCAAATCGGAACTTACGGGAGCATAGCTATGACTGATATTGCGCAGTTGCTTGGCAAAGATGCCGACAACCTTTTACAGCATCGTTGTATGACCATTCCTTCTGACCAACTTTACCTGCCTGGACATGATTACGTCGATCGCGTGATGGTGGATAACAACCGTCCGCCAGCGGTGCTGCGTAATATGCAAACGCTGTATAACACGGGCCGACTGGCTGGGACAGGTTATCTGTCAATTCTACCGGTGGATCAGGGCGTGGAACACTCCGCGGGGGCATCGTTTGCGGCTAACCCGCTGTACTTTGATCCGAAGAATATTGTGGAACTGGCTATCGAAGCAGGGTGTAACTGCGTGGCATCGACCTATGGCGTGCTGGCTTCCGTCTCCCGTCGCTACGCGCACCGCATTCCGTTTCTTGTAAAAATTAACCACAACGAAACGCTGAGCTACCCCAATACGTTTGACCAGACGCTGTATGCCAGCGTAGAACAGGCATTCAATATGGGCGCGGTTGCGGTAGGGGCAACCATCTATTTCGGTTCAGAGGAGTCCCGTCGCCAGATTGAAGAGATTTCTGCGGCGTTCGAGCGTGCTCATGAACTGGGCATGGTCACCGTGCTGTGGGCGTATCTGCGTAACTCCGCGTTTAAAAAAGATGGCGTGGATTACCATGTTTCCGCCGATCTCACCGGGCAGGCTAACCATCTGGCAGCCACTATCGGGGCGGATATCGTTAAGCAGAAAATGGCGGAAAATAACGGCGGGTATAAAGCAGTCAACTTTGGCTACACCGACGATCGCGTTTACAGCAAGCTGACCAGCGACAACCCAATTGACCTGGTGCGTTATCAACTGGCGAACTGCTATATGGGGCGCGCCGGATTAATTAACTCTGGCGGTGCGGCTGGCGGCGAAACCGATCTGAGCGATGCGGTACGTACGGCAGTGATTAACAAACGTGCTGGCGGCATGGGGCTGATTCTTGGACGAAAAGCATTCAAGAAAACCATGGCTGACGGCGTTAAGCTGATTAACGCCGTGCAGGATGTTTATCTGGACAGCAAAGTCACCATTGCCTGATTCCAGTTGGGGGGGCGTCGTGTTAACGCAGTAGCGGACAACCCGGCGGCAGTCTGCAACGTAGCGCTGCGGGCAGGATTTCAATATGAAATTCTTGTCCGCTAAGCGGTTCGCCATCGAGATTAAACGTAATTTCGTGCGGGGCGCGGATATCAAACCACGATGATGCGCCTTCGATGATGTTAGGGTTGTCTTCGGATTGCGTGAGCGCCGAAAGCAGCCCTGGCAGCAGCTCTTCGCCGGTAAAAATACGCAGTTGCAGCAGACCATCGTTGATCAGCGCCGTTGGGCAAAGCTGTTGCCCACCACCGGCCTGACGGCCATTACCGATACCAATGACCAGCGCCTTACCCTGCCAGTGAAAATCTTCCCCACGAATGTCGCAGATGTCGGGTTTGAGCGTATCCATGCGCATTAATCCGTGAATAAAGTACGATACGCCACCTAATGCGGCCTTGAGTTTTTCTGGCGTCTCGCTGGTGATGCGTGTGCCGAAGCCGCCGGTCGCCATATTGATAAAACAGGTTTTATCATTGACCTGAACCATATCGATATCAGTCGCATTTCCGGCGATAGCCAGTTTTAACGCCTTATCAAGGGCGTCGGGTATGCCTACGCTGGTTGCAAAATCATTCGCCGTTCCCAACGGTAAAATACCGAGCGCCGGGATATTGCCGCCCTGCGACTGGATCAGCGCCGTCGAGACTTCGTTAATTGTGCCGTCGCCGCCGCCGGCAATCACCGTTGCAACGCCTAACTGGCGAGCTTCATCAACGTAGCGTTGGGCGTCGCCTTTTTCCCAGGTAACGCGAACATGGATTTCCACGCCTTCATCGCGTAGCTCTGCAATGACATCACGCAAGGGGAGATTATCAGCACTTTTTCCGTTGAGGATCAGTAAACTGGCAGGAAACGCTATCATCCGTTTGCCTCACTTTTTTTCGTTTTAACAAGTGTACGCCAGGAATGGGTTTATGGCGTAAGAACTGACTGAAAGCGAAGGCGAAGAGATAAAAAAAACCGCAGAATGCGCAATACTGTTCTGTTAAGCATTATGGGGAACATGTGATTCTTGCTCAGGGTTTCGTTCACCTCGGCGGTAGCAATTCTCTGAAGCGCAGATACCCGTGAACGTGCAAGGGAGGCTCACCGCCGCCTCCCTTGCAACCCAGGCTCCCGGCGGGAAAATCGTCGCTGTGCGATTCATTCGTCTTATGCCGTCTGCCTGTCGGGTCGGGGCCGGGCCTGCGTCCCTGCAGGCCGTCCCCTCTGCCCGCATCCCTGCGGGCAGACCCGGTCAGCCGTCAACGCCTCATCGATTTTCAGCCGGACCGGGGTCATCGCTGCAACGCACTGACTTCCAGTTAACTCTGTTTTGCTGTTCAGATAAAAAACGCAGGGGGTCAGGTGTGGGCTGGTCCGGCTGAAAATTGCCGACGTGTTTCCGTAAGGCCGGGAGAACCCGCAGGGATGCGGGTTCA